>JAZTWT010000030.1:0-16297 GCA_045636045.1 Candidatus Enterousia sp. | reverse complement strand
CAACAAAAAAACAAACAAATAATTTATAACAGCAATAACAAAATATTAAATTAAATAATTAACAATCAACTAAAACCTACAAATCATAAATAACAAACATAAAAAAACACAGCAACAACCCCACAAACATTTAACAACTATTAAAAATAATTATTAAAAACATATCAACCCATCAAAAACAACAACACACCCACACAATCTATCACACACAACAACTCACATTCATTACACAGCACATTCTATGCCACATCACATCTGTCATACAAACATACGCCCCGCCGCCCCACACAATAGCAAACTATACATAATATACATTATACGCCTTTAAAATACATCACCCTAACGCCAAATAATAGCCTACCCACACCAACAAAAAAATGGGCGCAACACTCCGTACGCCCACCACTTTTATAATACATCAAACAAAAAAAACACCCTACGCTTTTGCAATCTTCTTCATCTTTTTCAAAGAATCTGACGCAACATTGGCCGCCACCTTCTTTAACCCCTTCAAAGATTTCTTTAACTCACTTTCCACGACCGCCCCCGTTTCAACCGGTTCTACATCCGAACAGCAAAACGCGCATTTTGTTGCCGCATTATTAATAGTCGATTTACAATATGGACACGCATGGGTATTCGCAGGCTTTTTATCACGCATCTTGTTCATAGTACGCACAAACAAGAATATCGCAAACATCGTTATAAAGAAACTTACCACAGAATTTATAAACATCCCCAAATTTAACGTGGTCGCCCCTGCCGCCTGGGCAGCTGCTATTGTTTCATAATGCACACCAGATTCGCCCCCACCCAGGACAAAGAACCACTGCGAAAAATCAACCCCACCAACCAACAATCCAATCGGTGGCATAATAACATCTTTTACCAACGAATTAACAACACCGGTCATAACACTACCTACAATGATACCAACCGCCATATCGATTGCATTACCACGTTGAACAAAAGTACTAAACTCTTTAAATATATTGTTCTTTTTTGCCATTTTTTACTCCTTATCTTGTTTATACGAATAATCCTCTATAGCACGCAAAACTTTACCCAATGTTTTGCGCAAATTTTCGTCCCTGGTCTGCACCGTTATATCCGCCAAAGCATACGTTTTATAACGTTCTCCTATCAATTGCTCCAATATCTTGCGACTATCTGTATTAAGTAACTGCGGACGCGTATCACGACTTTTGGTACGTTTAACCAACAAATCCAAATCCGCACGCAACCAAACCGTTAACGCGCGCTCTTGCATCATTTCACGTATCGCTGGGGTAATAAAAGCCCCCTCACCCGTCGAAATAACCTTTAACGCCGGCGGCGTATCCAACAAACGCTCAATAACACGTTGCTCCACCCGTCGAAACTCTTCTTCACCATACATTGAAAAAATATCAACAACACTACACCCTGCTGCCGCCTCAATTTCCTTGTCAGAATCAACAAACGGAATCCCCAATCGCCGCGCCAACGCACGACCAACACTGGTTTTCCCTGCCCCCATCAATCCAACCATAACAACAGGACGATCTATAAAATCTTCATAATCATTATTTTTTTCTGTCATGCCCACTATCATATCAAAATATTATCAACAAACAATAAAAAACTGTTTTTTCACAAATAGCATTTTAATTCAATGGGAATTTATGCTATAATAAAAACGCCATACTTAATTAGAACAGAGAGATTATAATCATGAAAAACATACCACTGATTACCTGCAGTATCATCGCATGCACCATTGCCGGAAATGCATTTGCATCTCACCTTTACACAAACGCAATATCGGCACACAACATCGCAACACTTCAACACTCAATCGCCCAGACTGCATTTGCATCATTCGATGGCCCAATGGCACGTGCGATTGCGCGCCCCAAAAAAAACCAAATCAACGAAGACCCACGCGCAACATACGGCCATGCACCAATGTACGGAACAATGTCTATTTACGGGGAATACAACGACGACGGACGCAGCGGAGGCGACAACTTTGACCCACGTCAAACAATCAGCAACGTATGGCTGAATTGGCAACACATCGGCAACAACACAAAATTCGATGAAATCGCGCATCTGAATTCAAGATACGACATTTATATGGGCGGCCTGACCAGCGGTCGAACAAAATACAAACTAGGACATACCGCATGGGGAATTTACAGCGGCTATCTGGACGGTAATACAGCCAATACACACCTTGACACAGATTCCCAGGGCGGTTTCTTTGGCATATATAACAGATTTCAAAACAAAAAAATCAACATATCTACAACCGTCAACGGCGGCGTCATAAACAACACAACAGACACCAATTTCGGCACCGACGAAACAACAAATTTCTGGGTTGGCGGAATTGTTAACACAACATACAACATTGTTATGGACAGCACATTTACCCTGCAACCAAACATTCAATTTGGATACACATGGATAAAATCAGAAAACTATACATCCACTTCCAACGACATAATCCAGAATGAGGCATTCAATATGTTTGAAATCACCCCAGGCATCAGCGCAATCAAACACATAGGCAACAACTGGTTCGGGGAAATCGGCGTAAAACACGTCATGATTATTGCAAACGGTGGCGACATAACTATCAACAACACAAAACTGGCAGAATTAACAAATCACGATTTTACCGAATATGGAATATCCCTGGAAAAAGCGGTCGGCCCAATCGCACTGCGTGCCAACATCGGCCGCCGCGACGGCAGTCGCAGTGGCTGGACCGGTGGCATAAACTTCAAATACCTGTTTTAAACAAAAAAACCGCCAAACGGCGGTTTTTTTTAACGACTTTTAACCATCTTTATTGGTAAACGCATCTCATCCCCCAACAGCCAACGCCACACAGCCGCAGTCACACGACTCGCACGATCATTTTTTGCCTCATACTCGACACACCACCTGCGTACAGCTTCTGAATGCGCAACATAATCTGAATACTGCTTTTCAATTTTTTCCAGAACGCTGCGCTGAATCCGCAAATCATAATCATGCTCGGTATACACAGACAACAACTTACCCTCTAATGCGTCCGCACACATAGAACGCGCTGTCTGAACCGTCACCAACGACCGCATCCCCTACTCCATATTCGCCAACTGTTCTAATTGATCTGCCGCAATCAACGCATCAATCATTTCATCCAATCCTGCACCACCAGCCAAAATATCATCTAACTTATACAGTGTTAATTTAATACGATGATCTGTCACACGTTGTTCCGGGAAATTATAAGTGCGAATTTTTTCACTGCGATCACCCGACCCAACCATTGACTTACGCGATGCATTACTAGCATTCATCTGTTCTTCACGCTGTTTTTCATACAACTTAGAACGCAGAACCGCCATCGCCGCTGTTTTATTTTGCAACTGGGAACGCTCGTTCTGACAGGTCACCACAATCCCAGTCGGGAAGTGTGTAATACGTATCGCACTGTCAGTTTTGTTAACATGCTGTCCACCAGCGCCCGACGCACGAAAAATATCAATACGAATATCTTTATCTTCGATTACAACGTCAATATCTTTTGCCTCTGGCATAACTGCAACAGATGCGGCACTGGTATGAATACGACCACCTGCTTCGGTCTCCGGAACACGCTGAACACGATGAATTCCTGATTCAAATTTCATACGACCATACGCACCCGAACCATCAATTTTAAATATAATTTCCTTGTACCCACGCAGGGACGTTGCATTTTCTTCGATAACTTCCACTTTCCACCCTTGGCGCAAAGCATAAGATTTATACTGATTATACAAATCCCCCGCAAACAACGCAGATTCTTCGCCACCAACACCGGCACGAATTTCCATAATAACACCATTATCATCCGCATCGTCACGCGGCAACAGTGCAATTTGCAACTTCTTTTCAATTTCTGGCAACGCACGATTTAATTCAACCAACTGTTCGGCCGCAATATCGCGCAACTCCGGATCAGATTGCATCTCGCGCGCATCGCTGATACCTGCCACCGTCTGAAAATATTCATTTATCAACGGCAAAATTTCACCCAGACGTGAATATTCTTTGGACAGTTTGGTCAACTGCTCACCAGATATTTCACCAGAATTCATCTGCGCTTCAATTTCAGATGCGCGTGTTTGAATATCTTTTAACTTCTGTTCAATTATCATTATTATGCACCCTTTACCATTTTTATTGCATCAACAACAGATAAATTCTGCTGTTCACCTGACAGCATATTTTTAATCGCCACAACTTGATTTTTAACTTCATCTTCACCAATTATCATGCTGTATCTTGCTTTTATTTTATCAGCGTATTCAATTTGATTTTTAAACTTCTTATCCGCATCCAAAAACGACACAGCCGCAATATTTTCATCACGCAACGCATTCAACACACGCACCGCGTACGACATATTGTCCGCCCCCATACACAACACAGCAACATCAACCGGCGATTCAAATCGACTTAAATCAATCGCACCAGATTCCATCAGCGCAACAAATATACGTGAAAAACCAATCGCCGCACCAACCCCGATAATCTTAGTCTTGCTAAATTTTCCCGCCAAATCAGCATAACGACCACCACCAGCCGCAGTTCCTAATTCTGGGTGACCTAATAACTTAAACTCAAACACCAAACCGGTATAATACGCCAACCCACGTGTAATTGACAAATCAATTTCAGCATTTTTTACACCGAACAAATCCAACGTTTTCATAAAATCATTCAACTCAGAAACCGCTGCATCCAACTTATCAGACTTGTTCAAGAAATCCGAATAACCATTTATAAACACAGATTTTATTTGATTTTCTTTTTCTGTATCATTCAATGTATCTTTCAACCCTTCGGTAAAATCTTCATCGCCCATTTTGTCTTTCTTATCAATCAAAACGAATACATCTTTTTTCTGTACGTCATTCATTTCCAGATAATCAAACAACGCATCCCAGAACGGACGCGAACCAACACGAACTGCATTTTCACCGATAAATTCTGATACAGAATTTAACGTACGCTGAATTACAGATATAATTTCTGCATCATAATTCGTTGACAACGAATTAACCCCCATTATATCCATATCCATCTGATAAAATTCACGATATCGACCACGTTGTGCCCGTTCCCCACGATAACGCTTTGAAAACTGACTGGCCCGGAACGGAAACACCAAATCATTCAAATGCCCCGCAACATAACGCGACAGACCAACCGTCCCATCATATCGCAACCCCATCTTGGTATCACCCTTTTGAAACAAGAACATCTGGGTTTCAATTTCATCCCAATTATCTTTATCCGTTAACACTTCTGCGCGTTCAATCGCCGGCAAATCCAGCATATTAAACCCAGATGTTTTTAATACATCCAGCATACGCGCCGCACAAAAATCAAAACAACGTTGTTGCACCGGCAACAATTCTATAAAACCCGATAATGGTTTTGTTGGTTTTAAATCCATTTTTTCATTCCTTAGATTTTAATTATATGGAAAACTACGACATTATTAATGTCAATTATATCACAAAAAAGTACAATACGCTAATATTCGCCCGCCTGGGCGTGATGAAAACCAAATAAGATAAAGTTTTTATCTAACATCTACCACTAGATTTTAGTACAAATTAATTTTTTTTCAAGTAAAAACACAGAAAATTCAGGTGGGACGCATCACACCCACACACAAATGACGAAAGAAAAGATTTCCTGCCATAAAACATTTGTGACGTGTTGCGTTTTGCGCCCCCGGAAAGACATACATATAATACCACCCATCACACGCCCCGACAACAGGAACCTAATCCATACATTCAAAACAATGCATCACATTATTACACCGCAGATTAATCAGCCTAAAACCATAAAAACAAATTCATAAAAAACTACAACCAGCGATGCAATGTTCCACCATTTTGTTTCAACCAACGCTTTGCCCGCTCTACCCCCGGGCCATACAATTCACGCACCGTCATCCAAAATTCGGGCGAATGATTCATATGCCGCACATGCGCCAATTCATGCATAACCACATATCGCATAACATCAATCGGCGCAAATGCCAACCGCCACGAAAAAGACATTGTACCCGTTGTTGAACAACTGCCCCACCGACTGGTCGTATCACGCAACGCAACACGCCGCGGCCAAAACTCAGACGGTACACTGCGTATTATAGTTTTTACTACACTTAAAAATTCAGTCTTGATTACATCACGAACACGGCGTTCAAACATGTCTGATGCACCACCAACAATCAAAACCGCACCATCCGCGCTGAATTTATTTGATCGCATATCTGGATTATGCTGCAAATTCACACAGCGTCCCAAAAATTCTATTTCATCTCCAGGCCGCAAAGAAACCTTGCTCACGAATTTTTGAAACACACACTCCAACCAACTTTGTTTTGAAATCAAAAAATTTATCGCCGCCCGTTCCGACACCAACCACGGCTTAGTAATATGAATTTCACGCTTTGGTGCCACTTTGGGCCGCAGCGTAATATTCTTTACGCCACGTCGTGTTGTTATAAAAACCGGTATTTCCGCCCCATCAGACAATGTAAAAACATATTCGACCATTATTTAATCTTATCTTTTATATCATTCGCTATCACGTCCGCATTAAATCCCAATTCAGAATAGACCTGGTCCCCTGGACCCGACATTCCAAATCGATCAATTCCAACAACCGCATCTGCAAACTCAAACCACGGGGCAGATGCAGCCGCCTCAATCGCGATAACTGTACCACGCAAAATCTTCTGTTTATATTCCGCATCTTGCATACGAAAATCCGCAACAGAAGGCATCGACACAACCTGAACCGCATCTCCTAACTTTTCTGCAACAGATATCGCCAATGGTACCTCGGCCCCAGTGGCAATAATTGTTGCACGCACATTCCTGGCAGCTGCCGTACGAATAACATATCCACCACGACCAACATCCACCCCTAACGGTGTATCAACACGCGCAATTTTCTGTCGCGACAAAACAATACAGGTCGGCCGTTCCGGTTCCGTCAACGCACGTCGCCACGCAAACATAACCTCAACCCCATTGCACGGACGATAAACATTTAAATTTGGAATCAAACGCAATGATGGTAATTGTTCAACAGGTTGATGCGTTGGCCCATCTTCACCAACCGCAATACTGTCATGCGTAAAAACATATATAACTGGTAACTTCGACATTGCTGCCAATCGAATACTGGGGCGCAGATAATCACTGAAAACCAAGAATGTCGAACCAAAATTTCGCACCCCTGCAATCATCAACCCATTCATAATTGCGCCCATAGCATGTTCACGCACACCATAATTTATGTAATTCCCCAAAAAATCATCTGCCGTAACATCACGCATTGGAGCAACATGTACATTCGTACTGCCCCCCAGGTCAGCGCTGCCCCCAATAACATTCGTACCTGCCTTAAACAATTCTTCCAAAAACATTCCCGACAATTCACGTGTTGAAACATCGCGCACCAGTTCAGGGATTGATACATTCGGTACAATATCTTCACGCGCACCACCAATAATTGGAATCTGTTCCATTGCAACATTGCGCCAAACCTGTTCCCCCAGCGGTGACACAAAGTTCTGAATTAATTGTTTTATCTCTGCATCACTTAATGCAAAACCATGTGCACGATTCGAACCTGCTAAACTAGATCCCGCCCCCAACTCTGTCTTACACTGAATAAACACAGGAAATTCTGAATTTTGGGCAGCACACAATGCACGATTTATCCTTACAAAATCATACCCCGGCACTGTAATCACACGCCACCCAGCCGCCACCATACGCGCCGGCACATCAATATCTGTCTGGGCCACACCATCAATACTGACCCCATTATCCGCCCACAACAATACCAAATTATTCAGTTTATACCGCCCCGCAAACGCAACAGATTCCTGGGCAACCCCCTCCATCAAATCTCCATCAGAACACAAACAATACACACGCGAATCGGTATTATTCATCTTGGCCCCCAACGCCATACCAACCGCATTACCAACCCCCTGCCCCAATGGACCGGTTGTCGCATCAACCCCCGGCAAACCATATTCCGGGTGTCCCGGCAACCCACCAACACGACGAAAAGCATTCATATCGCCAATATCATACCCTGCCAACTTCAGCACAGAATACAACAACGCACTGCCATGTCCAGCCGACATAACAAATCTGTCTGTTCCACGACGCAAAAAATTAGCAAAAACAGTCGTTATTACATCAGCACACCCCAGCACAATACCAACATGCCCACTGGCGGCTGTACGAATTGCGTGCAACGCCAACGCGCGCACTGCATTTGACATTTCTTTTAAATCTTTGGAATTATACTTCATATGTGATATTATATCACAAAAAGGATACATATAAAATGTTAAAAATTTGGACTGATGGATCATGTTTGGGGAATCCTGGACCAGGCGGTTGGGGTTTTGTTGCAACAGACGGCACAAACACCGCCGAACGCAGTGGTGGCGAAGTGAACACTACAAACAACCGCATGGAATTAATGGCGGTAATTCGTGCATTAACTGCGGCGGCACGCCACAAAGAACTAGAAATCCACACCGACAGCCAATATGTAAAAAACGGCATGCAATCATGGCTAAAAAACTGGAAGAAAAATAATTGGCGCACAGCAGATAAAAAACCAGTAAAAAACCAAGATCTGTGGCAAAAATTGGATGAACTAGCATCAACCAAGACAATTCATTGGCACTGGGTCAAAGGACACGCAGGCAATGAATTAAACGAACGCGTTGACACACTGGCACGTACCGCCGCGGAAAGTTTTAAATAATACTTGATACTTCAAACTTATAAAAAAAAAATAAAAAAAAAACGGGCACTGCCCGTTTTTTTTAGTTCTGTTCCATTTCCCATCCTTCAAAGTAAAAACCTTCTTTCGTACAATACATTCTCTCAGGAATTATAAATTCTTCACCATACTTCACCTTGACCTCTTCTGAACTGTTTTGCGTATCGCCCAACGTTGCATTCTCGCCACAGTTAAACTTAACAGCAAAAGTACGTGCTTGACATGACTCCATCGGCGCAATCGTTGTTCCCATCCAAGATTCAACGGACCCCTCTATCGCCCTAGAGAACGAACCATACGGATCATCACCACCGTTTCTAGAATACCCCTCTTTACAATAATATGTACACCCCCAACCAACCATGTCAGATATCGCCTCATAAACCAACTCGCCCCTGGCGACATTAGCACCTGGCGCACAAACAGTCGGGTCTGCCATCTTGGCTGTAAACTGGGCATCAACAGCAACATTATACACCAAGTAATTTTTTGGCATATACAATGCATCCCCAAATTCCGCCACATTACCACGCCAACCATAGAACATCTGGCCATCTTTTTCACAAATACCCACATCAGCAAAAACCAGATTATCCCCAAAATTAACAGCAACGGTCTTTGTCTGAGAATTTGTCCCTACAATTCTTGCACCTTCGCCGCAATCAAATTTTACATTAAATGTGCGCGCCTTACACGTTTCCTGTACCGGGATAACACCATCCTCTGGAACAGTTAAACCACCAACCTGAAACGACGTAGTTTTCGAATCGGTACCCCCATTTCTAGAATACCCATCTTCACAATAATATTCACATACATTCGAAACCAATGAACCATACTGAAACAAAATATACTTAGCCATTGCAATATGCGAATTTTCACCAATCGAACACGTCACATTCTGCGCATATTTTGCATCCATCGTCATATCACCTGCAACATCATACGTAAAGGAGTCACCAGGCTGCAAAACACCAATCGCAGCACAAACGTCCGAAAACCACAACATATTACAACACATCGCTGCAGAAACACATGGAATAAAAGATTCATAAAAACGTTTTACAAAAAACATATTACAGCTCCACTCTCCAAAATATATACCATATACTTAGCAAAACACCCAAAATAACGCAAGCAAAAAAACCACCCGAACGGGTGGTTTTATTCTTACAACTGGGCACGAACTTCTTCTACCTCATAGCATTCAACACGGTCACCTTCTTTCAGATCATTGTACTTATCAAAAGACATACCGAATTCAACACCACCAGACACTTCTTTAACCTCGTTCTTTTCACGACGCAACTGTCCAATTTTGCCATCATAAATAACAACATTATTACGCAGCAAGCGAACATATGCGTCTTTCTTAATTGCCCCTTCTGTCATACGACAACCTGCAACACGAACGCCCTTACCAACTGTAAACAATGCGATAACATCCGCATAACCAATGAACGTTTCACGTTTTTCGGGCGCCAACTTACCAGACAGGATTTCCTTAATCTCGTCAGTAATACGATAGACAACACTGTGATAACGAATATCAACACCATTACTGCGCGCCATATCACGCACCACAGAATCTGCACGAACATTAAATGCAATAATCACCGCACCAGATGCCGTTGCCAGACGAATATCACCCTCGGTAATCTGACCAACGCCAGAAGACAAGATTTCAACACCGACCTTATCAGTATTAATATCTTTAACCATATCCGATATCGCCTCTACTGACCCCTGCACGTCTGCGCGCAAAATAATCGGCAAAATCAACTTCTTAGATTCGTCACGTTTTGCGAACAATTCTTCTAACGAAGAACGTTTAACCGCATTCGCTTTATCCTTGGTCTTTTGTGCACGATATTCTGCCACCTCACGTGTTTGCGCTTCGGTTTCCATAACACGCAGGTCGTCACCTGCACCCGGCACCGCATTTAATCCCAAAACAACTGCAGGCTGTCCTGGACGTACAGATTTCACACGTTCCCCAACAGAATTTATTAATCCACGAACACGTCCAAATGTTTCACCAACAACGAACACATCACCTATCTTCAACGTACCGTGACGCATCAACACAGTTGCAACGGAACCCAAGCCTTTTTCCTGTTTAGCTTCTACCACATACGCAACCGCTGGCATTTCTGCATCCGCCTTCAAATCCATCATTTCAGCCTGCAGCAAAATCGCCTCTTCCAGTTTATCCAAACCAATTTTCTTGGTTGCAGAAATTTCAACACACTGAACATCACCGCCCATTTCTTCAACCTGAACTTCTTGTTGCAACAGGTCAGTTTTTACACGCATTGGATTTGCTTCTGGCAAATCAATTTTATTAATTGCAACAATAAAGGGCACTTTGGCTGCACGAATATGGTTAATGGCTTCGATTGTCTGTGGCATGATTGAATCATTTGCCGCCACGACCAAAACAACTATATCTGCCATCTGTGCTCCACGTGCACGCATTGCGGTAAATGTTTCATGCCCCGGTGTATCCAGGAAAGTAATCATCTGCCCAGACTTTGTCTTAACTTCATACGAAGACACATGCTGGGTAATACCACCCGCTTCACCTGCAGCAACATTTGCATTACGGAATGCATCCAACAACGATGTCTTACCATGGTCAACATGCCCCACCACAGTCACAACTGGTGCACGTGGTGTCAAATTTTCCGGATTTGGTTCACGTTCTAATAAATCTGCATACGGTTTAACATCAACACGCTTAACCGTCGCACCAAATTCCCCTGCGATTAATTCAGCCGTATCCGCATCAATCGACTGATTCACAGAAACCATCATTCCCATTTCCATCAGTTTTTTGATAACATTACCAACTTTTTCCGCCATAGCCGCAGCCAAATCTTTAACTGTAATCGTATCCCCTAATGTCACAACACGTTCAATTTTCTGAGGTACAGTAAATACAGCACGCGCTTTTTCCCGAAAGCGTTTCAGCGATGCCTCGGACCGGCGACGATTTGCACCACGCAATCCGATTTCGTCATCTTCATCACCATCGCCCATAACGATATCATGCAAATGAATCTTGCCCGATTTTTTGAAATCTTTTTTAGAATTATTAAATTTACCTGGGCGTGATTCTTCATCGTCACCACCACGGTTTTTACCGCGGTTTGCACCTGCAACAGCATTATTAGTAAACACCTTCTGTTGCGATTGCGCTGGTTTTACTTTTTGCGCCTGCACAGGTTCTTCTGCAACCTCGGCTTCCTTGGCAACATTTTCACGCGCCGCCAACTGCGATTTTACCTGTTCGTATTCACGGTTTTCGCGCTCAATCTCTGCTGCGCGCGCTGCACGTGCTGCCTCTTCTTCTGCTTCACGTTTTTTACGTTCTTCCTCACGCGCCTTGGCTGCTGCTAATACTGCACGTAATTTTTCATCTGCAGCATTTTTTTGCGCAACTGGTGCGACTGGCTCGTCACGCAATTCTTTGCTGTTCGGTGCGACAACACGGCGACGGCGTTCTACGAACACCGCATCGCCTTTTTTGCTGCGAACCGCATCAGTTGTCACAGATTTTCCAAGTGTCAATGTTGCCATATTTTAACAACTCCGTATATTTTATCTTTTTATTCGTTATCTTTTGTTATCCCATAGGCCAATTCACGCGCCTTCATGATAACACGACCTGCCAAACGATTGCTCATTGTATCTTCGCCCAGAATTTCAACCAATTCGTCTGTCGCTAAATCAGCCAAATCTTCCAGTGATTTAATACCTGACTGTCCCAACTTCATGATTGTTGGACGTTTAATAAAGTCAAAGTTCAACAAATCATCCTGCATACCGATTTTATGACCTGCTTCGATATAGTCCTGTTCGATTTTGTTCAAATAGTCTTTTGCACGTTTCTGCAATTCTGCTGCCAATTCCGCGTTAAAGCCTTCGATTTCTTCCAATTCTGCCACATCAACAAATGCGATTTCTTCGATTGTACGGAAACCTTCTGTAATCAGCAACTGCGCAATCATTTCATCAACATCCAGACCACCGATAAACAGTTCTGTCTTTTCTTTGAATTCTTTGGCACGACGTTCCTGTTCTTCGGTTTCGTTCATAACATCGATATTCCATCCCGTCAACTGTGATGCCAAACGAACATTCTGACCACGGCGCCCAATCGCCAAAGACTGCTGATCTTCATTCACAACAACGGCTGCGCTGCGTGTATCTTCATCGACAATAATCTTGGCAACCTTGGCTGGCTGCATTGCATTAACGATAAACACCGCAGGATCTTCTGAATACAAGATAACATCAATTTTTTCGCCATGACATTCATTAATAACCGGCTGAATACGTGTTCCCTTGATACCAACTGTCATACCAACCGCATCAATCGATGGGTCTGCCGTTTCAACCGCAATTTTCGCATGTGAACCTGGCGCACGTGCAACAGATTTAATTTTAATAACACCTTCATAGATTTCTGGCACTTCCTGAACAAACAGTTTTTCCATAAACATCGGATGTGTACGGGTCAAGAAAATCTGTGGCCCTGTATTAGAACGCGCAACATCCATAATTAATGCACGAACACGGTCCCCTACTGTCAAACGTTCACCTGGGATTAATTCTGTACCCTTGATATACCCTTCTGCCTTACCATTAATATCAACAAAAACATTACCAAATTCGATACGTTTTACAACACCATTAACGATATCGCCGATTGTATCTTTAAATTCTTCATACTGACGACCTTTTTCTGCATCACGGACACGTGTTGTCATGATTTGCTTTGCGGTCTGGAATGCCATACGACCAAATTCAGGTTCTGGCAAAGCATCTTCGACCACATCACCAACGGCTGGATTTTTTGCATATTTTTTTGCCTGTGCAACCGTCAGCATAGTATTTGGATTATATTCATCACCGGCCACATCAACAGATTCAATAACATCAAACAAACGCTTTACATGAATTGCGCCATTTTTACGGTCAATTTCTGCAGTAATATTAAATTCTTCACCATATTTATGTTTTGCAATTTTTGCGATTGCGGCTTCCAACGATTCCACAACGATTTCACGATCAATCTGCTTTTCCTGGGCCAGCGAATCAATCGCTAACAACAAATCCTGACGTGGCATAGAAACAAAAGACATTTATATACTCCTTCGCGTTTATTGTATGTCTTATTGAAAGAGCGGGGTTTGTTTCCGAACCCCGCCCTTAAAAACTTATTTAAGAACGCACATATTATATATCCCGATTCGCAGGAAATCAAGTAAAAACTGTAATCTCATAAAAAAGTGGCAAAGAATATTTTTTCATCTATAATAACCAATGCTATGATAAGAATACTAAGATCTTTGTTCGGCCCGGCGGCAAACAAAACCACAGCCGGCGCATTGGCGGCCAAATTTGGTCTGGAATTACGTGGCGATGCAAACGCACCTGTGCGTGGTGTTGCCCCAATCGCGGATGC
This sequence comes from Candidatus Enterousia sp., assembly GCA_045636045.1. Lineage (GTDB taxonomy): Bacteria > Pseudomonadota > Alphaproteobacteria > Rs-D84 > Rs-D84 > Enterousia. The sequence continues at coordinate 1,959 of JAZTWT010000030.1, read as the reverse complement.
ACGCGGGGGCCAGTTGGCATTCTATTCCACTGAACAAAACAGCAATGCTTTTAAGATTCTGCCAATATCAGTATTGGAAAACACACGTGCAACAGTTATCTTGGTGCAACCAGAAATGGCGGCACACGCACCTGTTGGGGCAACATTATTAATAACCGACAGCCCACGCGGTAATATCGTTAAAATCCTGGGCGAAATCTACCGCGAGAAGCCCCGATTCGGAATCAGCAAAAACGCCCACATTGACCGCGGTGTATATTTTCGCAAAAAACGCAGTGTTTATGTTGGCCAGTTTGCAACAATCGAACGCGGCGCAACAATTGAACCTGATGTAAAAATTTACCCAGGCGCATTCATCGGTCGTGGCGTGGTTCTGGGGCGCGGCACTGTTGTTCACAGTGGCGCACACATCGAAAATGCAACAATTGGCGCAAACAGTGTAATTAATTCAAACGCCGTTATCGGCAAAGACGGATTTGGATACACCCGTCAAAACGGCAAAAACATATTTATTCCACACGTTGGGCGCGTTGTGCTGGGCGAACGCGTATCCGTTGGCGCAAACACATGCATTGATCGTGGTGCAATGACAGATACACGCGTTGGCGACGGCACAAAAATCGATAACTTGTGCCAAATTGCACACGGCGTTGTAATTGGATGCGAATGCTTCTTGGCCAGTGGCGTTGGAATTGCCGGTGGTGTCACAGTTGGCGACCGTGCATTATTGGGCGGCCATGTTGGCGTTGCAAACGGGGTAAAAATCGGTAACGATGCATCTGTGGGTGCAAACAGCGGTGTTTTCCGCAACATTCCGGACGGCGAATCGCACATGGGCTATCCGGCGGGCCCTGGCACAGAATTCATGCGCCACTATGCATGGCTGCGTAAAAATGCCAAGAAATAAAAGGAAAGGAAAACATGATTGACGCAACACAAATTGAAAAGATTATACCGCATCGTGGCAACATGCGCCTGATTGACGAAGTACGCGAATTTAACGACACCAGTGCCGTTGGCATAAAATATGTACGCGACGATGAATTCTGGTGTGACGGGCATTTTCCTGGCAACCCAATTATGCCGGGCGTTCTTCAGGTCGAAGCGTTGGCCCAAACCGCATGTTTTGTTGCATTTTCTCGTATGAGCGAAGAAGAAAGAAAGGACATGTTGGGGTATTTCACCACCATGGAAAAGATTAAATTTTCACACATGGTACACCCAGGCGACAAATTGGAATTACATGTTGAATTACTGTTAACCAAGATGAAATTATATAAATTCCACGGCATTGCATTGGTTGGCGGCAAAAAAGTAGCCGAGGCCACATTCACCGCCGTCATTCAAAAGGTCACAGAATAATCCCTAGTCCCCCATTCGGGGATTTTTTTATTCTGTCACCCCAGTGCCGCGCAACAATCCAGTTTTTTCCTCTTGTCATCCCGGTGCTAGACACCGGGACCCAGGTTATTCTTATTATTTTCACAAAACTCACAGATTTTTGTCATTTCCTGCAAAAGAATAAATAGAGGCTAAACAGTTAAACGCATTCTTTACAGGCTGTGTTTTTTAATTTAACCGTCCCTCTCCAACCTGCCGCAGGGGGGGAACAAAAGAAAAATTACAGAGCGAAAAAAATATCTATCACCGCCTCAAGGTTATATTTTTATAACAAGAATTAAAAATCCCCCCGATGGGGGGGATTCCGAACCTACTGCTCAATCCAGATTTCTGCCCAGGTTCCAGTCGCCGTCCCGGCCGAATTCTTCTCTGGAACACTAACCCCTGTCACAGCTGCCACTGCACCATCTGACTTAACATAAACTGGCTTCATTGTACCACCAACCGCTGTATTTGCCGTATGTGTTACCTTGGTCGTCGACGTTATACCACTGTTCAATGCATCCTGCTGCGCAGTCGTCATCGTGGTCCATTCACCATTTGCATTACCCATCTGAT
>JAZTWT010000029.1:0-51339 GCA_045636045.1 Candidatus Enterousia sp. | reverse complement strand
AGAGTTGGGTGGCATTTAGATCAAAGTACAGTCTATTAGATAGGATGAAAAAGCGTGCTGAATTAGATAAAAAATGTTATCTAGCAGACATTTTATATGCAAAAAAATATATAGATAGTAACTATCAGGCAAACGGATATTATCTGCATTATTATAAACAATTAGACTATGTTGTCCCAATTGCATTTCAAGGACGGATTACTTTATGGGGCGGTTTTGATGATGAAATGGTCAACTGTATCAATGATAAAGAGAAATACTCCGATTTGCATATATGCATATTCCCAATGCGATATGGCACAAAAGTCTTTATGTTTACAAAAAATAATGATAAAACATTACGTAGATTCATCAAGAGTTTTAATCGACTGGATCCAGAAGATCAGTTGAGAACCATATGTTATATCATATTTGTTTATTCTGAGGAAATTTATATGAATCCTGAGCTAAAAAATAAATTGGGTGAGATTTCTGGTGTCAAAGATGCTATAACCAGTATTGGTCAAACCATTCATACAGAGCCTGTAACAAACGTAGAGCAAACGCTCGCGTTAATTAGAAGAAACAGTTTAACAAAGCGTCACAATTTTCCAAATTTATTGTCTGAGAAGTACAAAATTAATATTTAAATAGGTTATTGATAGCACAATTTATTTTACCAGATAATATATCATTGACCTTATCAGGCATCATGTATGCTAAGTTGAAATATCTGTATACCGTCATGGGCGAAACGTGATATTCTTTTGCCACTAAATCAACATCGCCACATCGTTCATATAACTCTTTGTACCGCCATGCGGTGGCAAAGGCTTTCAAAATTAAATGATTATTGTCGGTGACATTTAATACACCGTTTTTACCACGGTCGTATACTGTGTTGACGTATTTGCGTAAGAATACTTTTTCGGTAATTGTTATGCTGTTGTCTTCAATTATGTATTCCATTTTATCCGCATTTTGATTTACATAATTTTCCATCATAAATGGTTGTAATTTGGTTGTGTCAGTGGTCAATGTATAAATCAATTGGTTTTGTGAATACACAATCTTTTCAACCAGTGATTGAATCAAATTGCGCTTTTCTACGAAGTTCATATTTGTTATATCTATGCGTTTTAATATGGTTGCCAGATTAGGTGGTAGATTTGACATATCGCTGTTCAGAAAATCTGTTATAGTTTTTATGACGACATCGTCCACCTGGGGTGCGGGCAGATAAAAACCACGGGTTGCATAATAATGGGTGTTGGTTTTGCCTTTGCCGCAAGTCCGCTGATTGGTAAAGCGCACGCCGTTGTGATTAAACAGTTTGCCGGTCAACAAATTGGGTGAACCGTGTGTTTCAGACTTGTTATTCGCGTTGTTTTGCAAGGCCACTTGTACACATTTAAACAGTTCTGTGGGTAATATCGCCTGATGCTCGCCCGGGGCAATAGTATTATTCGTCTTGTTCACAATTTGGCCGATATAAATCCTGTCACGCAATAATCGATGCATGCTCATTTTGGTAATGGGCCGGCCACCCTTTGTGATGCCTTTGGCGGTCGTCCATTGTTTTGCAAATATATTATGTGCCGCTGCATATTCGGTCAGCGCATTTACAGATTGCAGTTCTAGATACTTTTCAAATAGTGTCCGAACTGTTGTGGCCTCAGCCTCATTCGGAATTAATTTTTTATTTATCACATCATATCCCAACGGCGGATTGCCGCCCATCCATATACCTTTGGCTTTACTGGCGCGTATTTTATCCCGTACTCTTTCGCTGGAAACTTCGCGTTCAAATTGGGCAAATGACAGCAACATATTCAGCGTCAATTTACCCATAGATGTACTGGTGTCAAAAGATTGGGTTATGGACACAAAGTTCGCATTATACTTGTTGAAATACTGCATCATCTTATGAAAGTCCAATATGGAACGTGATAACCGATCCACCTTATAAACCACCACGGTATTAACCAAGCCACGTGCCATATCGTCCAACATTTGTTTCAGGGCAGGACGTTCCATCGTCCCACCAGAAATCGCAGCATCGCTGTATGTTTTACAATATTGCCATCCATTGAATGATTGGGATGCAATATAGGCCTTACACGACTCTTCTTGGTTTTGTAGAGAGTTAAACTCTTGTTCAAGCCCGTGTTCTGTTGACTTGCGCGTATAAATCGCACATCTATTTGGTATTGTTGCTCCCTTTATTTAGTCCAAAGAACTTTGGGCCTGAAATCTTTATGCCGGAAATCTCTTTCGCAATTCCAGACAACGTTCTGTAGATTTGCTCGTTGTAACAAAACGTTCCGTCGTCATTTGCTGTGACACAATGTTCGATTCCGCGGAATGTTCGTGTTATAACCATGCCGGGACGGATATAGTACCGATTATGATATGCATGGGTGACACATTCTGTGGGATTGTCTTTGTATTTCTTTATCTTGGTCAGGAACTTTGGTTCAATCCGCAGTTTGAAGCGGTCGCATTGAATATAGTACCACAATGCCCGCATTTGTCGTTTGAATGGGTGTGGGCTGTATTTAGCCCAAAGAGTCGCTCGATCTGCAAACGGCATTGCACGCAGAGCATCCAGTGTTGTTGGAAGTTCTATTTTCGCCATAAATGCCTCCTTCTAGGGTTGTACAATTACTGCTTACAAAGCTTCTTAAATCAAGCAGAAAATCAAGTTTTTATAAAAATATTGTGTGTTTGTAAAAAATCTAGTTGGCAATCACTGTATATTATATAGCAATTCGAGTAAAAAATCTCCGTATTGCAATCTGAACAACAACCAAGGAGCTTTTTTATGAAAACTTTAACAATAGAAAACGTGGCGCTAAGTCAAATACGCGCCTATGTGAAAAACGCAAAAAATCATCCAGAAAGCCAAATCCAGCAGATCGCAGCATCTATTCAGCAGTTTGGGTTCAATAATCCGATACTGGTGGACGAAAATCTGGAAATCATTGCCGGGCACGGTCGTATGGCTGCCGCCCAATTATTGGGGCTGGATACCGTGCCAGTTATCCGGCTGGCGCATTTATCAGATGCACAAAAGCGTGCCTATCGCCTGGCGGATAACAAAATCGCCGAAAACGGTGGTTGGAATGCGGATTTGTTGCGGTTGGAAATATCCGAACTGGAACAAATCTGTGGCGATATGGACGTATCTATTACGGGATTTTCAGATGTTGAACTGGATATCCTGACTATGGATAATAGGACGACAGCGGATTCCAGGGCAAATAATGTGCCGTACATCCCAGAAAACGAAATTGTAACACGCCCCGGTGATGTGTGGTGTATTGGTGACCATAGAATTATTTGCGGGAACAGTCTGGATGCTGTGACCTTTGAAACGCTGCTTGGCACGCGTCAGGCAGATATGGTTCTGCAAGATCCGCCATACAATGTAAAAATATCAGGGCATGTATGCGGTTCGGGCAATATCCGGCATAAAGAGTTTAAAATGGCATCTGGCGAGATGAGTACAGATGAATTCATGCAGTTTTTGCACAAGAACTTTGAATTGTGTGCGAAATATTCTCGCCATGGGGCATTACAGTACAATTTCATGGATTGGCGCCACATGGGCGAAATATTGTCCGCAGGAAGCAACGTGTTTTCAAGTCTAATAAACATGTGTGTTTGGTGCAAGACTTCGGGCGGTATGGGCAGTCTGTATCGTAGTCAACACGAACTCTGCTTTATTTTCAAAAACGGCAAGGAATCACACACCAATAATGTTCAGCTGGGTAAAAATGGGCGTTATCGCACAAATGTTTGGCAGTATGCGGGCGTAAATGCGTTCGGCAGGCACAGGTCAGACATTCAAATGCATCCGACTGTAAAGCCGGTTGAAATGCTGAAAGATGCGATACTCGATGTCACACGGCATGGCGATGTTGTGTTGGATACATTTCTTGGATCGGGCAGTACATTGATTGCAGCCCACCAATCCAAACGCATTTGTTACGGCATTGAACTGGAACCACTGTATGTGGATACTGCTATCCGCAGGTTTTTAGAAATGTTTCATATCGATGCTGTACATCAAGCATCTGGCAAAACGTATTCGGATTTATTAACCGCAAAGCGAGAGGTGTCGTAATGGCAGATTATGAATTGGGCTATATGAAACCGCCTAAATCGGGACAGTTCAAACCCGGCCAATCTGGCAACCCAAAGGGGCGACCAAGTGGCAGCAAAAACATTTATAAACTACTGGATGACATTGTAAACGAAAAGATTCAAATGACCAAAAATGGCAAGCCAGTAAAAATAAGTAAAAAGCAAGCCATGCTATTACAGGCGACAAACAAGGCTGTGCAAGGCGATTTAAAAGCGTTGCAGACTTTGTTGCCTGTGATGGCAGAAGCAGACAATAAAAACGAAGAACTTGCCAAAGCAGCCACAGCTATTAGGCAGGACGACATAGAAATATTAAAACAATATTTAAAGGAGAACAACAATGAATAAAGAAATTATGAATGCGATATTACGTACAGATTTTAAATCTTTTGTGGTAAAGGTGTTTAACGAGGTATCTCCTGGTTCACATTACCTGAACAATTGGCATATTGATGTCATTTGTGACGCAATTATGGATATGTACGAAGGGCGACATAATCGCCAGATTATAAATATGCCACCGCGGTATATGAAAAGTATGATATGTTCAATCGCATTGCCGGCGTGGATACTGGGACATAACCCAAAGGCTCAAATACTTTGTGTCAGTTATAATGATGAACTGGCAGAAAAATTCGCGATCAGTTGTCGTGACGTTATGCAATCGGATTGGTATCGTGAACTTTTCCCAATGACACGTCTGCATCAATCCAGGCAGGCTGTAAACGATTTTGCAACCACACGTGGTGGCGGACGCATAGCCACATCTGTTGGCGGAACATTGACCGGTCGTGGCGCAGATTGGATAATCATAGACGATCCCCAGAAATCTGTGGATGCAACATCGGAAACCCAGCGTGCCAAATTGAATGAATGGTATGGCTCTACGTTATATTCGCGTCTTAATGACAAGGCAAATGGCAAAATTATACTGGTAATGCAACGTCTGCATCAGGATGATTTAACTGGACATTTGTTGGAGTTGGGCGAACAGTTCAATATTATCAAACTGCCCATTATTGCAACCGAGGATGAAAACTGGATGGTCAAGAATCGCATTTCTGGTAAAGTGCGAGTAATTACGCGTGCCAAGGGCGAATTGCTGCACCCAGAACGCGAAAATATGGATGTTGTGACAAGTATAAAGAACTCTATGGGTGAAAATGCATTTGTTGCCCAATATCAACAAGATCCATGTCCACCAGAAGGTGGAATTATTAAAGAGTCATGGCTGCACTACTATACCACGGCACAGGGCGAGTCCATAGACATGACTAAGTATCGCAGAATTTTCCTTAGCTGGGATACTGCTAATAAAACCGGACCGAATAATGCGTATTCCGCTTGCTGTGTCATATTGATGACATGCGAATCCAATATGTATAAATACTACCTGCTAGATGTTGTTCGTGGCAAATGGGAAATGCCCGACCTTATCAGACAAGTGGAAAAGGTATACAACTATTGGAAGTATGAAAAGGGTGGACGACATTTGGTAAGATTGTTAATAGAAGACAAGGCAAGTGGAACGCAATTGATACAAATGCTAATGTCACAAAGAGACCGTCATGGATACAATTTTGCAATCGAACCAATAAAACCTGATACAGATAAAACATCAAGATTGATGGGAGCAAGTGCTTATATAGAAAACGGTACGTTACGTTTCCCACAAGAAGCACCTTGGTTGTCAGATTTCAAGAAAGAACTATTAGGGTTCCCTAATGGTAAATACAAAGACCAAGTTGATGCCTTAACACAATGTATAAATTATGTTACGCAACGATGAATAAAGCGCCCATTTAGGGCGCTTTGTTGTTAATCTTCTTTCTGTTCAACTACACAATCTTTTTCCCAAGAGAAACAACTTTGCTTTTGTATGTCTTTTTTTGAGCAATCACCAAAATATACAGGTATAGTTCTTTGTGACCCCGCGGCAGTTGTGTATGAGAATGATTTGTGTGTATTTTCTAAAGTTCCGGGCCATATATAGTATTGTTCGTCGACCCACTCATTTTCATATCTACAGTTGTCTAAAGTCAGCTTGACGCTATGCACAACACCTAATTTTTCCCCGTTGGGGCCTAAGTAACCAACATTTGCCAATGCGGTCTTTTGCGTGTCCGATTGATCGATTACCTGATGAACATAAGCCCAATGCTGGATTTCTATATCTCTGGTTCCTGTGGTACAGGAAGTTAAAGCCAATAATGCTAGTATAACAGATGATATTTTATTCATTTTTGTTGCTCCTTTGGTGGTATTTTTACTAATAAAAATTTAAACAGCCCATTAGGTTCCGGGATTTCATAAAAATCCTGCCATGCAAATTCATAATCGTTACTGATATGCAAATTTGGACGCGCTTGCAATACCTTCTCTGGATGTGTGCAATTGGTCAAATTCCAGTTGTATTCGCCACTACATTTGTTTCCCGGATTCATACGGAATGCGTATGCCTCAGCATTTATGCTGCATTTGCCGTTCCAATAATATTTATCATTAGCAATGCATATAAATATACCGCTATGAGCAAAACCATTATTAACCAATTTCTCTATCCGCGATATGTCTTTCCAGCAATCATAACAGCCTTCGTCTTCAGCGCCTTGCGTTTTTAATATATTTCTGACTGGAATGTCTGTGTCTTCATATAATGCATCAGAGTCTATTTTGGCCGTCTTATATTTCAATTCTATTGGGATTTTTTGACCTTTGTTTACAATCAGAATATCAATATAAATTGTTCGCCATTTGGTATCATAAATGCGTACAGGAAATTCGCGGTATATTTTAACGTCAGGACTGTCTTGAAATACCTTTGCTAACTCCCAGGAAAAAGATGCCTGGAAATCTGCCTCAGAGACAAAAAAGCGATGTTTTTGTTTCAAGTTTATAAATGCTGTAACAATGGATTCTGTAATATCCACGCCAATTTCCCCATTTTATAAATCAATGACCGTCAACGGAATTGACGGTCGGGGAGTTGGTGTCAGCAAACGAATGCTCCGCAGCCTTCGGGCAAGCCCTGTTTTATAGCAAACGGCTCCCCGACCAAAGTCGGGGGATTTTAACGACAAATGCCGCGTCTGCGGGCCACCACAGCCCCGAACCCAATTCCCATTGGATTCAAGGAAAGTGTACCGTGAGAAACAAATTAAATCAAGTTGAATGTTAATAGCTTGATTTTAGAACATTATATTATATATACTTACTCAATAAGAATCGTTTTTGGGGAGATTATATGAGCTGCTATGAAATAGATATTGATACTATTAAGAATTTAAATGACGTGGAACTGACTAGGCTCACAAAACAGCTGTTGTTTGCAGAGAGGTTCAAGCCTTGGGATTTTGAGGTCTGTTCTAACGAAAACGTTAGAGATGGGGGAATAGATGCCATTTTACATGGTAAAATAAAAACTGTACTAGATAAATTTATTCCGTCAACTCAAACAATTTTTCAATTAAAGGCGACGAGTATGTCGCCGGCCAAGTGTGCTGAGGAAATAGCTAGTCCTGCCCATACAGCATTGTGCAAAAAATTGTTAGCAGACTACGATTTTGTTATTATTTCGACAAAAGATCATATTCCATCACAACTTAAAGAAGCACGTCTAAAAGCAATGCAAGATGAGCTAGATAATATTGGCGCTACTAACACAACCCCAGTGTTTCTAGATGCGGAAGATATGCAAAATTGGGTTAACTTGCATCAGGATATAATCTTCGATTTAAAGCCAGATTTGAGAGAGATGTGGATTAAAGTTGGTGCCGAATCTCTTGATGAGTGGAATGCTAGGGATGCCATAAATCAGTTTCAATTAGATGATAGGCTAAATTCTTTTGTTGAAGAGATAAAAGCTCGTATATTACAAAATCCAGTATCTAATATTAGTGGGTTGGCAGGAATAGGAAAAACGCGCACAGTTTTGGAAGCGTGTAATCGTATGTCCAAAGAAGATAAGAGAAGAATAATTTATGTGCCTAAATGCGAACTAATTTTTTTAATACCGTTTCTGAGAACATTAGATCAAAATAAACCGTTTATATTAATTATTGATGAATGTGACAAAGATGAGTTGCAAGCGATTAAACGAATTATTTCTGGTGGCCAAATTACTTTAGTTACAATAGATTATGATTCATATGATGATTCTGAAGAACTAAAGTTTAATAAGTTATCTAATGAAGTTGTTGCTGCTATCGTTAAGCAGATTGCTCCAGATCTTGAAGAGCATATGCGGGCGGCAGTAGTCAAGGTCGCAGATGGTTTTCCTCGCTTCGCGATACATATTGCGCGAGAAATTAAAGAGGCTATGTCAAGGGGCGAAACTGTAAAGTTAGGGCGTTTTAAGGATACTGACATATATAAATTGCTTTTGAGAGATCGTACGGGTGAATGTGAACCAGAATTCTTAGGGTTTTGTCTTTATTCACTAAAATAGGCTGTATGCCAGGAATGGTGTCTGCTGGACGTAGGTATAGCGGTATGGGGTTGGCAGATCCAAATGAGATAGACAAGATAATCGAGGTATTCGAACTTGATAAAAATAAAGTTTTTGAAGTTTACAACGAATTTAGTGAACGCAAAATAATACAACAAAAAGGATTTTCTATTTCTGTGCAACCGTTTCCATTAGCTATTTATTTAGCAAGAGAGTGGAATGATAAAACACATCCAGATATGGTCAATAGATATTACAAAGAGTTGCCTTTTGCCTTGCAAGAGCGTTTCATGAAAAAAATAAAATTTTTAGATAATGTCAGAGAATTTGTAAAATATTTCATCGGAAACAAGACTTCCCCTTTTTCTAATGCCGAATTGCTTAATTCGCCAAGTAATGAGTTATTCGGCCAACTAGCTGAAATTGCACCAGACTTGGCAATGAACTCATTAGAGTATGCCTTTGAAGGGTGGACAGATGATGATATGAAGGATAAGATCTCTGAACATCGTAGACGCATAGTGTGGACATTAGAAAAAATAATGTTTCATAGGGATTTGTATGAAAGGGCAGCCGCACTTTTGTTCAGATTAGCAAAAGGAGAAAATGAGAGCATTGGAAATAATGCAACAGGTGTGTTGGTTCAAACAATGCAAGTTTTTCTTGCCCCGACAGAGGCCTCTTTGGAGCAACGCATCAATTGGCTACGATCTTTGATTCCAGAATTCAAGCAGGGAAAAAATATAATCTTAAAAATGATAGACAAAGGCCTGGATAACAGTGGGCATTATAGCTGTATGGCTGGAGCGGAATCTCAAGGGGCACGAACTCTAACATATTATAAACCAAAAACATGGTCTGAAGTAGGAACGTATTTTGACGCCTTGGGAAATATATTGCTAGAGATAAACAATACTGCCGACGATGAGCTAAAAAAAGATTTGCTGAAGATCATAGGTAACAAAACAAATCCTCTATTGATGAATGGATTATTTGAAAAATATGAACCATTAGTCTCATCTCTATTGGAAAAATTTCCGGATTATATCCCAACTTTTATAGCAAATTCACGTTTTAACACTGACAAAGGTTTTGAAAAACTAATAGAGTATAGAGACAGGCTTCTGGCGAAAGCTGATAGAGACCTAGAATCATTGTTTGAGCTTTATATAGTCCCATCAGAATGGGATGTTGCGTATTTTATGGAAACAGAAGACAAGCTAGATTTTAAACATGCGCATTCTTTGATGAAGCAGAAATCGGAAGAAATTGCAGACGCATACTTGGCTAATCCAGAACATTTATATGATTCATTGCCGTTTTTCATAAGTAAAAATGCTGGAAATATTAATGATTTTGCATCCAGAATAGGCTCTTGTATAACGGATTATAAAGAGTTTGTAAATCGTTTGATGGCGTTACATATGGCGATGGATAATGATAATTATTCATTGCTCGCTGTCGCTATGCACGAAATATGGAAACGAGATCCTTCTTATATAGACGGTATCCTAACGAGGATTCTTGGAGATGAAAGATGGATAGCTAAAAATGGAATTATTAGGCTTATTTGGGTCATTCATGGTGGGTTCTTAGATCCTGATGTAGATAGTATATTAGACTTGATAGCACAGAAAAAAATTTCACTGTTACAATTACAAATTGGTGGTCTTAGTATCAATCTTAGAAAATCTGTTGATTTAGAACGTGTTATAAGTTTCTTGTGGGGGGTATACTATACATTCGGAACAGATTCTTGTCGTTTTATTGTAGAAACACTGGACTATTATCAGCATAGCGGTAATGTATTGTCAGAAGATTGTAAAAAAGTGGTATTTGATATCTTAGCAAAAACAGAAAATATACTATTTATTTTTAAAGATCCTATGAGTGGGCATCATGTAAGTAACATTATTCATAAAATAGACTGGAACCCAGAAGAGGTGTTAACTATTTTTGATGCGTTTAAAACGGCAGCCGCATCAGACACTTATCGTGGATTGCAATACAATAATTATGCTTCAGAAATAATAAAAAATTTAATTGAAAAACATCCTACGGTAATGTTGCAGCATGTTTTAAACGCTATGGCTCAAGAAGATAGTATTTGGTTGTCTGGATGGATGGGATTATTGGGAGATGGATTTAATGGTAAATATGGAGCGTCGCCATATGTGTTTTCGATGCATTTAGATCAACAGATTCCGGAATATTTACAATCAGTTGATAAAAACATGCAAAAAAATATCAGGAATTGTATCATGGAAATAGTGAGCCTATTAAACAATTCATGCGAACAAGTAGATTGGAGTCCAATAATAAAGTATTTCATAGATACAGCAGAAACAAAGGATGAATTGAATATAATTAGTAGCCGTATAAATAATTATACTTGGTGGGGAAATACTTCTGATTATTATAGACAGTATGTTCCGTTGTTTCAGAATTTACATGAGCATCCCAATCCACTAGTTCGTATGTGGGCAAAGGATTCGCTGGACTGGCTGAACGAATGCATCAAACAAGAAGTAGCAAAAGAAGAAGAGTTGGGCTATTAAGTGCTAAAATTATTCATTTATAAATGCACAATTTCGATGTCTGGAAATTGTTCTGCGATATATTCTGTGGCTAGGCGGCGGTGGCATTGTGTCGCGGATTTTTCGGTGCAAAGCAGGCATATGCGGTCAAGAGAATTCAAGGCAAGTCCCGCAGTTGGGTTGCGAGTGGCCAATAATTCCCTATACATACGTTCATAATCAGGCCAGGTGATGCAACCGTCTTTGTATCCTGCCAAAATGCCCGTCGTTGGGGCAAATTCAGGATGGTGTTCGTATCGTGAACCAAGTGTTGCGGCCAAATTTGTGCCACTATAAAACGGAACAAAGCGGCTGGTGCGCCAAAGCCGAATATCCCAAACACAGTTTATCTTGGCTGCATTCAGGATATCCAAAAAATCATCGGGCTTTTTGCCACTAAAACCAATCGTAAAAATCTTTGTCATATCAGTATAAAAATAACCCGTTTAACATTAAATAGCAATGATTTTCCTGCATCAGGAATTTGCGTGCCAACCCTATACGACAATGAGCATACTGACTGGCGGCAATGGCATTATTCAGATTTTTGACATCTTTATCTTTTTCAAATATATCACGCAGGTATTTGCAACTGACCTTTAATTCATATAATTGTTTAGAATAGTCAGTAATGCGGGCGCGTAACTTGCCATCTTCCGTAAAGAATTCAATGTCGTGTGCCGGAATCAATATGGCGCCCAACGAAGGACATTTGGTTTTCTGTGGCACATAAGCATTTTCTTTGACATGATGATGGAATATACTTTGTATGTCTTTTGATATGCTGCTTTTTAGTGCGTTTGCCAACTCTTTTCCTGGTTCAAATTCTTGCAAAATCTCTATAGATTTAATATCTATGTTGACATCTTCGGTTCGGTGTGGGTAATCTCGTGGTTCTTTAAATTCTTCATTGTCGACCAATATTTCACAATATCTGGTCGGAATCTGATTAGCGTTCCAATAACCGCCGTCTATCATCAGACGTTTCATGCGTTTTTCATATGTATCAAAACCTGCAATACAGAATTTTTCTTTCATACATGTTATGTCAGAAATGATGATGTGTGACTTTTTCATAATTATTCCTTTTTTGTAATAAAAAAGCCCCACCGATATCAGGCAGGGCAAATAAAAAAGGCGATAAAATCGCCTGCTTAACTTAAGTCATATTATACCAAAAATTAGTTAGAAAATCAACAAAAATATAGCGCGTTTTAAATAAATTCCCTGTTATTTGTTTAGGGAAATTTTTTACGGGAAGTGGAGAATATGCGACTTAGGCGCAGTGCAAAATTGTTTTTTGGGACAAAAATGGCAAAATTTCCCTGTAAATTCCCTGATGTTGTATGCAAAAGACCGTAGAAAAGTCTTACTCCGCCAGAAATAATCAAAACCCCGACAATATTTGTCGGGGCTTTGTTTTTAGGCGGACTTCCGCCGCTTTTTCACCACGAAGTTACCAGTATGTACAACGATGTAAATTTGTTGATTTTTATGATGGATATGCTACAGTAGATACATATAAACAAGTATAAGGACAAAAACCAATGAGTAGATAATATCGTATTTTTCAAAATGTGGTGCATAAAAATGCACGGTGTTTAACTGCGATATTATAGGGTTTTTGTTATGGGATTTATATCACTTTCCAATGTGTTTTTCAGTTATGATACGGACAGCAATTTGCTGGACGGTGTGTCGATTGTTTTTAATAATACAGACAAAGTCGCAATTGTTGGAGATAATGGCTCTGGCAAGACGACTTTGTTGCGTTTGCTAAATGGCGACATTGCACCTGATTCCGGTCAGGTTGCGCGTAATGCAGATGTCTATATGGTAAATCAATTCAATTCGATTGATAAAAAAAGCGGTGGCGAACGTCAAAGTTATTTGTTGGCGCGGGCGTTTGATAGTAATGCGGAAATTTTGCTGTTGGATGAACCAACAAACAATTTGGATATCAAAAGCATATCAATATTAGAAGAAGCGCTGAATCAATATCGTGGTGCGATTCTATTGGTATCGCATGATACGATATTTGCTAAAAATATCAACATAGACAGAATTGTTTGTTTATAGTTTTGTTGGAATTTGTATGTGGTTATTCGTATTGTGTTCATACACCGCCACAAAAATCAGACGCCCCGTTGTGGGCGTTTTATTTTTGTGTTGGTGTTGCAGTGTGGACAAAGCGTTCGCAATCTGAGATTGCTGGGTTCGGGGCGAGAGGTGCGAAAACAAGCCATTTGGCGAAGTTTGAATCTTACGCAGCGAAAGGGGGCCATTGCGCCAACGTGGCGCAAATGGGAATCAGACAATCCCTTCATCTCCGCCAGAATAAATAAAAATGCCCCTCATGGGGCATTTGTTAATCTCGACAATCGCGTATTTTTTTTAAGTATACTTGTGACTCTTTTGGAATGCCAAGTGATTCTAATTGCGCTTGTGCTTCTTCAAATTTTGTTTTTGATGGACCTTTGGTCATTTGCGGATTGGTTATCCCCAAACTGCGCAAATTTGTCAGATAATAAAGCATACGATTATAGTGCTTATCGCATTTTGCCAATGCGGCGATCCATATGTACGAAGCGGTTGTTATTTTATTAGTCAGGTTTCCTGGAAATTGATATATTTCGCCCTTTGGGGTTGTTATTCTGTATCCGGCACCATTTGGCCACTTGCACACAGTGTACTTTCCAATTTTTACACTTCTTGCGCGCCTTACATTAACAGATTGTTCGCCAATATATGTGTTTGCACCTAATTCTGTTGGTATGGCAGGTTCTGTGGTTAATTCTATATTGTTATTTTTATTCGTTTTGTGATAAGTAGTTTCTACTTTTACATCTATATCTTTATCCAGCAGTAAATCTGCAATTTCTTTTAATACCGCATTTGCTTCTTTCGCATTGCCTTTTTTATTCACCATACAAAACTCCTTAAAAGTCTAAGATATATTATATCATAAAACTTCTAAAAAAGGACTAAAAAAAGTAGTTTTTATCTGGCGAATTCCAGCCAGCGCTCAATCATATGGGACTGGGCTTGCAAATATCCGCGTGGCAGTTGATTGATTTTTTTTGCAATCAAAACACGAAAAATATTGCGCACACCCTGTGGGCAATCTTGTTTATTAATCAATTTGTTATATACAACCACCTGTCGTGCGCAAGCATATGTAAGTGTTGCATCGTCAAAGTCGTGGGGGACAGCGGTTGCGGCAATAAATAATGGCGATTTTGCAATAAATCTATTTAGGTAATCTAAATCATATTGATACAACTTTATTTTGTGTTCTATTGCGGTTGTAATGTAATGCCCCCCCCGGTCACTTGATATTGTTTTGCCCATATCGGCAGGGCAGGTGCCGGGAATGCCTGCATAAGACATGTCTGCGCACTTGCAGGTATTGGTTTTCCGTTGTCTTGTGCATTTTTGTATAAAAAATATGCTTCTATTGTTTGCATAGATTACCTTTTCTTCACTGGTCGGGATGCAGATTTTATTGCATCCAACACATCATGATATTTTTGATTTGTGTATATGATAGTTTTTGTTGTATCAAGAATATACCCATTCCCAAGCATTGTTTCGCCGACTCTAATAAGATAGTCTGTATTTATTGAAAATTTTTTGTTGTTTTCATCTACTAAATCTACAAATGGCATTTTTTGCCTCCTTTTTGCAAAAGTGTAGCACAAAAAAATGCATTGTCCAGATTTTGTATAAATTTTTATCTTTTTTCTGTATAAAAAATGTGGTAAAATTACCGGTATGAAACAGATATTGATATTGCCCATTCTTATGGGTGCGATGTTCGCTTTGGCGGGTTGTCAGACGGCATCCGATGGTGTTATTGTTGAACAAGAAATGGCATCTGAATGCATTGGTGCAGATTGCAGCATTATTCGCTATGCCACACCGAATGGGAACGATTTAATGTTGGAAACGGCAAACCATGTTATTCAAATCACGGCAAATCCCGGTACCCCATACACATATTATGTCTGGGCGGGCAATAAAACCACGTCTGACGACCCCGATATGATTGTGGACCAGGGTGAAACAATGATATTGACCGAAGTGCCAGCTGAATAGAGTAAAAATAAAATCCCCATCCATGGGGATTTTTTTATGCCTAAATTATTAAATTTGCATTTTAGGGTAATTTACGTTATATTATCCAACATTATGGCAAGACAAATTATAAAATCAGGTCAGGTTTCAGAAAATCGCAAGGCGCGGTTCAGTTATTCTATCGAAGACACGATTGAGGCTGGTATTTCCCTGACCGGGGCAGAAATTAAATCTATTCGTTATGGTTTGGTGACGATTGTTGACGGCTTTGTTCAGCGTCGTGGGGATAATCTGTTTCTGGCAGGGGTTGAAATTCAAAAACTGCCAACGGCGGCGCGTATTGTAAATTTTGATGAACGGCGCAGTCGCCAACTGTTGTTACATCGCAATCAAATTAATCGTCTGATTGGTAAATTACAGGAAAAGGGCGCGACAATCGTTCCGTTAAAGTTATACTTTAATAATCGCGGAAAATTAAAGGTTTTGCTGGGGATTGGCTATGGCAAGAACAAGGTTGATAAACGCGAAACAATAAAATTGCGCGAATGGAACAAGAACAAGGCGCGTATTCTGAAAGGTAATTAAAAAAATGCCCCACCGAACGGTGGGCTTTTTATTCCTCTTGCTTTCATTTTTAAAAAATGTAAAAATTATAATCAGGTTCTTATTGGACTTATCAGAACCATAACAGCATAAGGAAAGGATAGGATTATGCGTCAAGGAAAAGTAAAATGGTATAACGGTAAAAAGTGTTTCGGATTTATCAGTCCTGACACCCCAAACGCGGATGGCAACACAGATGATGTATTTGTTCATTCCAGTTCATTAAAGGCCGCCGGCATCAGATTCTTAAATGAAAACGATATTGTCGAATTCGAAGAAGAAGTTCGCAATGGAAAATTGTCTGCAACAACAATCGCAGTTGTACAACGTGACGAAGAATCCGCACGTCGTTTCCAGGAACGTCGCGCAGAACGCCGTCGTTCAATCGAAGAACGCAAACAGCGCGAAGAAAAATCTTCTCGTCGTGGCTTTGCATTCTGGAAGAAATAATATTTTATAAATACGACGCCCCATTCGGGGCGTTTTTTATTGCGTTGCGATTTATTTTAAACTGTGCAATGATGTGTGGTATGAATGGAATTGCACCAATTTTGAACGCAACGCAGATGTCGGCATTTGATGCCATTGAACGCACAAATTCTAATTTGTTGATATTGGGGCCTGCTGGGACTGGTAAATCAACATTCGTAAATTATCTGAAATCTGCATCAAAAAAACGTATTGTGTGCGCGTGTCCAACGGCTGTTTCTGCCTTGAATGTTGGTGGCCAGACAATTCATTCGCTGTTTCAAATTCCTCCGCGTGATTTTACATTGCCTGAATTATTAAAATTAAAGGCCAAACCGCGCAATATTCTGACCGCAACTGACGTTTTGATTATTGATGAAATATCGATGGTTGCGCCCGATTTACTGGATGCGATTGATATATTGGCGCGCTATGCCCGTCGTAATAATGAACCATTCGGTGGAATCCAGGTCGTGGCCATCGGTGATTTATTTCAGTTGCCGCCGGTCATAACGCGTGAAGCGATGGGGTATTATGAATCAGAATACGGGCAGTCTAATTCATATTTTTTTGATAGCAATGTTTACAAGCGTGCAAATTTCATAAAATTTAATTTTGATTTTGTTTATCGTCAAAATGATTTGCCGTTATTGGAAAATTTGGTTCGTCTGCGTAATGGTGATGTTGGCGCATTGACATTTTTTAATAATTGCAGAATTGATGATGTGACACGTCGTGATAATGCGGTCTTAATCACGCCATTTCGTGCGGTTGCAGAACGTATAAATGCAACGCGCCTGAACCAGATAAATGAGACCGCGGTTGTATATAACGGCGTGTTAAGTGGAAATTTTTCTGATCGTGATGTTCCTGCGCCCCTGGCATTGGAATTAAAGGTTGGGGCATTGGTTGTTTTTGTCAAGAATGGTGACAAATGGCATAATGGTTCGATGGGAATTATTCGCGCAATGTCTGCGCGCGATATAACGGTGCAATTATTATCAGATTCGCACGAAATTGTATCCGTTAAACCCGAAAAATGGCAAAAGATTGAATATTCGCGTGATGAAAATGAACGCCTGATTGAGACCGAGGTAGGTTCCTATAAGCAATTTCCATTAAGTTTGGGATATGCCATGACAATTCATCGTGCCCAGGGCAAAACATTAGATGCGGTTGTGATTGATGTTTCGCGCGGTTGCTTTGCGCATGGTCAAACATATGTTGCGCTGTCGCGTACGCGTCGTGCATCAGATATGCATATCGCATCACCGCTGCGGTCGCGCGATGTGATTTTTGACAGGCGAGTAATGGATTTTATAAACGATTTATAAATCTTTCTTCATCATAATGGCGTCAACACCATCGTAATATTTGGGGCGTACGCCAATCTGAACATAACCGTTTTGTTCGTATAATTTGCGGGCCGGTGTATTGTTTTCTGCAACTTCTAAAAACACAGATTTTACACCTGATTTTTTTAATTCGCCCTCCATAATTCCAATCATGGCAGCGGCAATTCCTGTGCGTCGTGCATCGGGTGCAACGCCGATTGTAATTAATTCGGCTTCGTCCGCGGCCGCCCGCCAAACGATAAAACCGTTTTGGCTGGCAATAATTTCGCATCCTGACTTTTTTAAATCGGCAAAATCATCCGCAGACCATGGTTTGTGCGGAAAACATTTTTGATGAAGGTTCGCCAGATTATTTAACATTTTGTTTGTGGTATTTCAGCTTTAATTGTTTGTATATTTGTTTTGCAAATTTAGTATTCGTTTCTTGAATTTTAACATTTGTATCATCAATTTGCATAATAAAATGCAAATCGATACTTTGTTTGCTGTTATAGTCCTGGATGTGATAAATATCTAAAAATTCATTGCTTTTCCATATGCGATATGTATCTATATATTTATATGATTGTTTGCAAAATGGTGCATGCTGTAAAAAACAAACCTTTTCATTATCTGCAAGGTATTTAATACGACTGTGTATTTGGTTTTTTAATAAGGATTTGATGTTTTCTTGCATATATTATTTGCCCTTGTTTTCTTCTGCATAACTGGGGCGCAGATACATTGGTACCGCAGGTTCCAGAACGCCATTCGTGATTTTTTGTTCCACGATTTGAACGCCTAATTTTAAATCCGCAGGTTTGTGTCCAACAGTGCGTGGCCACTCCATCTGTTTAGTTTCCAGTTCATCAATCTCCATTGTCTGTGGCGGCAATCCATTTGCTGCTACAAAGAAATCACCGCGCCCAGAATCAATCGCAACAAATGCATCTGGCGTTGACGCCAGATACAGGTCAAACATACTGATGCCAACAACTGGGATGTTCAATCCCATGCCGATACCTTTGGCATACGCAATCCCCAGACGAATTCCTGTAAAACTGCCTGGGCCAACAACAACGCCGATTGCTGATATGTCGCGCCATGTGGCGCCGCATTTTGTAATAAACTTTTCACATTCGGTGGGCAGGGCAGTTGACTGTTTTTCCACCGCAACAGATTTATATTCATTATCCAATACAAATTCTAAATCCTTGCCTGCGGTATTGATTATCAGAATCATTTTTGAATCCCTTGTATTTTTTCAAACAGATTGTACATAAAACCTGCCATTGTCCCCATATAGGTTTTTACCTCTTTGGTTCGTTTGTCGTGAATTTGTACGCGAAAATCTGGTGCAAAGAATATGGTTTTTGCGTCCGCTACATAAGATTTTATTACGACAATTTCGTATTTGTCTGATACAGCGCTTATCACATCCTGCTTGCGCATTTTTACCATGCCAGGTAACGTTGCGTGTTTGATTTCGAATTTATGCGATTTAGAATATCCCGCAATTTTTTTAAAGGTCTCGATTTGTTCCCAGCCGTCACCATCAATGTACAGGTCTTCTAATTTGCCGTTTATACACATTTGATAAACGCCGATGTGTTTTCTTTTTTTTGTCATATACGAACTCCAAATCCAATTTTTTTGGCGAATCCTGCAGATTTGCGTGAAGATAATAATTCATCAATTTTTTCTGGTGTAAATACGGTCTTGATATCTTCGCAGTCATTTTCCAACAATGAACGGCGCAGAATTGCGGTTATTTCGCGTTGTGCCTGGCGTACACCTTGTTCAGATGTATAGTTTTGAATAATATGTTTTAATGCATCGTCTGACATAACAATATTGTCAATCATCCATCCTGTATCGCGTGCTGCGCGACCGATCAAGTGTTCGCGTGCAATCTTGATTTTGTCATCCATTGAATACCCTGGGATTTCAATAATCTCCATACGGTCCTTTAATGCATTTGACATATTCAGACTGTTTGCGGTTGCAATAAACATCACATTCGACAAATCGAAGTCTACTTCCAAATAATGGTCGCGGAAAGTCTTGTTTTGTTCTGGGTCCAGAATTTCCAACAGTGCAGATTCTGGATCTCCGCGCCAATCGCGCCCCATCTTGTCGATTTCGTCCAGAACAATAACCGGATTGTTTGTTTTGCATCTTTTCAGTGCATCCATAATACGGCCGGTTTGTGCACCAATATATGTCTTGCGATGGCCGCGAAAATGTGCCTCGTCTGAAATGCCACCCAATGATATACGCTGATATTTTCGTCCCAATGCATCCGCGATAGATTTACATAATGATGTTTTACCTACGCCTGGTGCGCCAACAAAGCATAATATACTGCCCTGATTGGATTTTGTCTTTTTCATCACGGCAATATGTTCCAGTATACGTTCTTTTACATCTTGCATTCCTGAATGTTGCGAATCCAGTGTTGCGCGCGCCTGCTTTAAATCAATTTGTGCAGTGTCAGATTTGCCCCACGGCATTGCCAGCATTTCATCCAGGTATGTTTTTAACAGTCCGCCTTCGTTTGACATTGGTGACATTGAACGCATGCGCTTCCATTCAGACATTGCCTTTTCTTTGGCTTCACGTGGCATAGACGAACGCATAATCTTCTTGCGAATATTGGCGGTATCCATCTCGCCATCATCGTCGCCCATTTCTTTTTGTATGGCGCGCATTTTTTCCTGTAATATCGCCTCGCGACGACCGTTTTCCATTTGCTGATGAATGCGTTTGTTGATAGATTCTTCGATTTTTGCTGTCTCGCTCAGCATTTTAACAGCTTCCAGCAAGATGGTCAGTTTTTCAGACCAGCTGCTGGCTGCTAAAACGCGAACGGCGGTATCGTTATCAATATCTGCTGTCTGAATCACAGAATCGATAAATGCGGGCAGGGGATAGTTTGCAACCACATTACGCAGTTTATCAACCTTGAACTTGCGTGTTGCATGGGCTAAATCTTCCATGTTATCAGCGATTATATCACGCAACATCAGTGTTTTTTCATCATTCATATCATCTATAATTTCAATCGCAGTTGCATCACCTGTAAATATTCCCGCATTAATTTCAATGTCTGTTAAATTTACAGCATCAGTGGTGCGGACCAGAATATGCATTGCGCCATCTGGCATACTTAACACCTGGATAATTTCACCCAGTGTTCCCGTGGTGTATATATCAGATGCAGTTGTTGGGTACGCCCAACTGTGTTGTGGCGCTAAAATAATTTGCTGTCCCTCTGCCTTGGCGGCGGCCTTGACGCACGCTACGGATAATGGGTTATCTATCAGTGCCGGCACCGTCAGACCCGGCGAAACGATTAAATCGCGAAACGGTAAAATATATTTCTTCATAGTGATGATAAATATAATACTTTTTGCAAAGATTTCAAGGACTATAAATCCCCAATTTTTGCGATAAAAAAACCGCCGAATGGCGGTTTAAAATCTTAACGACGACGGAAATTATTACCGTGTTGTGCGCTGTTGCTGGAACGTTTTGACAGATAGCGTGCAGCAATCAAAACCAGCCACTCTATTGTCAATCCACCCATTGCTGCCATTTTGTTTTCCAGACCTGAAACCCAGCCTAAAACATAAACTAACTGTGCAACAAAAGAGATGTACAAAACACCGAATACGCCTGTAAAGAATACTTTTTTAATTTTTCCGAACATTTTCTGTTTCCTTCGTTATGTATATATAAAACAAATGCCGGGATTTCTGGTGCCATGTACCCGGCGAACACCGCAATTGCTAAAACGAATACGGTCAACAATCGCCAACCATATTCAACGCCACATTAGGCAGCCATTGCAAGGCGAACGTTGTCGTTCGCAGCGATTCTATCGCCATTCAGTTTTTAGTTGGCTTTTAACGACGCCATGTCGGATTCAACCAATTTGTCTTTCATCGCCTGTCGAATCTATGTCAGCCCCATAATCAGATACGACCACAAATCATATCAAATCATGGTGGAGCTGTGGGGTACCGCCCCCCAGTCCAAAACGACTATTTCACAACGGATTCAGAATCATCACTGCAACGCAGCCATGTAATTATAGCCTTTTATACTGGAAATTGCAAGTTTTTAGATTATAATGGATATCAAGAGGATAAAAAATGAAGTTTTTAGACCGTGCAAAGATTTATGTCAAGGCAGGCGATGGCGGAAATGGTTCTGCCAGTTTTCGTCGTGAAAAATATATTGAATTTGGTGGACCAAATGGTGGCGACGGTGGTCGTGGTGGTGATGTAGTGTTTGTTGCTGTACCCAACGTTAATACTTTGATTGACTATCGTTATAAAACCAAGTTTTTGGCACAGCGTGGTCAGAATGGTATGGGCAAAATGCGTACTGGTGCATCCGGCGAAACGCTGGTTTTGCCTGTGCCGACAGGTACGGTTATTTTGTCTGAAAACGAAGAAATCGAATATGCTGACCTGAATCAGGACGGTATGGAATATCGTGCGGCGCGTGGTGGAAACGGCGGATGGGGAAATTTACATTTCAAAAGTCCGACAAACCGTGCCCCGAAACAGGCGAACGACGGTCTGCCGGGCGAAGAAAGAACAGTTGTATTGCGCTTGAAACTGATTGCGGATATTGGATTGGTCGGATTCCCGAATGCAGGCAAATCAACATTGCTGTCGGCGGTTACGGCGGCGCGCCCAAAAATTGCAAATTATCCGTTTACAACCCTGAATCCACAGCTGGGGGTAATGTATGCGCACGATCGTGAATTTGTGCTGGTTGACCTGCCTGGATTAATAGAAGGGGCGCACACGGGTGTCGGTCTGGGTGACCAGTTTTTGGGACATGCCGAACGAACTAAAATGATTTTGCATGTTATTGATGGCTCTGAACCAGATTGGGGGGCGCGCTATGCAGCAATTCGTCATGAAATGGATTCGTATGGTGGTGATTTGATTGCTAAGCCTGAATTGGTTGTAATCAACAAAATTGATGCCATTGATGGTGATGCACTAAAAGAAAAACTGGCAGAATTTAAAAAGTCATTCGGGCGCAAAAAGAAACCAGAAATTGTCACCATCAGTGCTGCTGGGCGTCAGGGGATAGACACGCTGATATCGTCAATTGAAAAGAAATTTTTAGGGATAGAAAACGATGTCCAAAAAACAGAATAGTATGGCCGCACACGCCAGTGATTTTGACAAGGTGCGTGACTACAACTCCGCCCGTGCTCGTGGTGAATTGGCTTATTTTTCAAATGGTCGCACTGTGTCTTTGAACGCGGTTGGTTTGCACGATATTGAATTTATTGGTGGTCTGTGGCGCGTCCAGGATAAATTCCCATATAGGATTCAGATGGTGCGCGATGTTCCATTTGTTTTGGGGGAACGTATTCCGCGCACAGAACGCAATCATTTCGAATTTTATCGTGCGTGCCGTGTGTGTGAAAACTGTTATGGTAAATATTTGATCCCGGGGTCAGAAAAAATTGTTGCGAAATACACGACAGACCATGGTACATATTGGGCATACGGTGACACGGTTGAACAGGCGCGTGCCTTTCTTGGGATAAAATTATACGATGAATACATGGACTTAATCCATTCTGTCGCATGCAAGAATCGGTCAAAATAAAACCAAAAATAAATTTTTGCATTTTATAAATCTGTCTGGTAAAATTTTGTTCGGAACTAAAACTAAACCACAAAAGGAGAACATAAATGGTATCATTAAAAGGTACACAGACAGAAAAGAATCTGTTAATTGCATTTGCTGGTGAATCTCAGGCACGCAATCGTTATACAATGTATGCATCTGCGGCCAAGAAAGAAGGTTATCAGGCAATTTCAAAAATATTCTTGGAAACTGCGGACCAGGAAAAAGAACATGCATCACGCTTGTTCAAGTTCTTGGAAGGTGGCGAATTAGAAATTACTGCATCTTTCCCTGCCGGTAAAATCGGCACAACATTGGAAAACCTGCAGGCTGCTGCATATGGCGAACACGAAGAAAATACAGAAATGTATCCAAAGTTTGCCCAGATTGCCGCCCAAGAAGGTTTCCCTGCAATCGCAGAAATCTTAAAGAATATCGGCTATGCAGAACGTTATCATGAATCACGTTTCCGCGCCCTGGCCGAAGCGATTGAAGACGGCACATTATTCAAACAGGATAAAATTGTTATGTGGCGTTGCACAAATTGCGGTATGTGGCAGATTAGCAACGAGGCACCAAAGGTATGTCCTGCATGCTTGCATGAACAGGGATACTTCATCAGCGAAGGTACAATTTCTCGCTGTGACACAAACGAAGGTTTCTGTGAATACAGTGCAATCGAAGACTAATAAAAAATCCCCCGCCTGGGGGGTTTTTTATTTGCTGTTTATTATATCGCCGGCCTTGATATATTCTGGGTCGGTTTTCTTTAATTTCTTTTGTGCGCGTTTTGCATACTTAATCGCATCATTTTCTTTATTTATCATTGTATAGTATTCTGCCATTGCCCAATCGCTACGTCCCGGGTCCGAATTGCCGTATGCGCGGGACAAAACCCAATATGTTAACGGCATTTTTTCATGCAATAATGCGCGTTTAGATAATTCAATGGCGCGTGCATTGTCGTCTGGTTTATTGCGCTCTACCAATACTAATGCCAATGCGGTTTGAATTTGTGGTGCGTCATGTGCCAGACCAAGTGACTTCTCGTATGCTGCAATACTGTCATCATAGTGTCCGAATTGATATTCTATATCCCCCATCAGTTCCCACAGATACGGGTTGTCAGAATTGCGTGAAATCAGTGTCTGAACCCCCGTGCGCGCCCCATCCAGATTGCCGCCACGCATATTTGTGATTGCGCGTGCGTACAGCGCCGCATCAGATTTGTCAGAGTACGGATACAATTCGCGAACATGTCCTGGCGTGTCCAGGTATCCAACCAATTTTGCGCGCACCATTTCATAATCGTTTGCCTGTCGTTGCGCTAGTGTCTTATCAGGAATATATTCATAATCTGATTTATTTATATATTCACGCACATTATTCAGGCGCTCTGTGGTCAGCGGATGATTAATTTTATTTGGATTAATTTTTTCTTCCATCGGCCCATTCATTTCATTCATTTGTTCCAGGACCGTCACAAAACCATTTGGATTCAGTTTTGCGCGTATTAACAAATCAACGCCCATATTATCGGCAATTCTTTCTTCATCGCGTGAAAACGCCATCACAGATTGTTGTGCAACACCACTGGCGCCGCCCAGAACCCCGGCCCCCAGGGACGGATTGCCGCCTGCAACCATCAATCCAATCCCCAGCGCCTGAATTAACATAGTTCGTTTCATTTCGGCTGCCATACGGTCGCGCATCTGGGCCATGTGTCCGCCAATCATGTGCCCCAGTTCATGTGCCACCACCGCCTGTAATGCATCTGGGGTTTTTATTTGTTTTAATAATCCAGTATAAACATACACATCTTCGCCACCCATAACAAACGCGTTAAAGTCGTCATCATCGATAATATGAATCTTCAGTCGTCCATCTGGAATCCCGGCTGCACCCCCCAGTGGTGCAATCAGTTCGCCAATCACACGTTCGGTTTCTGTGTCATTTATCTGTGATGCCGCCTGTGCCCCTGTGCACAGCACTGCAGATAACAAAGCAACAATAATCTTACGCACCTAAAACCACCCCACGGTCAAACAAGAACATTAAATCACGTATCCATGAATCAATATCATTATCACGTGCTGCTGCGGATGCCAATTTGAATAAATCCCTGTGTTCACGCCAGTCCACAAAATGATATCGCATCCAACCGCTTTGTCGTGTGCCCAACAATTCGCCAACGCCACGCATAATCAGGTCTTGTTCTGCGATAACAAAACCATCATCTGTTTCACACAGAACATCCAGTCGCTTTAATCCGTCTTCGCTGACATTTCGTCCAAACACCAAAACGCAAAACGATTGTGTATTGCCGCGTCCAACACGTCCGCGCAACTGGTGCAGGGCGGCCAACCCAAACCGTTCTGCATTTTCAATCACGATAATAGATGCGCTTGGAACATCAATTCCAACTTCGATTACAGTTGTTGCGACCAGAATTTGCATTCCTGAATCATTATCGGCAAATTTCTCCATAACAGTGTCGCGTTCTTTCTTGTCCATTTTACCATGTACCAGACCCGCGCACGGGAAATATTCCGCCAGCATTTTATACCGTTCTTCGGCTGCGCCCATTGCGTTTTCGTTTTCAGATTCTTCTACTAAAGGGCATACCCAGAAAACCTTGGCGCCACTATCGATTTGTGGTTTTATTCGTTCAATCAGTTCGATTATGCGTCCGCATGATATTTTTATTGTTTTGATTGGCTTTCGCCCTACGGGTTTTTCATTGATGATTGAAATATCCATGTCACCATATACGGTCATAGACAGTGTTCGCGGAATTGGTGTCGCCGACAGTGCCAGCATATCTGGGTTGTTGCCTTTTGTGCGCAGTGCTTCGCGTTGCGCAACACCAAATCTGTGTTGTTCATCAATAATTACCAGACCTAAATCGCGATATTCAACATCATTTGAAAACAGTGCATGTGTTCCCACAACAATTTTTGTTCGCCCTGATCGCAGCGAAGTTAACTTCTCGCGCCGTGTCACCCCTTTGTCCCGCCCGGTCAAGATTTCGCATACAATCCCCATTTTCTGGCACATTGGCTGAATTTTAACAAAGTGCTGTTGGGCCAGTGTATCTGTAGGCGCCAACAGTGCGGTCTGTGCACCGGTTTCGGCCATTTTTATTGCGGCGGCCAACGCAACGATTGTTTTACCACTGCCAACGTCCCCCTGGACCAGGCGCATCATTGGAACATCGTGTCGCATATCATCAAAAATGTCGTCAACCGTGCGCCTTTGCGCCCCTGTCATTTCAAACGGAATATATTCCCAGAATTTATCCATCAGATTATATTTAATGGGGCGCACCTGCCGACGATTTCGTACATCCATTCGGTTGCGGCGACTGATGACAATCGCTGCCTGATGTGCCAATAATTCACAGTATGCCAATTTAGCCATATATGTTGCGTTTGGTATTAAATCATCATCAGATTTTGCAAAATGAATTTTTTGCAACGCATCAAAAAATTCAACAATTCGCGCATCTGATTCACCGCGTAATTTATCGGGCAGGGCTGCAAAAATTGCATCACGAACATTGGTGAAAATTTTCTGTGTCAATCCTTCGCCGGCCGGATACACCACCTGGGCAGATGGTATTTTTGCTGCATTTTGTATTTCTTCGATAAAGTCTGGGTGACTGATTGTTGGTCGCGACGATTTTTCTAATTTTCCTGAAATCATTCGCCATGCGCCCACCGGCAGTTTTTTTAGCCAGTAATCCAGATAGTTTGAATTAAAAAATTGCAGTATAACAGTGTTGTTCATTTTATCGCTGCATATTACCTGGGTTGGTCGGCGACGACCGCGCCCAAAACCGCCACCATGCCGATGTGATTTTATCATCAGTGGTATCACAATCGTGTCACCTGGATTTGCATCCGTAATGTTTTCGGTTGTTCCACGCGCACGCACATACGCAGGGCGGTGCAGTAAAAAATCCAACACGCGCCGTCCCCCCAGAACATCCATCAAACGCGCGGCCACCACT
This sequence comes from Candidatus Enterousia sp., assembly GCA_045636045.1. Classification (GTDB taxonomy): domain Bacteria; phylum Pseudomonadota; class Alphaproteobacteria; order Rs-D84; family Rs-D84; genus Enterousia. The sequence continues at coordinate 24,030 of JAZTWT010000029.1, read as the reverse complement.
GGCCCCACGCCACGGATAAATTGCAGATCAGAATTTAAAAAATCAAATAAATCACACTTCATTCAATATCAAACTTAGTGAATTTCACACAAATATTCAATATTAATTTACGCTTGATTTAAATAATTAAAATAAATTATACTTATCGCTATCGGAGAGTATATTCATGAGAACCACAAAAAGATTTATTCTGTATTGTTTTTACTGTGTAATTGGCTGTTTTTCAAAGCACAGTGAAGTCTATGGCGCATCCACAACGCGGCCAGACAATCTATATATTGATGAATCAAAAACCAAAGATTGCAAGTCTTTTGAATACGAAGCTACTTGTTACAAAACTGATCTCTCCTGCCCTACCGGTTCTAGCGTAATAGACATTAAAGTGGTTCCATCAGGTACAACATATACCAAGGATTCCAATGGTAAATGTACAGTGAATTGTGATTTAACCTGTCAATATTCATGCAGTGCTGATTACTGGGGTGCAACGATTATAAGCCAGCAAATGTATGATGTTTGTACTGGTGCCGGTCCAAATTGTAACGAAAACGAATATGGAGATGTTTTTCACTACCCTTCTGGTTGGTGTAATGCATGTCCCGAATATGGTATATGCAATGGCGGAAATTATTTTTCATGCAATGATTATGGTGACGGTACAAAATATTCGCCCGACCGTGAAAATAATACTTGTGATCTTTTATGCACAACTGTATGGGGGGCCAGAACCTGCGATGGCGACCAAGTGACCGACTGTCAGGAAGGTTTTTATGAACATAATAACCAATGTATAGAATGTCGCCCATGGGAAGTTTGTCCCGGTGGTGACGATGACGGTGGAATTACCGCCTGTAGAAATTATTGGACATCTGGTGGAATTGTTTGTGACAATTATACGGGAACTGGTAATTATTGCAAGCGATTCTATCGGCATACAGCTAATTTCCAAAGTTGTCAGCCGTGTCCCAACAACGCAACATGTACAGATAAATGGGAAATGTCATGCAATGACGGATATTATCGTACGAGCACTAGTGGGAGTGGGGCATCCACCTCAACCGGTTCTGGTGGGACCCCAATGGCTATATACCATTATCACTGGTATGAGTGTAAAGCCTGCCCAACACATGGTACGTGTTATAATAACGAACTGCAGAAATGTGAAGCAGGTTGGTACGTCAAAGGAAATTCCTGCCTGGCATGTCCGGTGGGCGCGGCAACATGTACATCGGATACACATGCTACATCATGTGTTGATGGATATTGGTTGAACACCACAAATCATACCTGTGTCGCATGTACGGGCAATGCCGCAACGTGTAATGCGAATGGTGCGTTGACGTGTAAAGGCACATATTATGTAAGTAACGGAAAATGTATGTCATGTCCAGATAACGCAAGCTGCTCTTCAAATGGGACGGTCACTTGCAATAAAAATTTCTGGTGGTATAACAGTTCATGTCGTGCATGCCCAACAAATGCGGTTGGCTGTGATCATACTGGTTTTTATTGTGCCAGTAATACGTACCAGACATCAACAACTTGTGAGGTATGTTCTGCAGGTGCCGCAACATGCAATGCGAATGGCGCCCTAACATGCGAGGATGGTTATTGGCTCAGCAACAAAACATGTAAGCAATGCCCAACGAATTATAAAACATGCAGTGGCGACAGCTTTACCTGCAAAGACGGTTATTACAAAGGCGGGGACGCGTGTTCAAAATGTACGGGTGCTGGAACGGCAACATGCAATGCGAATGGCGCCCTAACATGTAAGACGAATTATTATAAATCCAATGGTACATGTGTTGACTGTCCGAAAAATGCGACATGCGGTGGCGATGGCTTTACCTGCTATGACGGTTATTACAAAAAAGATGGTTTGTGTTCAAAATGTACGGGTGTTGGTTGGGAAACGTGTACTGCGGATAAGGTGCTGAAATGTGCCAGTGGATATTGTCGTATCGGCAACAAACTGTGTTCACAGATACCAGAGAAAACAATATGTCAGTATAGTTCTGATGATTGGTCAAAATGTAATGCCCAAAATACAAACTGTCCAACTGGTAGGATATGGTGTAATGACAATTGTTGGTATGATGCCACATATGGTGGTATATATAGCTGTGATGGCGCAACAGATGATTGTGGTGGTGTTTACTCGGGCACGTGTATAAGTGGGTATTATCGTGAAGCAAATACTTGTCATGCTTGTCCATCAATATCAGGTTCGGGTTATAATTATAATTCGCGTAAAAGCCAAAGCAACAGCGGTGTGTCTGATTGTTTCTTTTTTGAGGATGATGTATTGCAAGACAATATAGGATATTTTAATTTTTCTAATTGTAACGCCACAGTAACAACAGAAAAAGATACTTACCAAGTATGCTGTGTGAGTGGCGGTTCAGGTTGTGTCGAATCTGCCAAACAATGGATCATCGGTAACGGTGATCCGGTAAATTATTATGGCCAGGACTTGAATTAATAGAATAATATACTATAATAAAGATTGTACAACAGATTAATTACGCCCAAAATGGTGCGTGATAATGGAATTTATCCCTGTATCTTTATTAAATATAATGGAATATCATGGGATATGGCGCATGGCCACGGATTCACTGCAAATAAAGAACATGTCTTTATTCGTAATGAATTTTGTGGCCGTGCAAATGTTAAACATAACAAAAGGATTATAAATGGTAAAAGTACGTGAAAAAAAAACGGCGAATAAAACGCCAACTGCACCTGCAAAACAAAAAAAAGGTGCAACACCAAAAACACCACGCGCAATTCATGGTGAAAATAAACATGAAACTGATAACAATGATGATAAAGTTTACTTTATGGCATTGGGTGGCTTGGAACATATCGGCCAGAATATGTATATTTATAAATACCGTGGTAAATACCTGGTTGTTGATTGTGGTATGGGGTTCCTGGACGAAGAAATCGGGGCAGGGGATGTTCAATACTGTGACACAACATGGTTGGAAAAGCGCAAGAAAGATGTCGTCGGATTTATTATCACCCACGGTCACGAAGATCATATTGGCGCATTAAAATATATTTGGCCAAAATTCAGAAAGCCAATTTATTGTACGCGTTTCCCTGCAGAAATCATTCGTCGCACATTTATGGGTATTGAATTAGATTTCAATCCAAACAAAGATATTGTTGAATTTGCGCATGATGGTGCAACACTGGATATCGCACCGTTCACGGTGGAAACATTCCATGTCACCCACAGTGTACCCGAGGCGCAGATGCTGATTATACAAACTGCAGCAGGCAAGATTTTGCACACTGGTGACTGGACGTTTAATGATGATAACCCGGTCGAACCAACAACTGATTTTGCACGCCTGTCAGAAATTGGTTCTGATCCGAAATTGTTGGCGTGTATGTGTGATTCTACAAACTCTTCGCGTCAAACAAAACAGGTGACCGAAACCCAGGTTCGTGATGCATTAACAGAAATTATGAAGAACGCACCGGGACGCGTGTTTGTCACAGGGTATTCACGCAGTTTGGCACGTATCAAAATGTTTTCCCAGGCGGCCCGCGCCGCCGGTCGTGTTGCCGCGATCAAGGAACGCAGTAATCCAAATCCTGTGCCATATGTTGGATTGCCCGAATTCCGTGAAATGGGGATTAAATTTGGTTATCTGGACAAAGATGATGTTTATCTGCACAGTGAAATCAAGGATTTACCTGCAGAAAAACAGGCAATATTCCTGACCGGTTCCCAGGGGGAAAAGTTTGCTATGCTGACCCGTCTATGTCATGGTCAGGTAAAAGAATTAAAATTGCAGCCAACAGATACAATCGTATTCAGTGCGATTATTATTCCAGGGCGCGAACAAGATGTATCTTATATCTATAACAAATTGGCGCGTATGGGCATCAAAACGCATACAATATTTGATACCGATAATCTGCACGCCAGTGGTCATGCCGGTCGCCCAGAATTAGAACGTTTCTATGATATGGTTCATCCGCAGATTTCTGTTCCAATGCACGGTGACTATATCAACGAAATGTTGAACGGTAAAATGGCGATGGAACGTGGTGGCGCAAAACATATGATGGTTGTACACAATGGTGAAATGATCGCATTGCGTGATGGCGAAGCGCCGTATGTCGCAGAAACAATCGAAACCAGTTATGTCGTTATGGAAGGTGAAACAGAACGCAGTGCCAACGACCAGGTTTACAAGAATCGTAAAAAGATTGCGTCAAACGGTGCTGTATTCGTGACATTGCCTGTGGACAAACGCGGCTTCCTAAAAGGCACACCAGAAGTGTCCAGCGCCGGCGTATTTGAAACAGATGAAACGGGCTTTATGAAACGTCAGATTCAGATAGAGGTCACACGTGCGATTGACGGATTGACCAAGACTGAACGCAAGGATAGAAACAATCTGATTCGTGCTGTCCAGGTTGCTTCGAACAAGGTTATACGTGCATCTCTGGGGGCGGATAAAAAACCTCAGTACAGTGTGCATTTTATCCAGAAATAAAAAATCCCCCAACTGGGGGATTTTTTGATAAAAGAAAAACCGCCATTCGGCGGTTCTGTTATATCCCCAGCAAATCCTCGTACAATTTTATTGTATCTTTTGCCATTTTTTTTGCTGTATAGCGTTCCTTGTATCGTGCGTATGCCAGAATCCCCAGTTTTGTACGCAGTGATGGGGTTTCCATAACACGTATCATTTGGCGCGCATATTCGTCTGTATCTAATTCGCCTTTTTCGTTGCTGCGAACAATAATTGCGGCCTTGCCAAACATCTCAACCAATCCTGCGGCATCGCTGCTGATAATTGGCATATCATATGCCATTGCTTCAATGCCTGCGAATGAACAAGCCTCGGAATACGAAGCGAATAATGCGCAGTCGCACATTTCATAATATTTTTTTATGTCTGCTGGGTTTTCCAATAATCCAACCTTGGTAATTGGCAGACCTTCAATCTTTTCAAAGATTTTATCGTCTGGTGAAAAACCGCCAACAACAATTACTTCAATTTTATGCGTTTCAGCAACCTTTTTAATTGCCGGCAGTATGCGTTCCATACCCTTGTGTCCGCCCCAGCCATGTGCAAATAAAAAGCGGAAAATACCATCTTTTGGTTTTGCCTTCAGATCAACCTTTGGAATGTCAATTCCGTTATAGATAACGGTATGTGGTTGTTTGTTTTTCACACCATCCAAGAATTCGCGCCCATGCTCACAAACCAATATAACATGATCCATATTAAAAAATGCATTGCTCGGTGGGAATTTTCCCTCGCTTCCTTTGGCGCGATGTGGCAGACAGTGCAAGACGCCAACCGTTTTAGAATAAAAGCGTGAACGTAATGCGTATGCCAATCCTTCAAATCCCAGACAATTACTCTTGATAATCAGGTTTTCCATTTGTGAAATCTTTGCGCCAACAAAAGCAATTACAGCTTCGAACAAAACTGCACCCGGGAATCCTGTTGGATGATAAACAGAAATTTCATCACCGTTTTGTTTGATTTTTAATTCCTTAAATTCAGGCGACCAATAGAAAATGATACGTGTTGTCTTGATGTGTTCTGGCATCTGCTCAGCCAAAATGCTAAGATAACGCTCAATACCAGATTGAAAGCGCGCATCACGCCCATCGATTTCAATGACGTTAATAATTTTTTTCTTTTTCATAGTGTCTTTCCATATATTTAAATCTGGATTTTATTATAGGAATGACGATTTTCTTTTGCAAGCATATTTTATAAAAAAAACCACCAAAAGGTGGTGTTTTTTATTCTGCAACCACATGTTCTGGCTGCGGAATTTCAGGTGCTCCCGGCTTTTTCATACCTGGTCTGCCTTTGCGGAACATTTTACGTGCCGCGCGAAATTCATCACGGTTTACACAACCGTCGTTATTAGTATCCATCATCTGCATTTTTTCAGCCATTTTTGGGCATTTTACAACCAAACATCCGTTTTCAAATTCTGGATGCGGCATCTTCGGGCGTTTATTCATGCAACATAATTTTGCAGAAGCAAAACCCATGGCAAAAATAATCAAGAAAATAATCAGTTTTTTAACGAAACGTCCAAATGTACATTTTTTATGACCGCAATGTCCATGACATGCACATCCATGCGCGCATCCGCATTCGTACGCCTCAACGACTGGTGCAGCCTTTTTTGCAGTTGCCTTTTTTGTTGTCACAGGTTTAGAAGCAACTTTTTTTGCAACTGGTTTTTTAGTTGAATTTTTTTTGATTGTTTTTTCTGCCATTTGTCCTTCCTTTTTGTTCGACAACAATATTTTATAAAAAACATAAAAATATGTAAAGAGAAATTTCACAAAAAAACACCCCGATTGGGGTGTTTAAATTTGAAACAAAAGCATTGGCTTAGTTCAAAGCTTCTTTCAGTGCTTTGCCTGGTTTGAACTTAGGCTGTGTAGAAGCAGCAATTTTGATTGCTTCGCCTGTCTGTGGGTTGCGGCCTGTTGTTGCCTTGCGTTTTGCTGTTGCAAATGTGCCAAATCCAACCAAACGAACTTCGCCTTTCTTTTTCAAAACTTTTGTGACTGTGTTGATGAATGCATCCAGGCATCCTGCTGCTGTTGCTTTTGTGACATCAACTTCGTTTGCGATTGCTTCAATCAGTTGCTGTTTGTTCATGTGTTTCTCCTTTCATAGAATTTTTTAATAAAGATGTCCGCAGTTCCAATGGACATTCCCTGTACTGCTTGTACGAATCGTAAAGAAATCCGCGCTTTAAGTCAAGACAATAATTAAAAATTCCCAGATTTTTGCAAATTTTGTATTGTTTTGTATAAGAAAAACCGCCAAACGGCGGTTTTTTATCTGTGAACAGCGCTTGCGCGTACGGCCTGTCTGCCCGGTGTATTATCATCACACAGCACATAATTCCCACTTGCGCCGGTTAAATGTATGGTACGAAAATGGTTTGGTGTCGCCAGCAATAATGTGATACATACGACACCCCAGAATAATAATTTTGTAAATGCCCATGGTGTTTTGAATGCATCGCGCATAAATTTATCCTTTAACAGATTTTGATATAATGCCCATCCCCATGTAAATAACAAGATGATCATCGAAAAAAAGAAACCGATGATTAACGGGCGCTTCATTATTGCAAATCCGGTGGCCAGTTTGTCCCACAAACTGCTGGCGGCGGGGCATACATACAGTGCGTTTGGCGCATTCTCGGCCGATAGCTTTAATGCTTCATTTTGCCCCAAATTAACATCAAACGCTGTCATCAATATAATCGAGGTCAGCATTACAATCGCAAACATCATTGTTGGTTTCATGACTAAAATTCCCTACATATACAAAATATATTATATCATAAAAAACTATATGATTGCAATTTATGAAAGATTTATTTAATATTTTATTATGTTTACAAACAAATCGCGTGTTATTGTTGGTTTGACCACGTATTATATCGAGAACCTGATGATATCATTATCGGGGTTGGCGCGATTGGCTAAACGTGCAGTATTGGTAATCTATAATGATAATCCAGAAACGCCGTTGTCAAAACGTGACGTTCGTAGAATGGGATACGAAGGGGATGTCTATATTATAAATTCAGAACACAATGTGGGGTTGCTTCGTGCACGCATGGAAATAATAGATTTTGTTAAAAAACATAAAATAAGTTCAGATTGGTTTGTTTTTGCAAATGATGACGATGTTCTACTTAATGTTGATGTACCAAATATAGGCCAGAATCATTTTGCTATAATACAGAATATGGCGGTTGTACGTTCGCGACTGATTGATGTTTTGCGTATTATGCACAATCCCGATAATTATACCATTGACGATGAAAATATTTATCTTGTTCGTCCACATATTGGTATGATTGGGACACTTGTGCGTATGGAATACATTATTAAGTTGGCCGATGTTTTACGAAATGCCGCGGTTGCCATCTCTGATGTTGATGAATCTCTGGGATTCCGCCCACCTGTTGATGCGATGATGTGGTCTGCATTAAATATTGTTGCGCGCAGTGATAATGAAAACGTCACGCCAATATACATGGATACAGTAAACTATATTGCCATGGATATTGATAATGTCTCTATGAAATATGGCATGTTAATTCAGCCCGAAAAAAATCCCCAGGCGCAAATCATGGCTGCTGTTGCCAAATATGACATGGCGGTTCGTGCTGCAATAATGAATGCGACATATAGCGTCACAGACACAAATGATGCAGAAAATGCCGCCCCTGTGGGGCATGAATCAGACGCAGAATAAATTTCCAAAAAATGTAAAATATGATTGAAAGATGTGCGGAATGTTTATACAATAGCCGCGAATTTTAACGCAAGGGATAAAGAAAATGACATACAATGAAATTAGAAAGGCTTTCCTGGAATACTTTGAGTCAAAGGGACACAAGATTGTTCCATCTGCATCATTAATTCCAAATGACCCAACATTATTGTTTACGGTTGCTGGTATGGTACCGTGGAAGGGTATTTTACAGGGTACAGAACCTGTGTTTGCGCCACGTGTTGCAGACGTACAGAAATGTATCCGCGCAGGTGGTAAACATAACGACCTGGAAGATGTTGGTTTTGATGGTCGTCATCATACATTTTTTGAAATGATGGGTAATTGGTCATTTGGCGACTATTTCAAAGAAGGTGCCATTGAAATGTCTTGGGAATTATTAACCAAGGTTTTTAAACTGGATCCAAATCGTATTGTTGTCACAACGCATTACAGCGATGATGAAGCAACAAAAATTTGGAAACGCGTTGCGGGCAAAGATGCAATATTGTTGGGCGACAAAGACAACTGGTGGTCTGCTGGCGATACCGGTCCATGCGGTCCATGTACTGAAATGCACTATGATATGGGGGCAGATTTGCCAGGTGGCATGCCAGGCAGTGCGGACGAAGACGGTGGTCGTTGGGTTGAAATTTGGAACGATGTTTTTATGCAGTATGATCGCGATGCGAATGGCAATTTAACACCGCTGCCAAAACAGAATGTAGATACTGGCGCCGGGCTAGAGCGTGTTGCCGCAATTTTGCAGGGTAAAACAGATAATTATGACACAGATTTGTTTGTGAATCTGAAGCGCGCGGTCAGTGATATTACCGGTGTTGCAGAAACGTCTGAAAATATTGCCAGTTTCAAGGTAATTACAGACCATCTGCGCAGTGTTGGCTTTGCGATTGCGGACGGTGTATTACCATCTAATTCGGATCGTGGATATGTTATTCGTCGTATCTTGCGCCGTGCAATGCGTCATGGTCAAATCTTGGGACATCGTGGTGCGTTGTTGTCAAAACTATATCCTGCGTTAATCACAGAAATGGGTGATGCATATCCAGAATTGGCACGCGAACAATCGCGCGTTGTTGAAATTATTCAAAACGAAGAAAATGCATTTGCTGACATGTTGCAAAATGGTATGAAGTTATTAGAAAATGAAATTCCAAAATTGAATAATAGCATTTTGCCTGGCGATGTTGCGTTTAAGTTGTTTGATACTTACGGTTTCCCATTGGATTTAACACAAATGATTCTGCGTGACAGAAATATTGATGTTGATGTTGCAGGCTTTGAACGTGCGATGACAGAACAGAAAGAACGCAGTCGTGCAAATACCAAGGGAACGCGTATATTCTGGGAATCCCAGACAGAATTGGCGGATACTGACGATACTGCGAAATATGCGCCATCGGATATGGAATCATGTGTATTGTCTATTTTGCGCAATGGTGAATTTACAGATTGTGCAAATGCTGGTGACGAAGTTGAAATTGCGCTGGATAAAACAACATTCTATGGCACCCAAGGGGGGCAGGTTGGTGACAGTGGCGAATTGAAACGCGGCGAAGAAACCGTTATGAATGTGTCCGAGGCAGCCCGTGTAAATAATATTGTTATTCACAAAGGTGTATTGGCTGCGGATATCAAGGTTGGTGATATTGTGCACCCTGTGATTAATGCGAATATTCGTCAACAGACGGCACGTGCCCATACTGCTACGCACCTGTTGCAGGCTGCGTTGCGCAATGTGTTGAACGAAGATGTTGAACAGCGTGGGTCCAAGGTTAGCCCAGATTCCGTTCGTTTTGACTTTTCGTTCGGTCGTGCAATGACTGCTGAAGAAAAACAGGCAGTCGAAGACCTGGTAAATAAATGGATTGAAATGGATATCTCTGTACTGCACGAAGAAATGTCTATGGAAGATGCTGTGAAACGCGGTGCAATGGCGTTGTTTGGCGAAAAGTATGGCGACACGGTCAAGGTTATTACCGCTGGCGATGTTTCCTGTGAATTATGCGGTGGAACGCATATTGACCACACGGGCGAAATCATCAAAGCACGCATTAACAAAGAGAAGTCAATCAGCAGTGGTATCCGTCGCATAACAATGTCGGTTGGAACGCTGGCCGAATAAAAACGAACCGCCATTTGGCGGTTTTTTTATATGTTTATTATGCCATCTGCGAATTCTATGCTGGCGGGCGTGCCTGCATCTGTGCGGCTGATAATTTTATTATCTGCATCACGAATAATCGCATATCCACGTGATAAAACGCTTTTATAACTTAACGAATTCAGCATTTGCCCTATATGATTCAATGCCTGCCCCAGTGAAGACATACGGTTTTGTAAAATATTTGGGAATGTGGAAACGATTTCCATTTTTTGTCGTGCATTTGTAATCTTGGATGTGATTATAACATTCATTGTTCTGCCCATGTCATCCAATCTTTGTGCGTGTTCCATAACAACCTGTTTTGGGCTTTTGATGTTAATTGTTTCAATGCGCTGTTTTGCATTCATTAATCTGGTCATAAAGTTCCCCGACAGTCGCACCCACATATTGTCTAATTCTTGGATTAAAGCCAGTTTTGTTGGTACAACGGCCTCGGCTGCGCCGGTTGGTGTTGGGGCGCGGTGGTCGGCTGCAAAATCAATCAACATCCAGTCTGGTTCATGTCCGACCCCAGAAATCAGTGGTATTTGGCTGGCGGCAGCGGCGCGAACAACAATTTCTTCGGAAAATGGCAACAAATCTTCCAGTGAACCACCACCGCGTGCAACGATTATAACGTCAACATTGCGCATTTTGTTAAAGTATTCAATGCCTGCTGCTACCTCAGCTGCGGCGGTTGCGCCCTGAACTGTGGCTGGGTACAGCAACACATGCACCGGAAAGCGTTCGCGTAATCTGTTCTGGATATCTTGGAATGCTGCGCCGGTTGGACTGGTGACAACTCCAATTCTTTGCGGCAGACGGGGCAGGGGTTTTTTCCTACTTTCATCAAACAGTCCCTCTGCTGCCAATTTGCGTTTTCGTTCTTCCAGCATTTTCAGAATTGCGCCCACGCCTGCCATTTCAATTTCGCTGGCCACAATTTGATAATTGCTGCGTGCTGGATATGTTGTAAAGCGACCGGTTATAATAACTTCTAATCCATCTTCCAATTTAAATGCAACCGGTGTGCCGCGCCATATAATCACAGAAATTGCTGCGCCTGCATCCTTGATTGTCATGTACATGTGACCTGATGTTGCGCGTGTAATTTGTGATAATTCGCCACGGATTTTTATTCGTGGGAACGCGGTTTCAACCACCCCCTTTAACAGGGCAGACGCATCCGTTACGCTAAAAATTGTTTCGCCATTAACTGCTGGTTCAGGTTTTTGCATATCTGATTACTCTTTTGCATTATTGTTTTTAACAAACGGCATAAAATCCATGCCAATCGAATGCAGGAAACGCACAACTGTATCTTGTGCCTCGCGATTTATCTTGATGGGGTGTCCCATATAATAAGGCACGGTCAACATATCGTGTTCGTATTGGTCGTATGTTAAATCGAATGCCTGTCCTGTTGGGATATGTTGCACATAATAGTGTGGGCCGTATGCCCAAACTTCATTTATATACATAATACGCCACTCATTTGGATTATTCATCAGTCCGACAAATGAACAACTGGCTGCCTTACAGAATCCATATGCATCATATGGGAAATCTTTGTATCCGTCGCCAATTACACGTGAAAAAGTTGCTTGTTTAACTGCATCTAATTTAAAACTGTCACGAAATAACAGAACAAAGTTCTTGGCCTGCATGCGTGTTCGCCTGTCCAACCCCATTGTATCTAATTGTGCAATCAGTTTTTTTGTTGCGCCTTCAAACAGTTGTTCTTTTTTTGTATCCATGTCAGAAATTATAGCACAGCGGGCTGTTTTTATCAATTATAATTCTGTCAGTGGCCATCGTGGGCGTGGTGCAATCGGATTCTGTACAGTGTTGCCATTTGCAAAGTTTTCCAATCCTGCCCATGCAATCATTGCACCGTTGTCTGTGCACAAATTCATTGGTGGTGCGGCAAAAATCATATTATTTTTTTGTGCTAATTTTTCCATTGCTGCACGTATTGCGCTGTTCTTGGCTACGCCACCTGCGACAACCATTGTTTTTGGTGCGGCTGTACGCACACGTTCATCTTTCATTGCGTTATTCAGACGGTTGATAATGCAATCTACAACTGATGCCTGGAATGATGCGCAAAAGTCATTTATGTATTTTTCGTCATATGGTGCATCGGTTCGGTCTAAGAATGTTCGTGCAGCTGTCTTGATTCCGCTGAATGAAAAATCACACCCTGGTTTATCGCACAGTGGTCTTGGAAATGCAAAGGCATATGGATTACCGCTTTGCGCACGCTTGTCAACAACTGGCCCTCCTGGGTATCCCAGCCCCAGCATTTTTGCAACTTTATCATACGCTTCGCCGGCGCTGTCATCCAGGGTCTGCCCAATCATTTCATATTTGCCTACGCCGCGCACCAATAATATTTGACAGTGTCCCCCCGATGCCAGCATTAATAGGTATGGAAACTGAACATGAACATTGCCGTTTGTTCCATCTGCCATTGTTGCACACAGGCGCGGCACTAGCGCGTGCCCTTCCAGGTGATTGACGGCGATCAGTGGTTTTTTTGTTGCCTGGGCAATTCCTGTGGCGGCCATCCATCCAACCAAAACCCCACCTATCAATCCAGGCCCAGCAGTTGCTGCAATAACATCTATGTCTTCAATCGTTTTGCCGGCATTAATCAGTGTTTGTTTTACAACATCTTCTATTGCCAGAATGTGTGCACGCGCCGCCAATTCTGGTACAACACCACCGTACCTTTGATGCTCTGGAATTTGAGAGTAAATAATATGCGATAATATATTGCGGTCGCTATCAACAATCGCAGCAGATGTTTCGTCGCATGATGATTCAATCCCCAGACACAGGGTGGGGCGTGCGCTGTGAGTGTTTGATTCAATCGTACCCATATCCATACGAATTATTTTTTCATCATTCATTTTATTTTCACCAATGCTATACCAATATTTTGTTTGTTTTGTTTGCGTTTTTCTGCATATTTATGAAACGATACGTCAACAACCATGCCACGTTCACTGGATGCGTGTCTTAATATGCCATTTGGCATAATAAACCCCATATGCACGACCGCTAAATCCGTTCCTATCTTATCACGAAAATTTGGATTGTCAGTAATAAATAACACAATCATCGGCGTATGTATTTTTATGTCGTCAATGTATTCATATGGTATATAATCGATATGTGTTTTAACTGGGCTAAAATCTGTGTCAATATTATGGACTTTTTTAAACCAAGATTTTTTATCAATAACAACATTTCGTATTTTTGTAGGGCCGTATCTTTTGCTGATGTTTTCTACGCGTTCAGAATTATTGGTCAACCAGTCTGATTCAATAAAATGATTTCGATTTACAAAACTGACTTCTCCATTTTTGTATCGTATCTTATTCAGTTGTTCTTCATTTCCATTGGCTAAAACAGTTTCAACAAATGTTGTGCAGTCAAATGCGTCAAAACGTATCAGTGGATCTGTATCTGGATATCGTTCTTCACCCAACGGTGATGTTTTGTATGCTATACCCAAAAAATCATGACCAGGTAATTGCGAACCTGTGCCGCCACACCCAGCCAATATCAAGAAAACAAATAATCTGCGCATTTATAAATTTGGTTTTAATTTTATTCCAGTATAACACAACGAAGCGGCATCTCTGACCGCCATTTCGCCACTGTCGGGTAATGTTGCCATTTTATCAATACACGCAACCAGTGTTTCAATATCTTCTGATGCACCTGTCATGATTTGTGCGGCCGAAATTCTGCGTTCTGTTGTTGCTGCACGCCAATTCTTCAGTGTACCTGTTTCCAATGTATCACTGCGTTGCGCAAAAAAGAAAACGATGATAAACATTATTAAAACGGCAACGCCAATGAAAATCTTAAGATATTTTTTTGTAAAATTCATTCCTACTTCCTTTTTTCCATTTTGTTAAATAATCTAAAGAAATCGGACTGTATCAACCTTGCATGCTTCGTCAGGTTTTGTTCTGAAATTTTTGGAGCTGCGCGATAGAATACAGGGGTGTCCACAAATATTTTATTGCCTTCGTTCGTCCATGCCAGATTGCCGCCATGTGTGTATTTTTCAATATTAATATTCGGTGCGTATACACGATAGATTGTTGTCCAAACAATATTATTAGGTTCCAGATTTAATTGCTGTGACTGTTCTAATATTGCTTTGGCGATTTCCTTATTTGTGCAGATATAAACCTGGTGTCCTGCATCGCACCATTGATCGCCGCGAACGACGATATGGTTTTCATTCCCCAGCATATATCCAACTAAATTATTTTTTTTCATAATCTTATGCGCCTTTATTCGCATTTTACCAACCAAACATCATAATCAGGATGCTGTAATGGGTTTTGTCCTGGTTCATTTCGTGACATCCATCCGCCAAAAAACTGTCCTTTATCGCGTTCTGATATTTCCAAAAATGCAAAGAAATCCTCGGCCTGGAATGGGTCTGTTTGTTTGCAAGAGCGTACATTTATATACATTTTTTCAAATTGTAATTCTTGACCGACTGGTATTTTAACCTCTTGCACTTTACCTGCATCCTTGTTCATGATGCGTAAAACGGCATTATCACGATTAACATATGCATTTGCTATAATTGGCAGGATGCATAATATCAAAGAAAGAATAATTTTTTTCATAATTACAATAATACAGTCACATGTTGCATATGTCAAACCGAATAGTATAAGATTTTAAACGGATAATTGACAAACAGGATTTGTGTATTATAATCGTGATTATGACAAATAAATATGAAATCTTTGCTGCTGCGAAAAATCCTGTTATGGCAGAAAAGGATTATCTGGAATGCCAGATTCTGGAAACATTATTTAGTGATGAATTTTTTGCGGATAATTTTGTTTTTGCGGGTGGTGGTTCAATAACCAAGTCTTATTCATTCAGTCCGCGCGTAGGCCAAGATGTGGACCTGGCATACGGCGCATTCATTGATGTCTTATCGACTCGTTCCAAGAAGCAGCTGAATACTTTTCGCAAGAATTTTAAAACATTTGTTTTTGACGAACTGACACCGCGTATAAACAAAATAATAAACCAGAACGGAGAGTATATAATCCTGACAGACCGTGAACAACGCGTGCTGCATAACCAAGAACAGTGGTTGTCTTCACCGACAATACATGTTTTATATCGCTCAAAAATTGCAGAAAGTCTGGAAGATATTCGTATCGAGATAATTCCGCGAAAATATCCATCAGAAAAGGTTTCGTACCGTGCTGTTGTGCCATATTCTATACCACAGTTGCAAATGGGTAATATTCCAACGATTGCGTATCAGCAAACATTCTGGGACAAAATATTTGCATTGCATTCGAATTCTGTATCTACAAAACCGCATACTGATGCGTTTTATTCGCGTCATTACTTTGATGTGGCGATATTGTCGGGGCATATTAAATTAGTTGATACTGCAAAAATGTTTTCTGATATTGTCGCGTACCAGTCGCGATACACAACCAAGAATATTGGATCAGATCTTGCTGTGCGTGATGTCAATCTGTTGCCTGATGACAGGGTGTTGTATGCGTTGGAATCAGATTACCAACAGTTGGCTGCGCGTACCTTTTGTGGTGCTGCGGCATCATGGAATACGATTGTTAAAAAATTAGAAGATTTAACACAGGATTTAAAAAGACTCCCAAATCAAAGGTGAAAAAATGGCCAGATTTGTATATTCCGATCCGCATTTTGATTCAGAATCCATTATCAGAAACGGTCAGCGTCCGTTTCAAACTGTCGCGGAAATGAATGCAAAATTAATTGAAAATTACAACTCTGTGATTAATAAACATGATGTTTGTTATTGGCTGGGCGATATAATGTATGGTGCAACACCAGAAAAGGTCAGAAAGGTATTACAACAAATGCGTGGTCGTAAATATCTGATATTGGGCAATCATGATCGCGGACATTCTGAAAATTGGTGGTTGTCTTGTGGTTTTGATAAAGTCTTTTCGCATCCGATTTATGATGCTGTGAATTATATTTTATTATCGCATGAACCGTTGCCTGAATTTGGTAATTTGCCGAAAATAGCGAACATTCATGGTCACATACATATCCAAGATTATGATTTTGAAAACCATGCTCATTGCATAAATGTGTGTGTTGAAAAAACAGATTACAGGCCTGTGCCAATGGCAAATCCATTTATTGATGAAATTCGTAAATTTTCACGCTAAAAAACGCCCCATCCAGGGGCGTTATTATTTGTGTTGAATTTTGATTATTTCTTTTCAGAAAAATCTGCATCAACTGTGCCGTCTTCTTTTTTGGTTTCACCGGCATCGTTGTTTGCCTGTTGTTCGGCCTGGGCAGCTTTATAAACTGCTTCACCCAACTTCATGGCTTTTTCTGTTAACGCATCTGTTTTTTCTTTCAGCGATTCTGCCGTTGCGTCTGCCTTGGCTAATTCGTCTGCCAATTCCTTTTTTGCATCTTCAATGGCTTTCTTTTCTTCTTCGCTAATTTTATCGCCGTGTTCTTTCAGTGATTTTTCAATACTGAACACTGCTGTTTCTGCGGTGTTTTTTGCTTCGGCTAATTCGCGTTTCTTTTTATCTGCTTCTGCATTAGCAGCGGCTTCATCAACCATACGTTTGATTTCATCTTCGGACAGACCGCCGTCTGACTTAATAGAAATTGCCTGTTCTTTGCCCGTGCCTTTATCTTTTGCAGAAACGTGCACGATACCATTCGCATCGATGTCAAAAGATACTTCGATTTGTGGCATTCCGCGTGGGGCAGGGGCAATTCCTTCCAGATTGAACTGACCCAACAATTTATTATCTGCGGCCATATCGCGTTCGCCCTGGAATACGCGAATTGTCACAGCGGACTGGTTGTCTTCTGCGGTGCTGAATACCTGTGACTTCTTTGTTGGGATTGTTGTATTGCGATCGATTAAGCGTGTGAATACACCGCCCAATGTTTCAATGCCCAATGATAATGGGGTCACGTCCAGCAGCAGAACATCTTTTACATCACCCTTTAATACGCCACCTTGAATTGCTGCGCCCATACCAACCACTTCATCTGGGTTAACGCCCTTGTGTGGTTCACGGCCAAAGAATTCTTTAACTGTTTCTGCAACCTTTGGCATACGTGTTTGCCCACCGACCAAGATAACTTCGTTAATCTGTGACTTTTCCAAATCTGCATCTTTCAACGCTTTTTTGCATGGTTCGATTGTACGTTCGATTAAATCTGCAACCAATGATTCCAATTTTGCACGTGTCAATGTTGTGTTAAAGTGTTTTGGACCTGTCGCATCCGCTGTCAGATATGGCAAGTTAATGTCGGTTGATGTCTTGGAAGATAATTCGATTTTTGCCTTTTCTGCGGCTTCCTTTAAACGCTGCAGGGCTAATTTGTCGCCCGACAAATCAATGCCAGATTGCGCTTTGAATTCTGCAATCAAGTGTTCCAATATGCGTGCGTCAAAGTCTGAACCACCCAGCGCAGTATCGCCATTTGTTGATTTTACTTCAAATACGCCATCTACAATTTCCAAGATAGATACGTCGAATGTACCGCCCCCCAGGTCATAAACTGCAATAATGCCATCTTTACCTTTGTCCAGTCCGTATGCCAATGCAGCAGCTGTTGGTTCGTTGACGATGCGCAATACATTCAGACCTGCGATGCGACCTGCGTCCTTGGTTGCCTGGCGCTGAGAATCATTAAAGTATGCTGGCACTGTGATAACAGCATCTGTGACAGGTTCGCCCAGATAACTTTCTGCATCTTTCTTTAATTTTGCCAAAATCATTGCAGAAATCTGTGACGGGGCATATTTTTTACCGTCCATTTCGACCCACGCATCACCATTTTCACCTGCGACAATTTTATATGGTACGCGTGCTGCGATTTCTTTGACTGCTGGGCTGTCATAGCGCAAACCCATCAGGCGCTTGATTTCATAAATTGTGTTTTCTGGATTTGTGACAGCCTGATTCTTGGCGGTAATGCCAACCAACTGTTCGCCACCCGATGTCAATGCGACAACAGACGGTGTTGTGCGCTGTCCTTCGGCATTTTCAATAATTTTTGGGTCTGTTCCATCCATGAATGCCATGGCTGAATTAGTTGTACCCAGGTCAATACCAATAACTTTTCCCATTTTTTCTACTCCTTAAAATTTTGCTTACCCACCATATAGTTAATCATAAAACCATTTCAAGGGGCAATAGACACATTTTCATATACTTTTTTACAGGGAATTTTTCTTGTGTTATTTTTTCTGGTATTCTAGACTTATTATTATATCAAGGAATATAAAATGCAAAATATATTAAAACTGATACCGGCTTTTATTTTGTTGACCGCATGCAACAGTGTTTATCTCAAACCAAATACAATGGATACAAATGTTTCAGTTTATGCGGATCGTGGTGGGTATTCTATGCGTCGTTCTATAAAGGAAGTGCTAGAAGATCGTGGCTATAATGTTTTGGTTGGTACGGTTGAGACGAACGAAATATCAGAAAATATTGACCGCGACAAGAACAAGGTTCCCTCAGGTGCAAAATATATTGTCAAGGTATCTGAGCGCGGCGAAACATTTCGTCCAATCTGGTGTGCTTTAAACGGATTTTGGTGGTGGAATTTCAGTGTTTCGATTGCAGACCAGGTGTCTGGTTCTGAAATCATGACGTGGCGTGGACGCGGCTGTGCAAACAGTTCTGTTCGCCTGTTAAATCGGATTCTTGATAAACTTGAAAAATAATAAGAACCGCCAGAAATGGCGGTTTAATTTTGTTTAATTAAATTCTGGCGCACCCGGCGCGATTCGAACGCGCAATCCCCGCCTTCGGAGGGCGATGCTCTATCCAATTAAGCCACGGGTGCAGACCTGTGCATTATAAATATTTGCATAAAAAAAGCAAGTATGAGTTTGTTTACTTGTTTCTTTGTTGTGATAATTTCCACAATGTTTTCTTTACATAAACCATCGAATTTGCAATTTTCGATACATGGGCATGATTTAACTTTTTGTCACTAACTTTTTCGTATTGTATAAACAAATCCTCTATATCAAAACCCATTTCAATATACTTTGCAGCCATCATACCAAATACATAGTTCACATTACTGATTGCGACTGAATCCAAATCAATAAATCCGACCAAGTGACCGCTGTCAGACACGATGGTATTCTTTGGTGTTATGTCCGAGTGATACAGATTTGCAGCCTTTTTATCGCCTATATTCATTGTATAAACTGCGGCCATACAGATATACCCAAGTACAGATCCGTTTACATTTGTTATATGTTCTTTTGCGCATTGATGAACGTATATGTTTTTTGTGTTCGCTAAATGTGCGCCAGGTATGCGCCCCATTTTTACAATGTGGTCTATTATCTCGCAATAGATTTGTTTTATTTTATCTGCAGGCAATCCATTTTTTACTGCTTCGTGCAATGTAATACCCGGCAGCATTTCGTATTCTTCAAAAAACAGCCCGTCATATTCCCCCAGTTTGATTTCAGGGCAGGGGATTTTTCGTAATTTGTACAGTTTTGAGACTTCTATATTTTTTTTGATTTGATTTATATTTCCAAATTTAAACACGTATGTTTTATTATTTACATCTGCAAAAATTACATTATTTTGCGAACCAGGCGTATCAGGTGTTCGCAAATTTTGTGCATTGGGATATCTTGCCAAAATTGCACATTTAAATTTTTCTGATATATTCTTCATGACAAAATATATTAGTTGTCAACAGTACAAAAGTCAAGAAATATTATGCTTGTTGCAGTGATGTCAGCATAAATTCATCTAAATCGCCGTCCAGAACCGCTGTTGAATCGGTTTTTTCGACATTTGTTCGCACGTCCTTTACCAGTTGATATGGGTACAGGACATAGTTGCGGATTTGGCTGCCCCATTCAATCTTTTTTTGTGCGGCTTTGGCGGCATCTTCTGCTTCGGCGCGCTTTTGCATTTCCAGTTCATATAACTTACTGCGCAGCATTTTCATAGCCATTTCTTTGTTTTGAATTTGGCTGCGTTCGTTCTGGCATGTCACAACAGTATTTGTTGGTACGTGGGTAATACGAACCGCGCTGTCTGTTTTATTAACGTGCTGTCCACCTGCGCCTGATGCACGATAAGTATCAATTCGTAAATCTTTTTCATTGATTTCAATTTCAATGGTGTCGTCAATATCTGGCCACACATCCACAGATGCAAAACTGGTCTGGCGCTTGCCATTTGCATTAAATGGCGAAATTCGAACCAGGCGATGAACGCCAATTTCATTCTTCAGCCAACCGTACGCACGTTCGCCCGATATACGATAAGTAATATTTTTGATACCTGCTGTATCACCTTCGTGTTCTTCGATGACCTCGGTGGAAAAACCGTGTCTTTCTGCCCAACGCGCATACATGCGTGACAGCATTTGTGCCCAGTCCTGTGCTTCTGTGCCACCTGCGCCGGCCTGAATGAATAAAAATGCACCGTTGCCGTCGGCTGGTTCGCGAAACAGTGTAATAAACTTTGCGCTATGTGCAGTCTGTCCCAGTTTTTCAATAGCGTTCAACACGTCGCTATCATCTGGTGCAATTTCATACAACTCGGACAACGTCTGAAATTCCGACTCCAGTCCTAATAATTCATTTAATGTCTTTTCCAGGCTTGATTTTTTTTGCAGGACACTGCGCGCATTATCTGGATTGTCCCACAAATCAGGCGCATTGACGGCATCATTCAGTTCATCGATTTGTGACTTTAATTTATCAGGGTCAAAGAAACCCCCTGACGGCAGAAATGTCGTCGGCGATTTGTGTTAAAACATCTGTTGCTATAATCATGCTGGTTATATTATCAGCATATTTTTTTAATGCAAATGATTGTTTGCCTTTTTTTTACGAATATGATAAAATCAACCACAACGAGAGGGGACCATATCATGAAACATTTCTTTGGAATATTTGGATTTATTGGTGCATGCCTGTTGGCTGGCACGGCATTTGCTGTATCTGCTGGCGCTGCAACTGGCACAACCCAGGGGCGCGGTTTAATTGTTGGTGCGCCATCAACAGCGGGAACTAATTTGCGTGGTAATGCCGGCATTGCCCAGGCGTACAAGACGAATCAGCGCAATACATATTTTATGGTGACACAACCTGATGTTGATACCGCATGTCGTCAAAAGATTTATGCGTGTTTGTCTGATTATTGTGGCGATGTGACCATTGTTCCGGGCCAGCGCCAGTCAAAATGTCAATACGCATCAGAAAATGAGTTGTATAATTACGCTTTGTTATGCCTGCAAAAGGATACTGAAATCCTGTTGCCGCAATACGGTGTTGGCACCGTTAATGGTCATGGGGGGATGAATACCGCTGCACACCTGTGTCCATCATATGTTCAGCAAGAGGTTATGTCCTATCTGTCAATGTCTGCCATGGCGAACCAGTTGTCTAAGTCGAATTCGGACCTGTGTCTTAAACGTCGCCAGGAATTAGAAGCGGCGATGTCATGTCATTCTGTGGCGCTTGCATACGGTAATGAAACCAGCAGTAAATTAAACAATGCATTAACCGATTACTGTGGCGCCGGTGTTCCAGGGGGCAGTGCGGAAATGGTTTCACGCTTTGCAAATGCAGGTAATGTTGGTGCGGATTTGTTTGGATGGGCGGAAAAGATTGTGTCGCTGGAAATGAACAGCAAGGGTTCCGAATGGCAATCCGCGGTTGATGCGGTTCTGGCAGGGTATACAAATCGCATGAACTTGGCATGCGGTGATAATATGAAAATGAACACTGTTGTGCATCCTGAATCGAACCAGCCGACCAATTTGCAGACTGTCGCTGCGTTGGCGATTGGTGCAACATTCCCATCTGCTGATAAAGCGCCCGAAAACCCATACGCGAACCAGTCTATTTGGCTTCAGGTTACATCACGTTCTGAAATATATGATGCCCAGACTGCGTATCAGGTTGTTTTGGCTGGTATAAACCCTGCGAATACATTGGTCAGTAATGCCTTTTTGACCAGTGCCCAAATGGATGATATGCAACGTGCGTACACTCGTGGCACCAAAGTCATAGTTATCCGCGACAGTGCGCGTTGTTATATTATACCGCTGGTTGAATTGACCCAGATGGAACAATCGCTGGTCGCGCAAAATTTTGCCAGTTGTATCAGCAAATAATCCCAATCCCCCATTTGGGGGATTTTTTTTTACAGAAAAATATTCTGGCGTAATGTGGCCATTGTCTTGGTGTGGCAACGGTGCAGACTGGTGTTCACTGAATCATAGTACCGGAACGACAAAATTTTAAATTTCTTTGTCCCCAGACGGGGGCAGACACAAAAATCTGTCAAATAAAAAAATCTTATATTGGTGGGGATTTTTTACTTGTACAAATTTGTGCATTTTTCTATGATATAAACAAAAGAGAAAAAGAAAGTGGGAAGAATGTCTAGATTTCTGCGCCTTTGCGCGTTTTTGTCCGTTTTGTTTTTTGCTAATAATGTGATGGCTGCCGGGTATACCTGCTCGACTACGATGAAGTACGAACGGTGTGCGTCTGGGTATTATTTATCCAATTGTGGCACGACCCAGTCGGCCTGGACAGGGCAAACTGTCACCCCAGCGTCGGGTAATTCATGTGTTCAGTGTCCATCAGGTTATAAATGTGATGGCGGTACAAAATGCCCTCTGTTAACCACGATTAAATGTAATCCTGGCTATTATTTGCCGGCTGGTGCGACAACTTGTATAAAGTGTGGTATTGCGCCTGACGGAACAAAACAGGGTGGTTATTTCTGCCCAGGGGGCAGCTTTGATAAGACGGCAGGTGGTGGGCGTAACGAGTGTCCAGCAATCGATGGTCGTGTTCGTACAACTCATCCAGAATATTTTTATGCTAATGAAAATATGCAGAGTACGGGTATTTCTTTCCCAACATGGTTTGATGTTAATGCCAGCATAACAGATTGTCGTATTAATTATAATGTTAAGAACAATCGTGGTTCTGCACACCAGGAGGGGGTACGTTATAATAGCTCTACTGGTAAATATGATGGTGCCGGGGGACCAATATACTATTCTAAAATAAGTGCTGGTTATTATGGTGCGGTCAAACACAGTTCAACATATTGTAATACAGCATCAAACCCAATGTATTATCAGAATGCATTGCCGTGCCCTGCAGGTAAGTATTGTGAAGGATATGCAAATGGTATGCCATTATGTTCTACCGGTACCTATAACGATACTTTGGGTATAACTGGTGATATTGCGGCCGGTTATTACTCAACCGGTGGTGGTACATCAAAAACACCAACCGCAAACGGTAATGGATGCGTTGGTTCTGGCACAACATGCGGTTTGATTGCGGGCGGATATTATGGTGGTGCCGGTGCAACAACCAATACGGGTTCGGGTAAGGTTAATGCCGGTTATTATTCAACGGGTGGCGGTACCAGTGCAACACCAACCGCAAACGGTAATGGATGCGTTGGTTCTGGCAAAACTTGTGGTTTGATTGCG
>JAZTWT010000028.1:0-39111 GCA_045636045.1 Candidatus Enterousia sp. | reverse complement strand
AATCATTGAAAAATAAAAAGACAAAAAAAAGGAACAATTGGATAGTTGGACTGATATATTTTGTCATGGTATGGTCGGTATGCATGACATTTGATGTAATGAGATACTCATTGGAAAACAACATATTGAACACATACTATTTCTTCGGCATAGGTACAGCTTTTTTATTTACTGGTTGGGCTTCTTGCCGTATGGAAACGGTTCTACCAAAACCAAAAAAACGCAAATAAGTCATTTACTGTAATTTTGGTATATAAAATTCGTTTTTGAATTGCTTAATTTCTTGCCTGATTTTTAACAATTCGGCTCGCGAATTGCACATATAGCACAACCAAGATTCAAACGCCCTGTGTGGGCGTTTTGTTTTTCGATTCGTGTTTTTTTGGGAATGCGTTCCCATGGAATTTAATATTTTTAAAATTCAAGTAGAAATAGGAACTTTTTACACTTGAATATTTAAATTTATGTGATACGAATTAATTCATAGGATTTAATTAAAAGATTCAATCACAAAAAAGGAGTGGCTATGTCCAACAATAAACACTTTGCGGACCTGTTGAAAGTCTGCAGTATTTTGCCAGCCTTGGCGATTATGCCGGCGATGGCGGAAGAATATACTTCTAGTGATATAAAACAATACCCCTATACTGTTAAGGCGGGGGATTCTTTGTTGGTCACAGAAGGTTATTCAAATGCAGAAAATGGTGTTTTTCATAATAATGGAAGTTTGACAATTAGCGACGGGCTGACTTTTGCGGATAATAATACGCAGAAATATGGCGCGACAATTTATATATATAATACAAACGCAACATATACCAATATAGGAAACAATGTGGTGTTTTCTGGTGGCACTGCTTTAGAAGGCACGAAAGATTATCCTGGCATGGGTGGCGCAATTTATACCTGGTCTGACGGCGAAGCCAGTGGCGCAAATGTTATTGATATGGGCGACAGTGTAGCATTTCGTGGCAATTCGTCCGTAGATGGTGGCAGCGTTATGTATACCTATGGTTACAATACAATAACTATTGGGGATAATTTGGTTGTGGAAGATAATACTTCATCAGATGGTTATGGTGCGATTGTGTTGAATGGTTATGATGCGTTTCATGGCAAGGATTTTATAAACACAATGAATGTTGGTAAAAATGCCGTGTTTAAAAATAACACTGCTTTTTTGCGTTCTGGTGCGGTTTATATTGGTGGTGATGCCAATGACAAGGCTGTTTTTGATGACGGTGCACAATTTATAGGGAATCAATCTTCATATGGTGGGGCGATTGCTGGATTTGGTACATTTGAATTTGGTGATGTTTCTTTTGTGTCAAATAAATCAGTTAATGCCAATATAAAATCAGACACAAATCATGTTGGTAATGGTGGTGCTGTCCTTAACAGGGGGGATTTTGTTGTAAATGGTGAAGCCGATTTTTTGAATAATTATGCAGAAGGTTTGGGTGGTGCCATTTATAATGGTGGCAATATGACTCTTGCCAAGACAGATTTTAAAGATAATATCTCGGAAAAAAACGGTGGCGCGATTTATAACTATGGTACAATAGATTTGACCAGTGTGGAATCAACATTTGTTGGAAATTCTGCGGGTAATGATGGTGGCGCAATTTATAATGAAGGTACATTGGATATTGAAGATGCAGAATTTGTAGTGAACAGTGCTAAAAGGTATGGTGGCGGGATTGCCAATTATTCAAAATTAGTGTTGAATAATGTTGATTTTGAAAAGAATAATGCTTATGTCGGTGGGGCAATGTTCTTGGCATCGGGGTCAGATACAATAATTTCAAATTCTGTGTTTGATAACAATACCGCGGATTATGGTGGCGCAGTTTACACAGCGACAGGAATTAAAAATGTTAGTGTTTCTGATTCAAAGTTTACAAATAATTCAGCCAAGGGAACAGGTGCCTTTGGATTATTTAACAAGGGTACTTTGACCAATGTCTTGTTTGAAAACAACAAGTCAACAGATACGACCAGCAGTGCAGGAGCATTATTCTTGGGCGCGTTGGCACAGGCGCAATTGGATTCAGTGCAGTTTGTAAAAAATACTTCGGCCAGCGCGGGTGGTGCAATTGCAATGCGTTCAACAGACCAAGGAAACAACAAGGAAGCAAAATTAGATATTGTTAATTCCAGTTTTGTTGGAAATGTTGCAGCAACAAATGGTGGTGCGATTTATTCTACCTTCTATAACAGTGAAAATGCCGTAGATAATGTTTATTTATCAAACTCTTCGTTTGTAAATAACAAGGCTGCCAATGGTGGTGCAGTTTACAATGAAGGTTTGGCGGATCAAGGTGAAAATTTTGCATCAATAAAATTGCAGGATTTGACGTTTGCCGATAACGTTGCATCAGACAAAGGCGGTGCGATTTACAATGGCGCAGATGCAACTATCAACATGTCAGGTGTCAACACATTTGTAAATAACATCGCGAACAAAGGGGCAAATGATATTTACAATGATGGTGCGTTGAACATTATCGGTGGTACAACATCAATTGGTGGTGGTATTGCGGGTAATGGAATATTGACATTGGCGGATGGTGCAACACTAGATATTGCAAATACGACAGTAAAACAGTCGGAAATCAATATCAATGGTACGGTTGCTTTGTCAATATTAAGCAATCGTTCGTATGGACGCCTGATTGCAGATGATGGTAAATTGAATGTTTCGGATACCGCAAAACTGCAGTTGTCGGTTGGTGGTGTTGGTGAATACAACATCTTTGATGGTAATCTGGCCGGATTCAAGAATATCACTTATGGAGAATCATATTTGGTAGAAGAATTGGATAATGGTTATATCAAGGTGACAACAAAATCTGTTGAAGATTTGGCAGCGGATACAGGTCTGACAACCCAGGCGGCAGGTGCAGTTGCAGCATTGGCAAATTCACGCAGTGACAAGGTGCAACATATATCACTGGTATTCCAAGAAGCACTGAATTCTGGTAATAAAGAATTGATTGAACAAGAATCAAAGAAACTGAATCCAGAAGATAAACCTGTGGCACAGTCGATTGCATCATCTGTTCAGAATCAGGTGTTGTCTTTGGCGACGGGACGTATGGCCGGTGGTGTGGCAATGGGACGCGCCGGTGGTGATGAATCCCAGGAAAATGGGTTCTGGATGCATGGTTTGTTTAATAAATCAAAATTGAACGATCAGTTCCATGGATATACACGTGGGGTTGCATTTGGTATGGATACAGTAATTGATGGCAAATATACGCTGGGTGGCGGTTTGGCATTCAATAATTCTGATGTTCATTCTGATGGTCGTGGCGCAGTAGATATCGACAGTAAAACACTGTTTGTATATGGTCAGTACAAGCCAAATAAATGGTTCGCAAATATGGCGCTGACATATACTTTGGCAGAATATGATGAAGAAACATCTGTGGCTGGTTATGTTCTGTCAGACAGATATGATGTTGATTCATATGGTGCGCAAATCATGACAGGATATGATTTCGATACAGGTATCACGACCGAGGCTGGTTTGCGTTATCTGCATATTGCCCAGGATGAATATACCAAGGAAACAGGTGCACAGGTTGCGGCGACAAGTACTGATTTGTTGACCAGTGTTGCTGGGTTGAAATATTCGTTCGCAATCGAAAATGATTGGGCAATCAAATTACAGCCAGAATTGCGTGCGGCATTGACATATGACCTGATTAGTGAAGCGGATGCAGCGGTTATTGATATGCCGGGTGTTGCATCTTATGTGGTTGAAGGTAAACAGATGAACCGTTTGGGTGGTGAATTTGGTATCGGTTTGACTGCAGACTATCAGGGATTGAAAATCACATTGATGTATGATTTGGATTTACATAAAGATTATACATCACAGACAGGTATGATTAAATTCCGTACCCAGTTCTAAGGTAGAAAAAAATCCCCCAATTGGGGGATTTTTTGTTGTGTGTTCTAATCTAAAAAAAGCCCCGTTTGGGGCGTGTTTTATTTTGCAACGATAACCATTGCACTGCGCAGTATTGTGTCGCCATACATATAACCAGACTGCATTTCATCAATAATTGTATTTGATTTTGTATCTGGGGCATCAATAACCTGAATCGCGTTGTGGTGCATCGGGTTTAGTACTTCACCAACTGATTTTATCTTTGTAATACCAATTTGTTCAAATGCAGATTCCAGTGCGCGTGCCATGGATTGAATACCGGCATCGTCAGGATTGTGCTTTAATGCAGCATCAATTGCATCCATAACGGGCAGGATTTTTTCTGCAACGCCCATTGCGCGATTGCGTGCACGTGATTCTGCATCCAGTGCCGCGCGACGACGTGTGTTTTCCAGTTCTGCCGCCAGGCGCAGGTATTTATCATTCATTTCGGCCAGTTGTGTGGTTAAGTTTTCGATTTCTGCTGTTTGGGTATCAGATGTGTTTGTTTTATTTGTTGTTTCGCCCGCAACATCGTCGATTGATACTGATTCAATTTTTACTTCTTTTTCATCGCTCATAATATTTTCCGTTTTTTTTATACAACTATATATTTATTTAACACTGGTTATTATAGGTATGAAATCGTCGCTTTTCAAGGATGCGCCACCAACCAATACGCCGTCAACATTTGGAATGGACATTATTTCTGCGGCGTTACTGCCTTTGACTGATGCGCCGTATAAAACAGGTGTACCATCTAAGCCCATGTCACGTAATGTGTCTGCGATTAATGTGTGGGCGGTGGTGATTTCGTCTGCTGTTGGGGTCAGACCTGCGCCGATTGCCCAACGGGGTTCGTATGCAATTATAATCGGGGATTTTACATCCGCGGGAACAGATTCACGAACGCCTGATTCAATTATTTCCATTGTTTTGCCGGCCTGTTTTTCGTCCATGGTTTCGCCAACACAGATAATTGGAATTAATCCATTGGCCATGGCCAATTCAGCCTTGGCACGGACGGTGGCGTTTGTGTCGCCATGATATTGGCGGCATTCGCTGTGTCCAATGATTGTGTATTTTGCGCCGGTATCTGCCACCATTTGGGCTGAAACATCGCCGGTAAATGCACCGTGGGTATGTTGACTGATATCTTGGGCGCCGATGGCGATTTTATCTGATTTTACCCCCAACATTGTATATGGAACACACAGAATAATAGTGTTTTCTGTATCAACTGTTGATAAATCTTTTATCATGGTTTCCAAATTGGCACGTGTGCCATTCATTTTCCAGTTGCCTGCAATAATTTTCATTGTAATTTCCCCTTTTTTTATTGCTTTTTATTATTTCGTTTTGCTATGGTAGCGCAAAAGGGGAACAAATGCTAGAATATTTAAGAAATGCATCAGAAAAACCTGTCGCAAAGGTTTTAATTGGAATTTTATCTTTTTCGTTCGTGGGATGGGGCGTTGCCGAATGGATATTTGGTGGTGGCGCGATGGATACGGATATGATGAATGTTGGGGAATATCCTGTGTCTGTGCAACAGTATAATTCCCAGAAATCTGCAGATTTGGCAGCGATGACGCGTGAACAACAACGCGCAATTTATACTGACCTGGCGGCACAAAATGATTTTAATACCAAGATCTTGCAAAAGGTTGTGACAAATCAGATGTTGGAAAATCGTGCGAATGATTTAGGCTTTGTTGTGACAGACAGACGAATCGCACGTGAAATTCGTGAATATCCAGAATTTCAGGTAAATGGTGAATTCTCGTCGCTGGCGTTTGATCGCGCATTAGCAAATTCTGGACTTAGTGAAGCAGATTTTGCAAACGCAGTTCGTGCCCAGGTTTTGCGTACAATGGTTTTGGCGGCACCAGCCCAGCCGATTAAGGTGCCAAATTTTGCTGTTCAGGCGGCATATAATGCCAGATATGGTTTGCGTGATATTGAATATGCAACTGTTGATTATTCTGATTTTGCTGTTGCGACACCAACAGATGAACAGTTGGCGGAATATTACAAACAAAATCCACAGATGCTGCCTGAAACACGTGCTGTATCATATGTGTTTGTTGGGGCGGATATGACACAACCAGATAAATATGATGCAGGGTATGCAACTGCAATTAAAATAGAAGATGATATTATCGCAGGCGAGTCAATGGCAGAAGCTGCGCAGAATCACGGCGCAAAATATGTTGCGTTGGATGCGTTCGCGCGTGATAAACGCCCTGTGGATAAAAATTTGACTGATTTATTGGTTGCTAAGATTTTTGATATGGACGAAGGTCTGGAAAGCGAGATGATTGAAACCAAGGATGGTTTTTTGTTTGTGCGTGTCGAGAAGGTTAATCCAGCACATGTTGCAGATTTCGAAAGTGTGAAGCGGTCTTTGGTTGCAGATTGGAAAAAAGCAGAACAGAAAAAACAGGCCTATATCCGTGCAAACGAATTGTTGGTTGGTTTAAATCAAGGAGATGGATTGAAAAATAAGAAAGCTGTTCAGGTTTCGCGTGCATCGGGTGCGCCAACAGATGTTTTGGTTGCGGCATTTCGTAACGGTGTTGGCACGAATTTAATTGTGCCCGGGGCGGATGCGTTTTATGTATTGAGTGTTCGTGATGTGATTCTGCCAGCATTGGATACTAAGAAAATGGCCGATTTGCGCAAGGAAATGCAGAATATGTCAGACAAGGGGATTGTAGATGATTATGATGCATTCTTGAAACGTGAATATCCAGTAGAGATAAATCAAAAAGTATATAATCGTGTATTTGGAAAATAAATCTAAAAAATCCCCCGTGTATGGGGGATTTTTGTATTTGATTGATTTTTTTGTGAATTTGTGATATAATCGTGGCAATGTGTTATGTGGGTATTAATTTTGAATTTACGGATTTTATCCGTATTTTTTTTATAAAAAATTGAGAGGAAAAATGAATGTGTTATATAAATTGTTGTTTTTTATGTTGATGTTGGGTCTGGCATATGTTGTGGGAATGCGTATGGGAAATGAAAAGTGCCAGATGAAACATGCACGGAATGTTGCGCAACAGCAGTTAAAAATTATCGAAATTCAAAGGAATGTTAATGAAATTACAACAGATCATAGTGATGACGATATTCGTCGTATCTTGCGCGAAAAATACACCATTGCAGAATAATGTCTGTACGCCGATAATTTGTGAGCCGATTTATGGGCGTGCAAATGACTGGGGGGTAATCAGTGTTGATTTGGCGCGTAATATTTACAGACACAATAAATTGTGTGAAGAATACAATAAGAAATATTGACATTGTGTGTGTTTTGTACTACATAAAACGTATGTTGTTTAGTGATAGGATTTTAGTTAAGGATATGAATGCGCCGCGTGTGCATCATCGTGCACTGACGGGTTATTTGCGCAGAAAATGGTCGCGAAATCCACATGAATTGCGACGCATCATTTATAATACAGATGCATCACCATATTTGGGTGAATTACCACCGGAACTGCGTATCAGGGTAAAGAAACAAGATTTATCGGGTGTTACGGCGCAGTTTCGTGAAAATCTGGAAAATTTTTTGGTGAAAAATGTATTTGATTTGCGTGAATTGAACGTGGATCGGGTGTACGATATTCCGGAATTGGGTGATTTGTTCGGCCTAAAATGCATGTTAATGGCGCGTGGTTTTGCCAAGGGGCAGGTGAATCCATGGGCAGGTGCATGTGGATTTGTGTGCAAGTTGTCTTTCCCTGAAATTAATGCGAATTATGCGCTAAAATTATATCATGGTGGTGCCAGTGAATTAATGAATTACAATCATGGTGCTTGGTTCGAGGTGGCAACGGCCCTGGCGGCGAATAAGGCAGAACCACGTGATAATGTGCCAATGTATATGGCGTCATTAATATATGATAAGTATATGTTATCCAAGTGGGCCGGTGACCATGCAGATGGTATTGGGCAAAGAAAAAAACAGAATAAAATTTTCGTCACCAGAACTGAAGAAGATGAGGCGCGTAATCGTCGCGTTGGACGCAGAATTGATTGGGGCGAAACATATAAAACTAATTATGGCGAATTGTCGTATCCTGCGCGTAAATTTTACCGTCAGATAATGGCTATGGATGTGGCCGCAGTAAAGAAAGTCATTAATGTTGCACGGGGTAATTTTGCCCAACGCGATATAGATTCTGCAATGAAATTAGCAGAAATGACGGCATGGTACGATGATAATGAACGCCAATTAGATTTTATAAAGAATATTCAGCGTGCGCGCTAGCTGTTTGCAACAATACTGATTAATTCTTGGGCGATTTTTGCGCTTGGTTCATCACCGGTTGGTGCGTATTCAACAAACTCAAAACTGTATGCATCGCGGAATGCGCGGACAATACGCATGGCTGTTTCAACCGATATGCCGTTTTCTGCAGGGACCAGTACATCATGGAAATACTTTGGGTCAATCACATCAAAATCCAGTGATACAACAAATGGACGGTTGCCAATTTTTTCACGAATTTCATTAAGTGCAGATTCTGTGTCGGATTCTGACTTCAGCATATCAGCAGTTTTCATATAGATGTTATTTTCACGTACAAATTCTATTTCTGCAGGTTCGTACGAGCGTGTACCCAGATAAAAAACATTTTCAGGGCGCAGGGCAGGTTGTTTTTTTTGCAGGCTTAGCCATCTTTTGTCGCCCATTCCAAGCAATGCGCGTACATTTGTGCCATGTGGTGCGCCAGATGCCTGGAGCATGGCAGATTCAGGTGTATGAATGTCTAGGTGTGCATCTATATAGACCAAGCATAGGTCTTCTGTGGGTATTCTGTCACGAATTGCCGTAAAATGTCCGTAGTTTACCGAGTGGTCACCCCCAATCATTATGTGTTTTTCGTTTGGGGTATTGGCGTATATTTTTTTCTGGATTTCAAAGTTTTCGCCAAACCTGTCGTTTGCACATTTTTCAGGATTAAATGGGGTGGGGGTAATCATTGTCCAATCATAATCAGAAAACATTTGTTTTACCACAGCAGGCCCTAGTGCTGGGCCTTCAGGAATTGCGGTTTTCAGGCAGCCGCGCCCATATTCAATACCAAGAAATTTTGTCATTTGTTCGCCTCTATAATACTTTCGGCGGCATTTTTTAACAGTTGTAATGATTGTTCGTATGTTGCACAGTCACGTGCGATTTCAGAACGGTATGCATCGCGCAGATTGGCCGCCATATATGAACAACCGCGCAAATGCTGGACACAATATTCGTGTCCGGTGTTAAATGCAGACTGGCCACGAACGCGACTTTCCATTCCGGCCCAATCGATATTTAATGCGTTTTCCAGATTTGTCCATGAATTTTCTGTGCCGGTATATTTCCCGACAGTTTGCATCCAGTATTCATTCATTTCTGATTCAGACCATTGGTTCGTGCCACGCAATGTTAATATCTGTTTTATCAGATTGTCAATGGTATCTTGATACTGGGAATCAATTTGTGATAATTTAGAACTGCAGTAACATTTATTGTATGCTGTTTTTTTGCGTTCACAATATCCATTCATGCATTGGGTGTAATCAGCCAGACAACGTGCAGATGATATACGGGCAGTGCTGGATTCTGCATAGTTTGCGGTATTTGCGGTTGTGCGTGCCGTATACGATGTGTCACCACGTGTGGCATTGCGAATGCGTGCGTTTTGGCGCAGACCACTGCGTGCGACCACGCGACGGTTTGTGTTTTGTGCACGCACGGGTGCAGGTGTGGTCCTGCGTTGGGCGGTTGTGTTTGGTGGGGTTGTTCTGCGTGTGGTGGTGTTTGTTGCACTGCGTGTGACCGTTGGACGTGGAACAACGCGACGTTCGCCCGACATTTTTGTTGTGCGAACAATCGCATTAATTGGGCTGGTTGACTGTGATGTTGTGACACCTGGGTTCAGGTCGGTACGCATCTGATTGCTTAGGTATGGGTACATATAGTTATAGTTGTACCCGGTTGTATTCGTTAATTGTGCATCACGCGTTGTGGCCCATGTGGTGCCCTGAATGCCCAGAAACATAATAAAGATTGCAATTCTTTTTCTCATCAATTACATGATAGAAAACTTATTAAAATGAAACAAGCATAAAATTAAAATAAAAATTTGCATTTTAAAAAAATGTTGTTATAATACCTTTCGTTTCGGGGTGTAGCTCAGTCTGGTAGAGTGCTTGGTTTGGGACCAAGATGTCGAAGGTTCGAATCCTTTCGCCCCGACCACGAAATTTCAAACCGTCGCGAATGCGGCGGTTTGTTTTATTGTTTTTAATGGTTGATATGTTTTTTTATATATGTTTATTGTTTGAGATATTTTTCAGGAAAAAGGTCAGAATATGAAAACTTATTATGTTGTATCGGAGGGGGGGGGAGGAATTCTAGGAAATACCAATGATGTTGATGATTTGTTTGTGGGATTATAGCTTGCTTTTTGAATGAGTTAACTTTATTATTACTTTTAGTGAAATAAATATTTTTAAGGTGTTGATATGGGCAAAATAAAGAATCTAATTGTTGGCTGCGGAATATCTGGGGCAACTATGGCGCGTTTGTTGGCAGAGCGTGGAGAGCAGGTGACAGTTATTGATTCTAAAGATCATATTGCTGGAAATATTTATGATTATTATTCTGATGGTATTTGTATTCATAAGTATGGTACGCACATTTTTCATACATCTAATAAGGCGGTCTGGGATTTTGTGTCTCGCTTTTGCCAGTGGTATCCGTATCAGCATAAGGTTCGTGGTTTGATTGATGGACAGATTGTTCCAATTCCGTTTAATCTAAATACGTTACATGCGGTATTTCCGTCCACGATGGCTGATAAGATCGAACAAAAATTGTTGGATAATTTTGGTTTGAATGTTAAGGTGCCGATACTGGAGCTGCGTAAAAAAGATGATAAGGATTTGCAGTTTTTGGCGCAATACATATATGAAAAAATATTTTTAGAATATACTTTGAAACAGTGGGGACAAACCCCCGATGAAATTGATCCAGCGGTGTCTGGACGTGTGCCTGTGTATATTTCGCGTGATGACAGATATTTTCAGGATAAGTATCAAGGAATTCCAATTGGTGGTTATACCGCAATGATAAAAAAAATGCTGAATCATCCAAATATTCGCGTCAAATTAAAAACACCTTTTTCTAAGGATATGCTGTATGAACGTCTGTTCTGGTCGGGTAGTATAGATGAGTTCTTTGATTATCAATACGGTGAATTGCCATATCGTAGTGAAAGGTTTGAGTTTATTACGTATCCATATGAAAAATTCCAGGATGCCGCTGTGGTAAATTATCCGTGTAATTATGATTTTACGCGTATTGGTGAATACAAATATTTCTTGAATGACCAATCGGCAAAGACCATAGTTTCATATGAGTACCCAGAGGTGTTTGAAAATGGTAAAAATGATAGATATTATCCGATTGCAAACCCGAAAAATGCCGATTTATACCAGAAATATTTAGCGTTGGCCCAGGAAATGTCAAATGTGTATTTCTTTGGTCGTTTGGGGGATTACAAGTATTATGATATGGATAAGGCCGTTGCCCGTTGTTTAGAATTAATTGAGGATGATAAATAATGTCAAATGAAATATCGCCAAAAGTATCTGTGTTGGTGCCGTGCTATAATGTAGAACAATTTTTAAATCAGTGTATGGATTCAATTATAAATCAGACATTGAAGGATATAGAAATTATTTGTATTAATGACGGTTCAACCGATTCTACGTTGG
Source organism: Candidatus Enterousia sp. (assembly GCA_045636045.1). Taxonomy (GTDB): domain Bacteria; phylum Pseudomonadota; class Alphaproteobacteria; order Rs-D84; family Rs-D84; genus Enterousia. The sequence goes on along the minus strand of JAZTWT010000028.1, from coordinate 27,395 downwards.
ATATATTGTGGTCTTATGCGGATAAAGATGATCGTGTTGTTATAATTGATAAGCCAAATGAAGGATATGGTAAATCAATGAACCGTGGCTTGGATGCAGCAACTGCCGAATATGTAGCGATTGTTGAATCAGATGATTGGGTTGAAAAAGATGCGTTTGAAAAGCTGTATAATACAGCAAAAAAATATGATGCAGATTTGGTTAAAGCGGAATTTTGTTTTTTTGACAGTGAGACTAATGTAGAAACACCGTCTTGGGGTGTTGGGTTGGATAAAAAAATGTTTAACACCCCTTATTGTTTAACTGATTTAACACCGCAGGTTATTTGGAACGGACATCCAAGTATTTGGTCCTGTTTGTATAGTCGAAAAATGTTGAATGATAACAATATTCGTTTTGCGGAAACACCTGGGGCGTCTTTTCAGGATATGGGTTTTAAACCAAAAACAATGATTGCTTCAAAGAATTTTGTATATATTCCTGATGTTGTTTTGCATTATCGTAAGCATGAAAATAATTCAGATAAAAATAATAACAAAGTTTTTGCAGTGTGCGATGTCCATAATGATACGGATAGGTGGTTTGCAGAAAATATTAGTGATGATTTACGTTTGCGGAAAATGTTACATATGTCGCGTTTTGCGAATTATATTTGGAATTTACGTAGATTGTATGGAGAGCCACAATTAGAATTTCGTAAAAGGTTTAAAACCGAAGTTATAGATATAATAAAGTCCGGTGAAATTGAACGTTCCTATTTGGACGATAGGTTATTGTTAAAATTATACTGTGTTGCATATCCGCAGAATATAATGTATCGAATTATGCGTGCAATCTTGCTGGTTGTTAGCCCAGTATATAAAAACCGTGTTAAGAATGGCCGTAAAACTCATATTTTATTTGGTTGTTTTCCAATATATAGACAGGGGGTTAAATAATGCATAATTTCTTTGTTCGTGTTGCAGCTTGTTTTATTCCAAATAAAGAGACTCGGCGCCGTTTTCGCAAGAATCATTTACGCCCAAGTGCTAACGATAAAATTAACGTATTGGATAAACGAATTGGTTTTTTGGACGATAAATTAAACGAAGTTGTTCAAAACCAAAACAATATCCTGCAAAATCTTGGTGATATTTCACACAGAATAAATGAAGGTTTTGGGTCGCTGAATCGTATTAATGATTTATCATATGAACTGCAACATGTTAAAAATATTTTGCTGAATACGACGGATATAACACAGGCACCACGCGCCCATGGTGTGATGCGTCAGGTTCAAATGCTGAATTTGGATGTTTTAACCGCGGTGGACAAGGTGTGTCGTAAACATAATCTGTCATATTGGTTAGATTTCGGAACATTGTTGGGCGCGGTTCGGCACAAGGGGTTTGTTCCATGGGACGATGACATTGATATTGGTATGCCGGCTTCCGATTATGAAAAATTTTGTAAAATTGCAGACCAAGAATTAAAGGACACATGTGCATTTTTTAAACGTGTCCCGTCCCAGATTGGCAAGACATTACATCGTGACTTTGTTCCACAAACACCATCAGAATGGGTTGATTTTATTTTTTGGCGTTTGCGTGGAAAGCTTGCATTTGCCACCGATATTTTTCCGTATTATTTTTCAGATATGGATACAGATGTTATTTCGGATACATTGCGTCAGGGATGTGGTGTGAAAGATAAATTGTTTGAAAACTTTGATAATTATGATGATTTTAAAAATGTCGAAAAGCAGGTTTTGCCACTGCAAGACAAAATAGCATCTGAAACAGGTCGTCATTTATTTTTAGGGTTGGAAACACGTGTGTATCAGCCGCATATTTATAAATCAGATGATGTTTTTCCGTTAAAAGAACTGGAATTTGAGGGCAGAAAATTCTTTGTTCCGAATAACTATAACAAGATTTTAATCGATACATATGGTGACTATTTTGAATTTCCACGTGATATGCACAAGCATTTGTTTTTACGTGATTTAAATTCAGAGGAGTTGGATAAGTTAAATAGGTTAAATAATGAATAAAGAATTGCGATATTGGACAAATTATTATAAAAAACAAAATGAACCGTTTCAGGAATCTTTGTTTGCAAGTTATTGCATAAAACAATGGTTGAAACCGGGGGTGTCTTTGTTAGAGTTGGGGTGTGGTAATGGCCGTGATGCGGTATATTTATCTAAACACGGAATTAATGTAACTGCAGTTGATCAATGCGCCGAAGAAATAGATTTTTTAAATAACAGATTTGGCGGAAAAAATTTAAATTTTAAATGCGCAGATTTTTCAGATTTAAAATTCAGGAAAAAGTTTGATGCCATATATTCGCGATTCACATTGCACGCGATATCAAAACAGCAAGAAATCAAAACCTTGAACTGGTGTGCCAATCATTTAAATGAAAACGGATTATTGTTGATTGAGGCACGTGGCACACAAAATGAAATTTATGGCATGGGCGAAAAAGTTTCTGGCGAGGCAGATGCTTTTATTTATGAAGGACATTATCGCCGTTTTTTGAATGCAGCCGATGTAAATAAACAAATAAATGATTTGGGGTTGACTATATTGTCATCTGACGAAGCAGAAAATCGTGCCCCGTTTAATGGAACCAATTATAAATTTTTGCGAATAATTGCAAGAAAGCAATTTTTAGAAAATCATTATAAAAAATAAATAAAAAAAAGGAAAGAAGATGAGTAAAACTCAACCAAAGGTATCTGTTCTTGTTCCGTGTTATAACGTTGAAAAATTCTTGGTTCAATGTATGGATTCAATTGTAAATCAGACACTGCGTGATATTGAAATCATTTGCATTAATGATGGGTCAACGGATTCTACACTGGATATATTAAAATCATATGCAGACAAGGATAAGCGTGTTCTTATAATTGATAAGCCAAACGAAGGGTATGGTAAGTCAATGAACCGTGGTTTGGATAAGGCAACGGGAAAATATATTGGTATTGTAGAATCTGACGACTGGATTGATGCAGATATGTTTGAAAATTTGGTTGCGGCTGCTGATGAAAATGATGTAGATGTTGTGAAAAGCAATTTCTATGAATATACAACAACTGATGGTGAAAAAAATATTTTGAATGATATTGTGCCAGTGCATGAGGCTGGACGTGTTATTGAACCGCGTTTGGAAAATGGTATTTTGTGGGCACCCCCATCAATATGGGCTGCAATTTATAATCGTGAATTTTTGATTAAAAATAATATCAGGTTTTTAGAGTCGCCAGGTGCCAGTTTCCAGGATACAGGTTTTAATTTCAAAGTATGGTTAATGGCAAATCGTGCGTATTTGACCACAAACGCGTATTTGCATTATCGTTGTGACAATGTAAATTCGTCTGTGAAATCAACGGCAAAAGTATTTTGTGTGTGTGATGAATGGGATGAAATTGAACGATATATTGCCCAGGAACAGCCACAGATGTATGAAGGTACCCGAAGATTAATATCTGTAATAAAGTGGGGGACTTATGAGTGGAATTTAGATCGTTTATGTGGTGATGTGCGTCGCGATTTTCAGGAACGTTTTACCCGTGAATATGAAGCACATATTCGTGCAGGACATTTTACCCGTGCGCTGTTTGACGATCGTGAATGGGCACGTAGATTGTGTGTAATATATCCAAAATCAGTATTGGTGCGTTTGCAGCGCGTGTTCTTTAATTTGATTAGGCCTATTTATCGGACAGATATAATTGGTGGTAAAAAGTATTTCAGATTGTTTAAAAAGATAAATATTCGCAGCCCAAAAAATATGCCAAGTTTGGAGGTCGTTGTAAGATGATAAAGGTGCCAAAATTATCGGTAATTATACCTGTTTATAATGTAGAAAAATATCTGGCGGCGACTTTGGATTCGGTTGTTAATCAAACACTGCGTGATATTGAAATTATTTGTGTCAATGATGGTAGTACGGATAACAGTCTGCAGATTTTGCAAGATTATGCCGCAAGGGACAGTCGTATAGTTGTTGTAAATCAGGTAAATTCGGGGCAGTCAGTTGCCAGAAATGTTGGAATTGCGCTGGCAAAATCAAATATGATTGCATTTATGGATTCCGATGATATTTTGGATTTAAAAGCATACAAAACCGCGTTGTCAAAAATGACGGATGATATTGATTTCGTTGTTTTTGGTATTCAGACGGTTGGGGGTAAAAATCCAGAAATACAAAAATCAGATGATGAATATTATCGTATAAAATATTCGGGTAAAACAAAGATAACAACGGATGTTATAAATAATACTGATGTTTCGCCATGTAATAAGATTTTTAGAAAATCGATTTTAAAAAAACATAATTTAACCTTTCCTGAGGGGTTAAAATTTGAAGACGCTTATTTCTTTTTCTGCTATGGCTTGTTATCTAATTATGGTTATTATATAACAGATAATTTTTATAAGTATATTCGTCACGAAGATTCTACTATGGGGCAGACATTTAGTAATAAGGTTGGTGTTAGTATCGATCATTTAAAAATTGCAATCAAGTTCTATGAATATTTGGTTCAGCATAAAATGTATAACAGATACGAGTTGTTCTTTTGGAAAACCTTCCTGGTTTATTTAGATCTTGCTGTGAGGTATGAACATGATTTGTCAGCACGAAATGAGATATATAAATTGGCATCTGATTTTGTTGCGATGCACCCTGTGTCAGTAAAATTAGATTTTTGGGCAGAACGCAAATTAAAAATGATAAAAAACCAAACGTTTGAAAAAACAAAATATCTGTTCTTGGGTTTGATAAAAATCACAGAAACCTATAATAAAAAAAAGTATCGTTTCATTGGGTTGCCTGTGTACAAAATTAAGTTCTTTTCTGGGTATTCAAAACATTATATATGTGGAATACAATATAGAATAAAAAAATGTTGATGAAATTTATATAACAAAACAATATTAGAAGAAACGGGGCATGTGCCCCGTTTTTTATGCTGCAATCCCTGATACGATCCAATCAAATTCCCAGCCAGTAAAACCGTTCGCCCCGTTTATTGAATATGTTGCAATTACTGCTACGGACGAAGTTGTGTCATTTGTGCTGTTTCGCTGACGGCGTATGGCCAATGATGCTTCGGGACTGGTGTCATAACCGCTAAGACAGAAAGTTGCAAGAAACTTATATTCCTTGTTTGCCATGGTTATTGGCAGGGGGATTGTTTTTTCTCCATCTAAGGAGCCGATTTCGTGACCACCCATTTCTGCCCAGCCGCTTTTGTATTTTCGATACCATGTGAAGTTATTTTCAGGGGTTGGAAGTTGAAATTCAACAACATAATCATTTATGCCGTTTTTGAAATTGTCCAGGGTGCTGATATTGCTGTTTGCGGCAGTAATTGCGCTGGTCAGTGCATCCAGATTGGGATAAATATTGCTGATGTCACCTAGGTTATCTATTCGGGATATCACCGTGTCAATTTTTGTGATTAATTGTTCTGTGCTGTCTGTATTGGCGATTTCAGAATATTTTTCGGATAAATCTGTCAATTCATTATGCATATCTTTCAGGATTTCCAGCATGAAATTCATGTCTTGGTTTAATGTCGTGGGGTTCAGGGCTGCGGTTGGCTGGTAATCAATATGTCGGTTCAATTCTAGTTTGCGACAGATTGTAATTATGTCGCCTGATTTTGGTGGCTTTTTAAACTGTATTCTGCCGCCGGTAAATGGCGTGTCGGCATTCATTACCGATGGGGTGGGGATCAGTTTGAAATCGGTGGTTGTGGTCGAATTTATTTTCACAAAAATGTCTTGTTTTGTAAAAAAAGGGAATTTAAAGAAAAATTCTTTGGTTTTGCTGTCCCCGATAAAGGTGAATTTATTCATGAATAATCCTTTGGTTAATAAAAAACGACCATATGTGTGGTCGATAAATAAAAAAAAGACGACAGTATGTCGTCCGTGATGCGATGCACATTGTATCATAAATTTGGATAAAAATCAACAGAAAACATAAGGATATGGCGATGAAGCGTCTTTAAAATTGACAGTGTGGAGGAACTGTGCTAACGTTTGTGCGTTAGGTGTTATGATAAAAAGCATAATAGTGTAATTTATTGAAAATACTGGAATAAATAGATATGGGAACAAAAAGATTAGATAAGCAGATACGTGAACGTGTTTTGCGTAATATGTTCGTTGTGAATTATAAACGTATGTGGCCATATGTGAAGCCATATTGGTTTCGTGGTCTGGTGTCGTTGTTGCTGGCGATTCCAATTGGTTCAATGGATGCATTGATTGCGTTGTCGCTGAAACCGTATATGGATATGGTTATGGTTGAAAAGTCGTTGCAGGCATCGTGGTATATTCCATTGGTTATTGTTTTGTTTACATCGGTGCAGGGGGGGCTGACGTATTTATCAAACTATCTGAATACATGGGTTGGCGCCAAGATTACAAATCTGTTGAAGATGGATTTGTATAAAAAGATGTTGGGGTTTGAAACTGAATTCTTTAATCGGCAGAATTCGGGCGATGTTATATTTATGTTTAATAATAATGCAGATATGGCATGTTCGGGATTACTGACAAATCTGAAGAATTTTGTGCAGAAATTTTTTACCGCTGTTTCGTTAGTATTTGTGCTGTTCTATAATTCGTGGCAGTTGGCTATTGTTTGTGTGTTTATATTGTTGTTGGCTTTGTTGCCGATGACCACGGTTAAGAAAAAGGTAAAGTCGATAATGGATAAATCTATTGCGGCGGATTCTTCGTTGTTGACGGCGTATAATGAAACGTATGCAGGAAACAAGACAATTATATCTTATAATCTGTCGAATTATCAGCAGGGAAAATTTAAACGTGTGTTGGATGGGGTGTTTACACTGAAAATAAAAATGCTGCAAAGGACGCGTTGGTTGACCCCAGTTATGCATGTGATTTTGTCTTTTGGTATTGGTTTGGCAATATGGATTGGATCTGTGTTGATTCTGGATGGGACAATCACCAGTGGCAGTTTCGTTTCGTTTTTGACAGCGTTAATTATGTTGTATACACCGATGAAGAGTATTGGTTCGAACTATAATGCTGTATTAATGTCGTTCTTGGCGATTGAACGTGTATTCGATATCATGGATTCTGTACCTGCAATCCAGGATGGACCAAACCCATGTGTCTTTACAGGGCAACCAGAAGAAATCGAATTTAAAAATGTTTCATTTGAATATGTGTCGAATGTTCCAGTATTGAAAGATGTGAATATAAAAGTTAAGCGGGGCGAGACGATTGCGCTGGTTGGTAATTCTGGTGGGGGTAAAAGTACTTTTATCAGTCTGTTGCCGCGTTTCTATGATGTGACGGGTGGGAATATTTTGATTGATGGGGTTGATATTCGTGATTATTCGTTGCAGTCTTTGCGTGATAATATCGGTGTTGTATTTCAGGATAATTTCCTGTTTGCAGGAACGATTCGCGAAAATATTATGTTGGGGAATGCAAATGCGACCCCAGAACAGGTTGAGCAGGCTGTACGTATGGCATATCTGAATGATTTTGTTAGTGGATTGAAAGATGGACTGGATACCCAAATTGGTGAAAGGGGAATATTGTTGTCTGGTGGGCAGAAACAGCGTGTGGCAATTGCACGTGCGTTCTTGAAAGATGCACCAATCTTGATTTTAGACGAAGCAACATCCGCCCTGGATAATAAGTCTGAAGCAGTTGTACAAAAGGCGATTGAAAACCTGATGCATGACAAGACGGTGTTTGTTGTGGCGCATCGTTTGTCGACAATACGACATGCTTCAAAGATTGTCGTAATAAATCAAGGCGAGATTGTAGAGGTTGGTACACATGATGAATTGATTAAAACAGAGTGTGGTGCATATAAAATGCTGTATGATATGCAGTTTAAGACCAAGGATAGCAAATAAAAAACGCCCGTTTGGGCGTTTTTTATTGGTTGTATTTTTATTGTAAAAACTGGGTTATGTTTCCGCCGATTGATTTCAGTGCGTCCATTGGACTACTGTTTGCAGAACCTTGAACCATTTGCATGATAGAACCCGTGTTTGTGCTGCTGCCCAGGTTGCTGATTGAACCGACCAGGAATTCACTCCACATTGCGCGTTTCTTGGCGTTCAATTTGCTGCTGGAACATTGTTCGATTTTGGCTGTTAGTGTGCCGGCCATTTTTGCTTCTTGGGCGGTATAATCTGCGGTCGAGAAATCAATCAAGTTGAATATATCGTATATGTTTGATACGGTTTCACGGTTTTTTTCTGTGCAAGATCTACTGCCGGGGTCGTCTGTGCAATAATATGTGACAACAACCTTGGGATATTTGTGCCAAATCATGTCTTTATCGCTGTCACTGCCAAAGTAGTCATAGCAAATTAGGCTGGTGTCTTCGGTGGCGTATGCTATGCTGACCGATGTGGCATACCCACCCGATGCAGTTTGGCATGGTTTTGCATTGCCCAGGGCACGATAAACCTCGTCCATGGTCATTGCGCCTGTTCGTATCCATTCTTTGAATGTGTTGTTTACAAATTCAATTTCTTGGGATGATGGTATACATTCGGCGGTTAATGCCTGTTGTTTTTTAGTTATTTCTTGGATGCCACTATAGATGTTGATTATGGTCGGTAAAAGCGAGGCACCCGTTTGTTTGATGTCGTTTTGTTTTTGTGCAACAGGTTTTGCCTTTGTAATTGTGATTGCCATCGTTGGTGCAACCTGCACCATAATTAAAAGTCCTGTAAAAAATAGTAATTTTTTGTTCATCTCTCTTGCTGGAGATTATATCATAAAAATCCCGTCGGATAAATATAAAAATTGCATTTTTATTATTTAGGCGCTAAAGTGCCTGTGTGCACAAAGATAAACGTAATTTTATTATATTAACAAAACATAAACGATTGAAGCGTTTGTGGCAGTTCTTTTTTACAGGGTGGGGGCTGGTTATGGTGGCGGCGTTGGTTGCTGGTTCGCTGTTTACCAAGCAGTTGTTGTGGAGTCCCATCGCTGTAATCAATATGACGGATATTGTGACGAACCAGTTTAAAATGTCGAATGCCGCCTTTGTTGGAACGGATAAGAATGGCGAGCCGTTTAAACTGCGCGCTCGTGTTGGATACCAAGAGTATGATAAACCTGATTTTGTTTTTATGGATACTGTTTCTGGTACGGTTAGTCGCGTGTCATCAGGTAAAAAAATTGTAGATAATATTGTCGCAAACAGGGGACAATATAATCGTAAAAATAAAACAATAACATTAACGGGTAATGTTCGCGTTGATTCCAGTAATGGCGATAAATTGCGGACAGATGAATTGGTGATTAAATTATGAAGCAATCTGTATTACGTGTTCAACATTTGTCAAAGACATACGGGAAGCGTATGGTTATCAAGGATGTGTCCTTAGAGGCACGCCAAGGTGAATCTGTTGGGTTGTTGGGACCGAATGGTGCAGGCAAAACAACTGCGTTCTATTGTATTACGGGGCAGTTGGCGGCCACAGGTGGTCAAATCTTTTTGAATTCGCAGGATATTACACATTTGCCATTCTATCAGCGTGCGCGTTTGCATATTGGATATTTACCCCAAGAAAACAGTGTTTTTCGTGGTTTGACAGTTGAACAGAATATTATGGCGATTTTAGAAGTTGTTGAACCAGATAAGAAAAAGCGCAAGAAGAAATTGGATTCACTGTTAGAAGAGTTTTCAATTGCTAGTTTACGGCACAGCCCGGCAACGGCGTTGTCTGGTGGAGAACGCAGACGTGTTGAAATTGCGCGTGCGTTGGCAAATGATCCAAAATTTATTTTGTTGGATGAGCCGTTCGCAGGGATTGACCCAATCGCAGTAAATGAAATTCGCAGCCTGGTATCACAGTTAAAGAATCGTGGGCTGGGCGTGATTATTACTGATCATAATGTGCGCGAGACATTGGGAATTACAGATCGCAGTTATGTTCTGCATGATGGTAAGATTTTAAAGCATGGAACAACGCCCGAAATTGTCCAGGACGAGATGGTTAAGAAAGTTTATTTGGGTGAAGATTTTGTAATGTAAATAGAAAAAGACCGGGGTATACCGGTTTTTTGTTTGCTTGCATAGATACATAAAAATCGCCCCTTGGGGGCGATTTTTATTCTCCTTCGACAACTTCTATTTCTTTTGATTCTACATCAATTTCTTCTGGGATAACATATCCCCGTGATTGCATCTTGCCCATTGCGATTACCATGCCCATTGCGCGTTGCAACTGATAGTCACGTGCATCTTTTTCTTCGTCTGTTAATTCTTCGAATGGTGTTTCTTCGTCAGAATCTTCGTCTGTTGTGTCGGATTTCTTTTTGTCCTTTTTCTTGGACTTATCGTTCTTTAATGAATTTTTAAATGAAGCCTCGGAATACATGCTTTCCTTTTTCTCGATTACTTCAATTTTGGATTGCAGTACTTCTACATCTGGTGTGATTCCTTCGTTCTGAATTGATCGACCAGAAGGTGTGTAATAACGCGCAATTGTGATATGAATTGCGGTGCCATCCCCCAGTGGTTTTTGCTGCTGTACGCTGCCCTTGCCAAAAGATTGTGAACCCATAACAATGCCGCGTCCATTATCTTGCAGTGCGCCTGCAACAATTTCAGATGCGGATGCAGAACCGTGATTAATCAGTACAACGACTGGTTTGCCGTTTGCCATATCGCCGGCATGTGCATAAACACGTTCGATATCTGTTTTTGCCTTGCCACGGGTGGAAACGATTTCGCCTGCATCCAGGAATGCGTCTGATACCTCTATTGCGGCAGTTAAATATCCGCCCGGATTGTTGCGCACGTCCAGGACATAGCCAACAACGCCCGCTTTTTCCAATTTTTCCAGTGCCTTTTTCAAATCACGTGCGGTGGTTGCGCCAAAATCAGAAATACGAATATATCCAACCTTGGGTGTTTCCTTGTCTTCGGGGTCTGCGCCGGCCAGCATTTTTTCAGATGATTTTACCGATTCTACTTTGATGATTGCGCGTTTCAGTGTCAGTGTCTTGGATTCACCGTCGTCTGAAACGATTGTTAATTTAACCTTGGTTCCTGGGCGTCCTTTCATCTTTTTGACAGCCTGGTTCAATGTTATGTCAAATACCTGTTCGCCGTCAATATGTGTGATATAGTCACCGGCTTTAATCCCGGCACGTGCCGCAGGTGTGTCGTCAATTGGTGAAATAACACGGACTGCGCCTTTGTCACTGGTAATTTGTATGCCCAAACCACCAAATTCACCATGTGATTTTTCGCTGAATTCTTTAAAATCATCAGAGGACAGGTACGAAGAATGCGGATCCAGTGCGCCCAGCATTCCGTTCATTGCAGCCTCTAACATCTTTTTTTCATCGGCTTCTTCTACGAAATTTTCACGTGCAACCTCAAAAACCAGGGCCAATTTTTTTAATTCTTCATAAATTTGTGCATCCGTCAGATGAACCACAGGCTCTTCTTTTTTCTTTTTTGGTGCTGCATCTACCATGAACGGAACAAATAATACTGATAATACTAATATTTTTTTTAACATATACCACCCCTTGGACATTTCAGAACACAGCATAAAACAAAAGCAACGTAAAATTCAATACCAATTTTAAGAAAATACAAAAAGAATACAAAATCTTGACAAATATAAATTACTGAACTATATTTTATACAAAATAACATACAGTCAAGGGAGAACCCAATGACCAAAACGCCAAAATTAAAAAGTAGAATAGAATATAATCGCGAGATTATAACATATATGTTGTCGGGCACAGGCAGTATCAAACGTTTAAATAACGTTAACTGGTTGCGACATGAAATTTCATATACTGAACCACGTACATTGTTCTATGTGCCTAATAAAGAACAACAGCCATACCTGGATTTTAATTGTATGCGCAACCTGGGGTTGGCGTATGATTACATCTTGGATAACTTGAATCAACCAATAGACGAAAAAGCGATATTAGATATACATGGTATTCTGTGTACAAATACACATATTGATGGTGCACGCTATCGCAGTACAAGTAAGGTTTTAGAATTGACCGTTAATGGGCAGCGTATGCATGCCCCATCGCCTGAATATGTGCAGCGTGGTATAAATGATATAGTATATAATTATAATAACAGCAAAGATGATATTTTACATCGTGCGTTTAAAATTCATTATGAATTGATTGCACTGCAGCCATTTGATGATTTTAACAAACGTACCGCTAGACTGATTATGAATTGGATTTTGGTTCGTGGTGGCTATCGTCCAATTGTTTTCAATCGTCGTGGTGATAAACAAAAATATAAAGAAGCCATTGCGAATTATGCCGGTGGCAATAAACGTGCGTACTATGCATATATGCAATCATGTATGTTGCGTACGCAAGAGGATATAATAAAACTGTTAACACGATCAAAAACGATTTAAGATGACGGATACCCTGAAAAATCTTATTCATGGCCGCGAAACATATATCGCAGATTTTGGGGCGGATTTTGTTATGAAACGCCCTCTGCCGACGTTGGGTGAAGATGCGCGTCAAAAATGGCTGATGAAACAACATCGCACCAAAGAAATAATTGATGATATATATAATGTCGGAAATCCGCGTTATAATATTCCGCGTATGTTGTTTATCAAGGATGATGAATACCAATTATTAGAAGAACGTGCCCATGGGCAACCATTAACCCATGATTTGTTTGCCAGGGTTTCGCGTCGTCAGCGTTATGAAATTATTGATGGCATTGCAGCATTCTTGGTGGATATGAATGAATTAAAACCGGTCCAAGAATTACAGAAACATAAAATCGCATCTGAATTAAAATTTAATCGATTGGACAATTTTGTCACAAATAAGATGGAAAAATGGTTTGATAATGATGAAGTAAAAATAATGTCCAGAATTCGTGACCAGGTTGGTACATTTGAATATGAAACACGGCCTGCATGGTCACATTGTGATTTAAATCCGGGTAATGTTTTATATGATGCCGAAACCAGCACTTTGTCATTCATTGATTTTGCTGAGGCAAACTATCGTTTTATATATCGTGATATATTTGCGCCATTGCAAATTGAACTGAATATATTCAGGCCGGTATATGAAACATACTGTAAATTGCATAATAACGCAGAATACAGCATGCCCAGCATTCAAAACGGTGCCCTGCGTGAAATTATGAAATATCGATTGATGGTTGCGTTGTTAAAACGTTTTATCAAGGCATCTGATGATTTGCGCAGCAACCCCAGTTGTGAAAAAAGCAGGGAAAATAATGAAAATAAAATTGCATTTATGCGTGAACAAATATCGCATATAATCGCACTGGAAAAACAATTTACAAAATAAAAACCGGGATAAACCCGGTTTTTATTTTGTGTGTTATTAATATGCGTTTCCAGACCAACCGGTGAAATAGTACCCGTCGCGTTCACATTGTGCCCAAGTTGGAATTGTGACTGATTTGCCATAAGTGACGGCGTAGCCTGATGTTGTTGTGTTTTCACTTTCAGCAAAATGACCGGGCGCGCAGTTAAAGTTAAGTGTAAACAAGCGTGGCTGACATGAGCCTATGCCATTTGGTGAAACTGTACCTGTTGTGCCCCAGCCACCAGAGAAGCTTCCTACATACACGCTTGGGTTGCTGGATGCAGTGAATCCTTGTTTACATGTCCACACACAGCCGGTTGTGCCGTTGGCTATAGAGCCGCCACCTGTGCTGCCTGTGCTGCCTGTGCTGCTGCTTGTAGAACCTGAATACCCAGTAGTATTCGCTGAAGCGATACCGGTATAAGCATCACCTTCAGGAATTGTACAGGTTGTTTCTTGTTTTATTACGCAGGCTTCTGTTGGGAAGATAGTGCTGCCCGCAGTGCCTGTGACAATTCCTGTTGCGTCATTAGTTGAGGCGAATACATATCCGTCTTTGCAAGTAAATTTGCATCCTGCCTTCCCAGATGCGCCAGGGATTTCGCCACTGTATGCGGCACTTGCAATGTATCCAGATGTGCCGTCACTTAGAAATAATGAACATGATTCAGAAAATTCGGCGTAAAAGGTTGTGTCTTGTGTAGCGTTGTACACAAATGTGTCGCCCGGCATAGCGTTTTTAAATTGGTGGTCAAGCGTTTTAGCATGTGATTTACCGGATGTAATTTGTATCAATCCAAATGCGGACAATGACGCAATTACACGCGAACATAAATGTTTCAGTTTATGTGATAGCATTTTTCCTTCCTTTTTGTTGTTGCGATTTATTTCTTTCTCTCTGGCACATTGTATCATTTAATGAAAAAAAATAAAAGTGTTTTTTATGCCATTATTATAAATGAAAAAATCCCCGTTTTTGGGGATTTGGATTATTTGTCACAGTTTTTTTTGCTGCAGTCGGCCTTTTTATCGCATGTGTTGTTCGTGTTTGAACAGTTTTTACATTTGTTGCCTTTGTTTTCTGGTTTTGACATTTTTATTCCTTTTTTTTGTTTCTTTGTTAAACGGCTTGTCCGGACGTATACATATTATATTTATGTTGTTGTGTTGACAATATGTGTATTTTCCCACAGAAAAAAACGGACATTTGTATGTCCGTTTTTTCCTGGTGTTATCGATCTGCAGCCAGGGTTATGGAATGATAGAATTTTAAAAAGTCGTTTATGTTGCATCCGGTTGCGGACAGTATTTTTGCAATGCTGCCAGTTGATGGCCAGCGTGGTTGACCGTATTTTGAAAAACGTTTGCTTTTGTTAAACGTTGTTGGATCCAGGCCGCTGTATTTTGCCAGGCCAGAACATGTCATGTTGTGTGCGTGTGCGAATTGATCGATTGCATTCCAAACTTCGTTATGTGTCATTTTTTATCTCCTTGGTTTTGTTATTGTTTTTGTTGCTTGTTCGCTGTGTCAGTATTATAGAATAGGTTTTTATGTTCTTTTATTGCTAAAAATATCTTAGGAGATGTATAAAAAGGGGTAGTAGACTTTCTGTATTGTTGGGAATATATGGTTTTTTGTATCTTTTTTATGCGCGGAATCTGGTTTTTATTCTTAGGATTGTAGGTATTTGTTCCTGCATTTTTTCGAATTTTATTGGTGTTATTTCCTGTTTTTGTGTGTATTATGTATAAAAAAGGGGTGTTAGATGGCGACAATAAAGACAAAAGTGGCGTTTTTACGTGAGTTGTTGGCGTTAAAGGAAGTTATTGATGTTGGTCAAATTCAGGCTGCGGCAGAACGAAACGGTATTAAACATTCTAATTTATCCAAGATGATTGCGGATCTGGAAGAGCGGTTTAAAACGACATTGCTGATTCGCAGTTCGGCGGGCAGTGTACCAACGAATACAACACGACAACTGTATTCTGATATAGAGGTTATTTCAGATGCGTTAGATAATTTGTTGCATAATTTAACTGCGCCTGACGAATTGACGGGTTTTTTGTCTATTTGGACCGAGGAAGGTTTTGCAGGTAGTGGTTTGTTGACGGAATTGTCAAAATTTTATGCGGCGCATCCAAAATTTCGTTTGGATATTTTGACAAATAGTCATACAAATATGTCCAGCCCTGACATTACGATTGTTGATGCGCGCTCTTTGACCAAAATACCGGGCAAGGCCTTGTTTAAGTTTAAAACCAAAGCAAAGTTTTACAGTACGCCAGAGTATATGTATAAACGTGGTGCGCCCAAGGATATGGAAGATATGTTGGAAAATTATGACCTGTGTATTCGGCAAAAATTTTTGCAACTGCCAGAGTTTAATTTTATTTTGAAACGTGCCAAGAAATTAAATACAACAGCAGATTCTGCATCTATTATTTATCAACTGATTTGCGAAGGTGATGGTATCGCAGTAATGCCGGAATGGTGTTCTAATAAAAATAAAAGGTTAGTAGAGGTGCCTAATATTGATTTTGATTACGAGTATGTTTTGACAGGGTTCGGTAATCCGTTGAAGATAAAAAGTGCCAAAGTTCAGGCGTGTTTGGAATTCTTTTATGAATTTTGTCGCGAGTATGATATTGCGTTAGAGATGTTTGAATAAAATATAAAAAGTATTTGTTTTTTTGTGCGCTGCGTATTAATATGGGGCGTTGTTCGGGGTGTAGCTCAGCCTGGTAGAGTACTTGCATGGGGTGCAAGGGGTCGCAGGTTCGAATCCTGTCACCCCGACCATAAAAATTCAAACGGACCGTGTGTCCGTTTTAATTTTTACCAGTGGGTATAACGGTTTGATGCATTGCGTGCAGAAGCGCGCCGGGTTCGAGCCCGTAGGGCGAAAGGGGCCCATAGAGCGAAAGCGAATATGGGAATTACAATCCTGTCACCCCGACCATAAAAATTCAAACGGACCGTGTGTCCGTTTTTATTGTATTTGACTTTTGTTAAAAATCGTTATATTTTTTGTATAAAAAAATAATCTGTCAATAATTTTTGCGTGTCCTATGGAAAAAAAAGAAGAGTGTATATAAAAGGATGTTTGTGGGGATTCTTGGCCGGTGGTTGGTTTGTGATAAGTTTGACGAATGATTCAGAATGGTGATTTCTTTACGGTGTCTGATTTAAAAGAATCTGTACGTCAGGTGACAGATGCTGATTTGCGTTGTGCATGGGGTGTTAAAATGACCCCACAACAATATGCAAATGAAAGTATTGACCTGTACAGGGATGTGAAATCCAGCGCAGTTGGATTGGATCGTAGTTTGAAGAAGGCGGGATTTCGTACAACATACAGATTTGCCTACGATTATAATATTCCGGGGTTAAACTATGATGAAATTGTAAATGATGCGTATAAATTAGAATATTTTTATAATATAGCGTGTCAGTATATTAAAAATAAAAACCAATTTCCCAAAGACCAGGTTTTTGATGATGCGGCGCGTGTATCTTATTATTATGCGCAATATATTTGGGCAGCGAATCCGTCTGCGCGTTTTGATTATTCGAAACAGTTGGATGTATATTGGGATTGGGGACGGATTTTGTGTTTCTTGTTGGGGGTGGGGTTTAGATTTCATCCGCGTGATGTGTATGAATTTGTTGTTCGGTTTAATAATCCAAATTTAAATGATGCGGAATTGTGTGCAGAGCGTGAAAAACAACAGGTGTTAAAAGACTGGTGTGCACAGCATAATGTTGATACGGGGTGTTTGGTGTTGTGCGATTTGCATCGTGATAAGTTGCGTAAAATTATAGCCAAGAAGGATACGCCGTATTTTCTGCAATTGTTTATGCAGGCGTTTAAGCGTCGTTAATCTGTGTTTGTTTCGGGGGCGCAATTTGCATGAATTAAATCATTTATGTGTATATCCATTGCGTATGCGCGCGCAGCAGGGACCGCACACGGGTCGCAGTCGCGTCTGATTTGTCCGGTGTGACATGTGAATGCGACATCTTGGCATATGCCATATGTGCGTGTTGTGATGGGGGCGTTTAGATATTCTGTTGCGATTTTCCAATATTTTTCAGGAACTGCATCTGGGTTAAATGCCCACATGCGCGTGACGATTTCGTTTACACGTTGGACGCATGGGTCGCTGTTTTTGATTCTGATTATATTTTGTGTTACATCGTTTGTTGGTTTATTGTTGTTTCGTGTTATCATTATCCATGCAATTATAGATATGCACAGGCCTGTGACCAAAAATAACAGAATATAGTGGGCGATTGTAAATGCGCTGGTATTATTTGAATTTTTTTTTGTTGGTTTATTTGCCATGTTTTTGCCTTTGTGTTCTTGGTTTGATTTTAGCATGTGTTAGGATGGAAAAATATGGTTTTATATTCCCAGATTTTATTGATTTTCTTTAAATATTAATTTAAACTGGTGACAACAAAAACAAAAGGAGAGTGCCATGTTTGTGACAGAAAAATTAAAGACATTCTCGTGGGTTAATGTCGGCAACCCTGATCATGAAGATTTTGAGAAATTGCAGACAGAATACAAAATTGACGAAGATACGATATCAGATATTCTGGATCCTGATGAGCAGCCACGTCTGGAAATTGAAGATGACTATAAAGTTATAATTGTGCGTTTCCCAATTATTAATCGCGAATCGGATACTTTGTGGCACACAGAACCATTATCGATTATTTATTCCGCAAATCGGGTGATAACAGTATGTCGTAAAAGGTGTGATTTGTTGGACAGAATTAAAAAGTCTGAGAAGACATCACGTGAAGAATTTATTTTGAATATTGTTTATTATATTGCAGAGTCTTATTTGCGAATGCTGAAAGAATTGAATAAGCGGGTATTGGCATCAAAACGTGTTCTGTTGGAACGTATTCGAAAAAAAGAATTGATGGACTTGTTAGAGGTTGAAAACAGTTATACGCTGTATATGGCTGGAATTCGTGGTAATGTCGCGGTGCTGGATAAATTAGAAAAGGTGCGCGGATTTGTTAAAACGGATGATGCCCAGGAATTGGCCGAAGATGCACGGATTGAGTTGGCGCAGGCGACTGAGGTTGTGACATCGTACAGTAAAATGCTGAAATCAATTAAGGAAACATTTGAAAGTGTCATTAATATGGATTCGAATACAAATATTAATCGTTTGACCATGTGGAATATTATTTTGGTTGTACCAACGGTTATTGTTGGGTATTTCGGAATGAATGTGAAATTGCCATTTGCAGAATACCAAGATGTTGCGACGGCGATATTTATATTTATAATGGTTTTGTTGTTGGGTTTTGCGTTATTTGGTGTTATACGGCGCAGGATTGTTTAAAAAAAAGCCCGATTGGGCGTATTTTTTATTTTGTTTTTTGTTTTGAAAAAAAATTACGAATCTTGTCAATGCAGTTCATGAAATCGTCGATTAGGCAGGGGCCATTCAATAATTCTTCTTCGCGAATGCGTGAATATTCCTGTTTGTCGGCTTCGTATTTTTTTAATCTGTCTTCCATTGATGTGCCGGGTATTTCGACATATGGGTCGCTGATAATTGGTCTGTTTCTTTTTGACATTTTTTTCCTTTTTTTATTCTAAACCACTTCGGTGACTGCGCGCAGTGCGCCATCGCGTGATAATTGTACGACACGAATTTTCTTTTTCATTTCTGTTATTAAATCTGTGCGGTCATATGCCGGTTGAGTGTGCAGAATGCGGTCTGCAAATGCGGCGTATGCGGCTTCGGCATTTTCGGCGTGTATCGTCGTATAGAAATGATCGTGTCCGGTCCCCAGCATTTCCCATAATATTGCCGCGTTGTCGGTTGATATTTCACCGCCGATAATAACGTCAGGGGTCATGCGTACAACCAAGTCCAGCAGACGTGCATAGTTAAATGCGTTGGATTGTTCCGTTCGGGACAGTATAAAGTGTACCCGATTCGCCTGGGGGACGCGGATTTCACGTGCGTCTTCCACTGTTATAACACGACTGTTTTTATTAATCAATGTTAACATGTGGTTTAAAAATGTTGTTTTACCTGTAGCGGTTGCACCAGATATTAGAATTGGACTGCCGTCATTTATTGCAGACATTAATCTGTCGTATGGGTCGTCGGGGCGAATGTTTTCGCGTGGTTTTACCTTTAGTAATTCTTGGCCGCGCTTCAGATGATAGTTTTCAAAACTGGTTTCATGTGCGCCACCACCACGAATGTTTAGGGCAACCCCACCGGTTATATCGCGTTCGTCGTATTGAACATTCGGGCCAGCGATTGCAGTAAAACGATGGTTGCCAGGCAGTGTTGCGTATACCACGGGCGTGCCGTGTGTCGGGTCAAAGGGGCGTTCATATATATTGGCAACGGTGTGTATCAGGTCAACCAGGTATTGTTTGCTTAAAATTTCGGCGTTATAGGATACCCATGGAACGCGTGCGCCGTGCAGTCGCATCCATACCTCGCCAGCATGGTTGATTGCGATTTCTTCTACAAATGAAGGCTTGTAGAATTCTTCAAGTGGTTTTAATAAAGATTCCAGTACTACATTTGACATCAAGGTAATTTTACCATAAATCGTGACTTGAATCAAAAAGGTTTATTTGTTAAAATCAAAAAAAAGAGAGAAAAAGATATGAAAAAATCGTTTTTGTTTATGTTGTTGGGTGCTTTGATTGTGGCAGGGTGTACGGGTGGTGATGTGCCGTATAATTCCCAGGATTTTGCCCAGGGTGGTGAAGATGCGCCATTATATAATGAACGTACCAGTGGTTTTATGCAGTCTGATAATCAGTATGCAAACATTGATTCGTATAAACCAAAGACAGCAGAAGAAAAAGAAAAGAATTCAAATCGTTGGAATACATCACGTATGGAAACCCGTTGGCAAGAGTACAAGGGGGCAATGGTTCGTGTTCAAATCTTGTTGGGGAATACAGATTTGAGAGAGATGAGATTGCGTCTGATGCAGAATGCGGATGGTATGGATATTGATGGGGATTCGCGTACTATTCTGGCGGCGGTTGCGGATTATGAAATGAAGCGTGTTTGTGGTCGTAATGCAGACAGTATTGTTATGGTCTATGACCAGCCATCGTTTGATGTAATGCGACCAACACCATATTTTGATTACAGAATTGAAGCCGAGGGCGCAACAATGCGCGAGTATGGCTTTAGATGTGTTTACAATAATTAACATAAACCAAAGGAAAGAAAAATGAAGAAAGTAGCATCAATTATGGGGGTAGTTGCAATGTTAGGATTGGCAGGTTGTGGCGAAAAAACACCGGTTGCAGAAAACGGTGATACAGTTGTTATTAATTTTGCCGGGTTCTTGGATGGGGTTCAGTTCCCAGGTGGTACGGCAGAAAATTTCCCATTGAAATTGGGCAGTGGTCAGTTTGTGCCAGGGTTTGAAGAACAGGTTGTAGGTATGGCAGAGGGTGAAGAACGTGATATTAACATTACTTTCCCAACAGAATATGTTCCAGATTTGGCTGGTAAATCAGTTGTGTTCAAGGTAAAGGTTGTTGATATCGAAGGAAAATAATTCCTTGGGCAGATATAAAAATGCCCCAGTGGGGCATTTTTATTTTGTTTTTTGATTCTTATTTTGAATCTGTTTGATGAAAATCCCATTTTCGCCCAATATCCAATCACAAAAACCCATTTCCAGGCATTCGGTGGCAGTTAAATAGCCCGATTCGCAACGTAACCATTGGTTGAATTTTTTTGCAGGAACCTTTGTATATGTTTTGTATTTTTCCTGGATTATTTTCTTTTGATTTGCGATTTGCTGGGCGCGAATTTCAATGTCGTCTGGATTTTTTGCAATCATAGAAGTTGTGCCGAAATGTACCATGTGACGCGCATCATGTGCCATTATGCGAAAACCCGGTGTGCCCTGAATTGCCAACAGGCTGCCTGCGCTGAATGCGCGCGCCAGCACCGTTGTGCGAATGATTGCACCACGTGATTTTGCGATGTTTATTAACGAAGATAAATTCTGTAGTGCGTATTCTTCACCGCCACATGAATCGATAAATATATCAATAATTGGATTTTGTATATCGTTGATGTCATATGGTGATGTGATTTTTCCAGATATTTTATAAATCGGATGTGGTGGCAGCGAGAAAATATAACTGCCCAGATTCCCGACTAATTCGTTCATGTTTTGGGTTGAAAAATCGCCAAGTATGTATACCTGGGAACCAGCAATATAGCTGTCATTGCGGCTGTTGTTAATTATTGGTTCTGGCATTTGTCATCCTTTTTTTTATTGAATAATATTTTAAGACAATAAAAGTATTTGTCAACTTAAAAAATGTTTATAAATCTTGCCTTGGGGGGGGAAAGGCGCTATTATCCATCAGAAGTTAATTTAAGGGGAAGTATAATTATGACGAATAAACTGATTGTTGATGGAAACTGGGCGGCGGCGGATGTTGCATACAGATGTGTTGATTTTGCGGCGATTTATCCAATTACCCCCAGCAGTACAATGGGTGAATTGGCCGATGAATGGTCGTTTCAGCATAAAAAAAATATTTGGGGTGCAATCCCACAGATTATAGAAATGCAGTCCGAAGCAGGTGCGGCTGGTGCAATGCATGGCGCACTGCAGATGGGCAGTTTGGCAACAACATTTACTGCATCCCAGGGATTGTTGTTGATGATTCCGAATATGTATAAAATTGCAGGTGAACAAACACCGTTTGTTATGCATGTGGCGGCGCGTGCGTTGGCAACACATGCATTGTCAATATTTGGTGACCACAGTGATGTTATGTCGGTGCGTTCGGTTGGTTTCGCAATGTTGTCATCACATAATGTGCAACAGGCACATGATATGGCGGCGATTGCGCATGCGGCAACGCTGCGTTCCCGTGTTCCGTTCTTGCATTTCTTTGATGGTTTTCGTACCAGTCACGAAGAATCACGATTGATTCGTATTGCGGATGAAGTTTTGGAAAAAATGATTCCAAATGATTTGGTCTTGGCGAATCGGGCACGTGGAATGACGCCCGATAATCCGGTTATTCGTGGTACTGCACAAAATCCTGATGTGTATTTCCAAGGACGCGAGGCTGCAAATCCATTGTATCAAAAAACACCAGAAATAGTGCAGGAATGCATGGATGAATTTGCCCAGTTAACAGGACGTAAATATAGCCTGGTGGATTATGTGGGGGATGAAAATGCAGAAAATGTTATTGTTGCCATGGGCAGTGGTTGTGAAACTATTGAAGAAACATTGGCGCATTTGCCATCTGGTCTGGGGGTGTTAAAGGTTCATTTGTACAGACCGTTCCCAGTAGAGGCATTTTTAAATGCAATGCCAAAATCTGTGAAACGAATCGCTGTTTTAGATCGAACCAAAGAGCCAGGTAGTATCGGTGAACCATTATATCAAGATGTAAAATCAATCGTTTCAGATGCGGTTGAAGTGTTTGGTGGACGTTATGGTCTGGGGTCTAAAGAATTCAAGCCAAGGGATGTTAAGGCGATATATGAAAACCTGATGCGTGGAGCGTTGCATCATAACTTTACAGTTGGAATAGATGATGATTTGAGTGGGTTGTCATTAAAAACTGATTCGTCATTTGCCGTGGAAGACCCTAATTTTAAAACTGCGATTTTATATGGTATCGGCAGTGATGGTACAGTTGGTGCGGTGAAAAATATTGTGAAAATTGTTGGGGAAAATTCTGATTTATATCCACAATCATATGCAGTATACGATTCAAAGAAATCAGGTGGTTTGACGGCTTCGCATATTCGTTTTTCTGATGCGCCAATTAAAAGTCAATACTTGGTCGAAGTTGCAGACTTTATCAGTGTGTCAAATTTTATGATTGCGCAACGCTTTGATGTTTTTCGTGGTCTGCGTGCAGGTGGAACGGTGATGATTAACACATCGCTGGCACCAGATGTAGCATTTGCAAATTTGCCACGTGATACCCAAGAGCATTTAATCAGAATTCGCGCAAATGTGTATTTCTTGGATGCAAATCGCGCGGCAGCAGAATTGGGTTTGGGAAATCGTATTAATACATTTATTATGTTAAATTTCTTTAATTTAACAAATGTTATTGATCCGGCGCAGGCTGCAATCAGTGCTAAGGCGGCGATTGAAAAAACTTATAAGAAAAAGGGGATGGATGTTGTTCAGGCAAACTGGGCAGCGGTGGATCGTGCGGCAGAATTTCTGCATAAATACGATGTGCCGTCATCGATTTCGAATTTTGCGCCAGACTTTATCCCAGCAATGACACTGGATACGCCGGCAGAAATTGCAGGTACGTTGGGTGAAATGGCGGCGCAGCGCGGGGATGCGATACCTGTATCTCGATTCCGTGTCGATGGTCAGTTTGGGGCAGGTCAGTATCCAGTTGGCACATCAAAATATGAAAAACGTGCAATATCGGACCGTGTGGCCGTTGTTGATATTGATAAGTGTATTCAGTGTGGTAAATGTTCAATGCTGTGTCCGCATGCGGCAATTCGTATCAGGGCATTGACTGCAACGCAGGCAGAAGAATTGCGTGCCAAGGGGGTACGTGTTGTGCCGATGAAGACACCAGAACTGGGGCCAGATATGTATTTCACTATTAATATATCGCCAGCAGATTGTACTGGATGTAATGTTTGTGTGAAAAATTGTCCGGTTGGTGCATTGTCTATGGCGCCGGCACGTGATGTTATGGCGGATAACCAGGCGGCGTTTAATGCGGCGGAAAAATTGCCAGATTTTCCACGGGAAAAATTAAATCTGAATATTCCAAAGCATGTGGAATTGTTGCCACATTACTTTGAATTCCCAGGTGCATGTGCTGGTTGTGGTGAAACACCATATGTTAAGTTATTGGCGCACTTGTTTGGGGACAGAATGATTGTTGCGAATGCAACAGGCTGTTCATCAATATATGGGGCGAATTTGCCAACAACACCATGGACCAAGGATAAGTCTGGGCGTGGACCTGCATGGTCTAATTCGCTGTTCGAAGATAATGCTGAATATGGTTTGGGAATGCGTTTGGCGCTGAATCAAAAACGACATTCGTTAAAGGGACTGTTATTCGAATTAGGAGTCGAAAATGTTGAAGAAATATTTAGCGAAACCGATTCGCAGAAACAGCGTGAAATCGAAGAAAAGTTGCGTCAACAACTGGCAAAGATAGATGGGCCGCGGGCGCGTTTGGCAGAAAGTCAGATTGGTGAAATTGTTGATAAGTCTGTTTGGATTGTTGGTGGTGACGGTTGGGCCTATGATATTGGATATGGTGGTGTCGATCACATATTGCACAGTGGTGAAAATGTTAATGTGTTGGTGTTGGATACCGAAGGGTATTCAAATACGGGTGGCCAGCAATCTAAGTCTACGCCGTTTGGTGCTAGTATGAAGTTTGCGATTGGTGGTAAAGACCATGCCAAGAAAGATTTGGGTATGATTGCAATGATGAGTGGTGCCTATGTTGCACAGATTGCGTTGGGGGCAAATCAGGCCCAGGCGATTCGTGCATTCCGCGAAGCTGAATCTTTCAATGGACCGTCAATCATATTGGCGTATGCGCCATGTATTGCCCATGGGTTTGCATTACAAAATGGGGCAGAACACCAAATGCAGATGGTTCAAACTGGGGCGTGGCCGCTATTCCGATTCGATCCGCGTTTAATTGTAGATGGGCATAATCCATTGACAATGGATTCCAGTGTTGATAATCCGTTGCCGTTGGAGGAATTCTTGAAAACAGAAAGTCGATTTGGTGCGGCACGTGCAGCGAATCCGCAGTTTAATAAATTGGTTGATTTGGCCAAGGCGAATAATGCGTATAAAAGTGAGTTGAAAAAGCATATTGCGCAGTTTGCTATGTTGAACAAGCCGGTTGTCAAAGAAAATGGCGAGGGTTAAGATGAAGAGAGTTGGATTGTTATTGGTTGGATTGATGTGCATGACTGCATGCACATTCCAGACCAAGCATCGTGGATATGTATTTCCAGGTGATTTGGAGGCTGAGGTTGCTAATATAAAAACAACGGCAGAGTTGACTGAAAAAATTGGCGCACCGTTGGTTAAGACCATTTATGGGGACGAGGTTTGGGTTTATTTTGGTTCAGATGAAAACTATCGTGGTCCGTTGGCGCCAACATTTACATCTGAAACGGTTTTGTTGGCATGGGTTAAAGGGGCGCGTGTTTTAAAAACTCAGGTTTTGTATGATGCGGATTTGCCGGATGTTAAGTTGGCCCAGGGCGAGACAGAAATTCCAGCTGCGATAGAATTGAATGCGCTGGAAGAACTGTTTAACAATATTGGACGTTTCAGTCCTGCGGGATTGGGACAATAAAAATGCGCCGTATGGCGTATTTTTTTGTCTTGTTAAAGATTTGTAAATAATGTATCATAAGTGATATGAGAAAGGGAATTTTTGTTTTTGCGATTTGTGCAATGTTGTTGCCGATTGTTGCGGATGCTGCGTTTGTTTCGTGTGGGCCGGGTTATGTCTTGGTCGAAGGTCGTCAAAAAATTGATGGGCTTTCGGTGGCGGAATGTCAGAAGTTGTGGTGCCGTGATCTGGAAAATGGCAAGATGATGGGTGACGGGGCCAAGCCGAATAGTGGTTATCAATCAACAGATAGTGCCAGTGAATTATGCGATGCAGCCGGTAATTGTTTGGAATGCTGGGGCGCGCGCAAGTGGTGTGCAGGCGAGGCGCGTGGTGAATGGAATCCGGAATATGGTGCATATACACGTGGCGGTAATAATGCGACATATCAATCATATCAAAAGGGCAGTTGTTTTGCATGGCGACTGGAAAAGCCAGAGTGCGAATCGGGTAAGACCGCGATTCTGCAAGATGGAAAATGGGTTTGTGCAACATCGTCTGGCACGACCGAGGCCAGTCGTGCATCGGGTGTGCGCAGAACAGGAACATTGCGAAGAATGCAATAAAAATATCGTCCCGGAATATTTCCGGGATTTTTTTGTGTCAATTATTTGTTTTTCTGGTTTTTTTGTGGTATAATCCCATGGATTGAGAGAATGGCAACCGTAAAAGGGTATCCATAATGCCAAGTAAGAAGCTAGATTTTAAAACAGGACAATATGTTGTTTATCCAACCCAGGGGGTGGGTAAGCTGTTGCGTATAGAAGAACAAACTGTGGCCGGGCAAAAGGTCAAGATGTTAGTGATTGATTTTGAACGCAATCACATGACATTGCGTGTTCCAGTTGAACGTGCCGAGATTTCAGGTCTGCGTCCGTTGACATCTGCCAAAAAGATGGACGAGGCGATTGCATCTGCCAAGGGTAAGGCCGGGGCCAAGCGTATGATTTGGGCACGTCGTGCCGCACAGTATGAAGAGAATATTAATTCAGGCGATCCAATGAAATTGGCCGAGGTGGTACGTGATCTGCAGCGTCGTAGTGCGGCAGATACGATGACGTTTTCTGCGCGTCAGCTGTATTTGCGTGCGTTGGAACGTATGGCCCAGGAATTTGCCGTCTTGCACAAAATTGATTTAGATGCTGCTTCAGATAAGATTGAAGATATTTTGGGAATTCCAAAAGAGATTGATTTGAATGCGGTTGAATCTGATGATGAAGATGAATTAGAAGAAGATGATTCGTAAATGTCCCCCGAAAGGGGGATTTTTTTTGTTTATCTTAACATTTGCATTTATTTATAGGTTTTGTTAGAATGGTTATGTCAATGGGTGTTCCATTGATGGGGTGTCGAAACCCTTGAAAACGGCGTTCAGGATTTGAACGAAAAAAATCTCCAACCTGGTGGGTTGGAGGGTTGGTGGAATATATCGAATACACCACACTATACCGTTTTATAGTTTCGAACCTCCAACCGCTTTGATTTCAATGCGGTTTTTTTGTTGTGGTGATGTGACCAATGACAATCCACCGATTGTCGCATAAACTCTAATACACACCGGTTGCATCACCGCCAAGAATTTATAACGGGGGGATTTTGGGCA
>JAZTWT010000027.1:0-2458 GCA_045636045.1 Candidatus Enterousia sp. | reverse complement strand
GGCCAAGATTGATGGTATTGATAACTATGTTTTCTTCCATGGGATACAAATTCAGGGGTCGCAGAATGTTATATCACAATTACGCCAATATATAAAATCAACCGGCAAAACTGTCCGCACATTCGACTGCAACAAAAATGTCGGTGAAATCAAAAACAGTCTGATGGTCGGCGATGACGATGTCCTGCGTTGCAAACTAAATGGCCAACCAATAGACTTTGTTTTTGATGATTTTTCTGAAAGCTGGTTGTATGTCCAAGAAGTTGGCGAAAGCAAAATGCAGTGTATCGTCAGTGGTGGAAAATTTGCTGGTCAGGAATGTTATGGCTTAACCCAAAAACAATGTACAGATGCCAATGCAATATATCTAAAACAAAACCCAGGTGCATCAGGATTTCGTTGGGACGGCAAAGAGTGCGTATCAATCGATGCAAACGAAGCCCAATTTTATGACGGTGCAATTCAGGTTGGAACCGGTGCAATCGCATTGGTTGATTGTGTGGTTGGCACGAAACTGGGGTGTGTTTTGGTGATGGTTGAAACAGCAGGGTTGGCAGCCGAAATGACAACCGGTGTTGCAATTGAAAACCGTGCCGGGGAATTCCTATCAGTATCCACACGTTGCAAAAAACGTGATTGTGCAATCAGCACAATACAAAATGCCGGTCATGTACTTAGTGTTATGGGCGCATTGGATGCAACGTCCCTGGATTCAGTTGACAAAGAATTAGCACGTTTGGTTGGCTATCTAGAACCCGAAGATTTATCAGGCGTATCGGATGGTGATTGGGATGAAATCGTTCGACAGTTGGGTGGCGACCCCGAAGATGCAGGCGGAACCGCACTGGTATGGTTAAATCGTATTGGATTAGGCGCACAATTCTTATCTATTGGCGCATCTGGATTGCGCCTAACCGCCCAGGCAATCACAAAACTGGCCGGCAAAGGGTCACGCATTGGTCGTACCGCATCCACGGTTGCACGTGCATTGGATACATCTGGTGATGCCGCACGTGCCGCAAATGCAGCGTCTGATGCCGCGCGTGCTGCAAACAACACAGCCGATGCCGCAAACGCTACATCCGATGCAAGTCGTGCAGCCAATAACGCAAACGATGCCTTGCACGCAAATATTGATGCGGTTCGTAATGCGTCTAACAAGAATCGCGCACGTGCAGCGTATCATCCTGATATGTATGCCACATCATCCGCATCCATTCAGTCTAAAGCACAAGATATATTTCAAAAGCTAGACAACATAGACAATATGTCCGATGACGAGCTGCGTGCACTAAGTCGATTGATGAGTGAATTTGATGCCGAAGTGGCTGCCGAAGCCACTGCAAAAGCAACGGCCGCAGCAGCTGATGTATCACGTGCGACTTATCGTTCTTTAGACGAACTTGCCGCAACTGACGCCAACACTATTTTGCGTAATGTTGATAACATGTCAGAATCTGATATTAGGGCATTAACAAAAAAACTGACACCGGCAAAACGTGCAGAAATCGCACAATTAAAAATGGGCATGAAACCAGGAAACATGACCGTACAGCAATTTGCAGATTCTGATGATTTGTTGTTTATACGTGGCGAATTTTCAACGTTTGACCCAGAATTATCCAGACTAAGAAGAGCGGCAGAGGCTAACAAAGATGCAATGGCCGACCTGCAAAAATATGCGGCAAACGCAGTTGATGTAGAATTGTTAAAAGGCAACGCAGCGTTCTATCAAGAAAATCTGCTAAGAATACTTGCATCTGATGAAAGTTTATTAAACTCATACAGAAATTTTGATAACCTATCAAGCACACAAAAACAAAGATTTTTATTCAATCTGTTGAATAAACATGGTTCAGACCTGGGGATTGCAGACAACGTAGATATTAAATTTGTTTCCAGTTTTCCAGACAATCCAACTGGCATTGCCCTTTATAGACCCATCAACGGCAAACCTACGATACAAATATCAGAATCTATGATTAAGCAGGCAAACGGCAAAACATCCATGGACATGCTGATGGAGGCCGCAACCCATGAATTTGGTCATTTTGTTGACGATGTTTCCACAAAAGGGGTAATAGGTTCTCAGTTAACAGATGCCGGCCGTTTCTTTCCAAAAAAAGCTGATGACCTCCAGGGACATTTGTTGTACAGAAACAGCCCTAAAGAACAAAGTTCATTTGTAATAGGCAGTACAGTGGGCAACCGCTTTTCCGACATGCTTCAGCAAACACTTGATACTGGTAAAGTGCCAACGACAACTTTTTCCAAAATTGATGATTTTAAAATTCAACACGCCTTGGCAGGACACGAAGTTACGCTGGTTGACAACGTCAATGATTCATACTTTTTCATGAAAGCAAAACCAGAAAACATTTCAGGGTTATCAGATTATTTCAAACAAAAAGGCCTGCGAGTTGAAACAACATCAGACGGTGTAAGGATATTTGAAAAC
>JAZTWT010000026.1:0-28117 GCA_045636045.1 Candidatus Enterousia sp. | reverse complement strand
GGGGGGTTGCGTCATAATACGCACCGCTATAACAATTAATAAACAAGGAAAACAAAAATGGCAGCGACAAAATCGTTAAAAAAGTGCGAATTAGAGGCCAAATGGTATCTGATTGACGCAACTGATTGCACATTGGGTCGTGTGGCGGCATATACCGCGAACATCCTGCGTGGCAAGCATAAGCCAACATGGACACCAAACATGGATTGTGGTGACCACGTTATCATCATCAATGCAGACAAGGTTGCTTTGTCTGGACACAAGGCTGACAAAGACCGTTTCTTCTGGCATTCATTGTGGACAGGTTCATTGAAATCACGCACATTGGGTCAGATGCGTTCTGAAAAACCAGAAAAATTGGTTTTCAACGCTGTAAAACGCATGATGGGCCGTCGCACAGCAGTTGCTTTGGCAAACCAGCGTTTAACAAAACTGCACGTTTATGCAGGCGCAGAACACAAACACGAAGCCCAGAAACCAGAAGTTATTGATTTCGCAGGCTTGAACCGCAAGAACAAAAGGGGCGAATAATGGCAGAAGCAAAGAAAACAGCAGCAAAAACAACAGCAAAGAAAGCTGCCCCTGCAAAGAAAGCAACCGCTAAGAAAGTTGTTGCACCAAAATTAACAGACGCGACATACGCAACTGGCAAACGTAAAGATTCTGTTGCACGCGTATATTTAATGCCAGGCAAGGGCAACATCACAGTTAACGGCAAACCATCAAACGAATACTTCCGTCGTGCAGTATTGCAGATGATTATCGCACAGCCATTCGGCATCACAAAACGCGAAACATCATATGACATTGTCGCAATGGTGGAAGGTGGCGGTTTGTCAGGTCAGGCAGGCGCAGTAAAACACGGTATTTCCAAAGCGTTGGAAAAAATCGAACCAGAATTACGCGCAGCGTTAAAGGCCGCAGGCTTCTTGACACGCGACAGCCGTGTTGTTGAACGTAAACACTACGGTTTCCGCAAGGCACGTCGTTCTACTCAGTTCTCAAAACGTTAATACGATTTGTTATAAAAAAATCCCGCAATTGCGGGATTTTTTTATAACAAATTACAATTTTATTATTTTCCACGCCGCACACGAAAAAATTCACGTAACATCTGTGCAGACTCTTCTGCAAATTCTGGCATTTGATGAACGGCCGGCTTCCACAAATGTTTATCCGTATCATACACACAGGCATTTGATGTAATACCACCACCTTTTTCATCTGTGGCTGCAAAATAGATATTATTAATACGCGCAAAAGATATCGCCGTCGCACACATAGCGCACGGTTCCAGTGTCACATAAATATCACAGCCGTCTAAAAATTTACCCCCCAACTTCTTGCATGCACGATTAATCGCAACTATTTCCGCATGCAACGTTGGATTCATTTTCAGCTGCACCTGATTTTCACCACGTGCAACAATCTTGCCATCACGTACAATAACTGCACCAATTGGCACATCATCATGTGCGGCAGCACGCCTGGCTGCATTAAAGGCTTGATTCATAAATTTCATACTTTATACTTTAACGCATGGATTCAAAATTGCAAATCATTTCAGGAATGTATCGCGGACGTAAATTACGCCTGCCACCAAATGCACGTCCAACACAAAACCGCGCACGCATTGCACTGTTTAATATGCTGGAATCCGGAATATTGAACACATCCACCCCAGAACTAAACATCTGGGATGCATTCGGGGGCAGTGGTGCATTTGGCATTGAATGCATATCACGTTATCCAAACGCAATCGTCACATTCACAGACATAAACCCAACATCAATCAAAACAATTCGCGACAATCTGGCAACACTATCCATTGGCACACGCGCACACGTTATCCAAGGAGACGCCATCGCCATGGCGACAAAAATCGGCAAATCCGCCAATTTAATATTTATTGATGCACCATATAACATGCACGAACTGGGGATATCACTGATAAAAAAACTAGGACAAATTATCCCCCGCGGTACGATTGTAATCTGGGAACAAGAAAACAGCAATCAAACCCAACCAGATACAACAAAATGGGAAATCCTGCGCGACAAAACATATGGCCGCGCCCGATTTTTAATTTTACAAAAGATTTAACGATTTTTACTTGATTTTTCATGTTTTTTAGGTCATAATAGGCCCCGCACAGCACCCTTGGAGGCTGGGCATAATTTAAACAAACGCTATAAAAGGACTAAAAATGGCTATTAACTTAAACGCAGAAATTCGCAGCGCAGCAGGCAAGGGGGCCGCACGCAGCATCCGCAATAACAAAAACATCCCTGCTGTTATCTATGGGGAAAAGAAGGCCCCTGTCGCGATTGAATTGAACGGTCGTGAATTTGATATGTTATTAAAAACACCAGGTTTGCGGACAAAATTGTTCCAAATTAAAACCAACGAAGGTACAGAAGACGCAATGTTGATGGATATTCAATACCATCCAGTCAGCGACGCTGTTATTCACGCCGACTTCAAACGTATCGACGTTAAAAAACCAGTTAACGTTGTTGTGCCAGTTGAAGTTATCAACGCTGAAATCTCTAAGGGGCTGAAACTGGGCGGCACATTGAACTTTGCAGTACGTAAGGTTGCATTGCGCGGCTTGGTCGATGTTATCCCAGAAAAAATCATTATTGACCTGGCAACATTAACAATTGGTGACGTAGTTCACGGTACTGACCTGGTATTACCAGAAGGTGTTGAATTGGGTCTGCACCAGGCTGAATTGGCATTCGCAACAATCGGCGGTAAAATGCCAATGGAAGAAGATGAAAAAGCCAAAGCTGCTGCAATGGCTGCATCAAAGAAATAATGATAAAGATACATTATTTTCAATCCCGTCGCATGACGGGATTTTTTATTATTGCTTTCATTTAAAAACATTGTATAATCACGGGGCAATTCTTACTATCAACAGGGGAAAACATATGTTTACAAAAGAAAAAATCAAAGATTTACACTATTCTGTTAACGGCAAAATTTCTGCCAACGATTTACAGGCCGCGGCCGATAAAATCCTGATGGAATACGGCAAAAAGGTTAAAATGCCTGGTTTCCGCGAAGGCAAGGTTCCTTTAAACATCCTGCGCCAGAAATATAACGCATCTGCATACGGCGAAGCAATTGATAAATTAATGAACGATGATTTGAACAACTATATCGCAGATAAAAAAATCCGCCTGGCCGGCGCACCAAAGGCTGACTTGGCAGGTTGGGAAATTGGTAAAGATGCAGAATATTCATTAGAATTTGACATTTTACCATCACTGCCAGAAATTGATTTGACAAAAATCACAGTGACAAAAAAAGTTGCAGAACTGGACGAAAAAGAAGTAGATGTTGCATTGGAAAACATCCGCAAATCACGCAGCACTGCTGAAAAACAAGACGAAAAATACAAGGCTGCAAATGGCGACGTCGCTGTTATTGACTTCAAAGGCTTTGTAAAAGACGAAGCGTTCGAAGGTGGCGAAGCAAAAAAACATCATCTGATTTTGGGGTCTGGTGCATTTATCCCAGGTTTTGAAGACCAAATCATTGGTCACAAAATTGGCGACAAATTTGATGTTAACGTAAAATTCCCTGCGGAATACCATGCTGAAAACTTGGCTGGTCAGGACGCACGATTCGAAGTTGAAATTCACGAAATTCGCAAACATATCTTGCCAGAACTGAACGACGAATTGGCAAAACAAGTCGGCCAAGAAACAGTTGAAGCATTAAAAGAACACATCCGTAACATTTTGAACGAACAATATGCAGACGTTGCCCAACGCGAAATGCGTGACGAATTGTTGGATGTTTTGGCAGACAAGGTCAAATTAGACCTGCCAGAAACATTAGTCGAACAAGAATACAACATGGCAAAATCTGAATTTGAACGCAATCACGCACACTGTGGCGACAAAAAATGCGAACATAAATGGGATGAAAAACAGGAACGTAAAGACGCAGAACGCCGCGTTAAACTGGGGCTGATTTTGGCAGAATGGGGCACACAAAATGGCGTAGAAGTTACACGCGATGACCTACAACAGGCAATCTGGGCCGAAGCTGCACGTTATCCAGATCCAAAACAGGTGTTCGAATTCTATAACAAGAATCAAAACGCCCTGGCAATGTTGCGTGGAATGTTGTTCGAAAGAAAAGCATTGGATGCCATGTTAACACATGTCAAGACCAAAGAAAAAAAAGTTAAAGCCGACGAATTGTTTAAACAGAACGCGGTACGTTAATCTGACCAAGCGCGCCAAACGGCGCGCTTTTTCTTATACTATAGAGAATAATCATGCAGGCATACCTTGATATATTAAAAAACATACACAGCAACTGTACCGAATATCGCAACAACCGCACCGGCATTCCTGACATCGGTCTGGGGCACGGCGCAACATTTGTTCATGACATGGCCGACGGCTTTCCACTGGTCACAACCAAGCAAATGGGACTGAAAAACATTGCGACCGAACTGGAATTCTTTCTGCACGGAATAACCGACAAAAAATGGTTGCAAGATAGAAAATGCAAAATCTGGAATGAATGGGCAAATCCAGTCAAAGTTGAACAAGAATACAACACGCGAATGGATGCGCTAAAACGCATCAACATGACCCCATGCGACAAGAGCAAACAAATAGTCCGCAATTTAATTATGGACAACGAACGCGACCTGGGGCCAATTTATGGATTTCAATGGCGACACTTTGGCGGCGAATACCAGTGGGATTTGGGACGCATAGAACGCAATCCAACCGATAACTTTAACCCACAAAAACCCGGCATAGACCAAGTCGCAAACGCCATAGACAAACTAAAGAACAATCCAAACGATCGTCGTATAATCGTTTCGGCCTGGAATCCGGTTGATTTTCCACAAATGGCATTGCCACCATGCCATGTCATGCACCAATTAATCGTGCGCGACGGCAAACTAAATCTAATCTGGACCCAACGGTCATGCGATATGTTCTTGGGCATTCCATATAATATCGCCAGTTATGCACTGCTTTTACTGCTGTACGCCAAAGAAGCAGGCCTGACCCCCGGCGTATTAAAAGGCGAACTGCATGACGCACACATATACCAAAACCATCTGCCCCAGGTTGCCCGGCAACTTCAGCGCACACCATACAAACTGCCATCTGTTGAAATACCAGATGAAAATTGGCATGGCATGCTAAATTGGCACGCAAAAGATGGATTTAAATTAAAAGATTACATCTGTCATGAAAAATTACGTGGCGCCGTCGCGCGATAAAAAAAAAGAACGCCCAACAGGGCGCCTCTTTTTTAATTCATTGGCGGAAAACAATCATCTGTTCCAACTGCACAACACATATATTCACCATCTAAATCACGCAATTCTTCCCCAGAACAACAGCCATCCGCATCTGGCGCTACACCATCTGCACAACCTTCTACTGTTTCCGTTTCCTCAAACACCTCTTGTGTCACAAATTGGTTTTCTGCATCCGACAAATTCTCGTTCACAACTTCCACTTCTGATCTAATAATCTGCGTGTCCGCTGCAGCATTAAAACCATCATCGACTAGACTTTCATCTACTACATCATTCGTAAACTCTTCTTCCACCGGCGCATCTGTTTCATAGTCTTCATCTGCAACAAACATTTTTTCATTCTGTGACACACCATACGCAGGCTTCTTTGCCAAAATCTCTTCTTCTGACATTATCACAGGTTTCTTTTCTTCTTCCGCTGGCAAGAATGGAGATTCCACATATGCAGGCGCAATAGTGGGCTCTGGCACCTCTGGTTCAGCAATCGCTTCTTCAATCAAATCAATTATTGGTACAGGTTGCGCTTCAACATCTGGCAGGATTTGAACTGGTTCTGGCTCCACAACCGGCACTGGTTCTGGCTCGACTTCGACACTAACTGGCACCGTTTCAACAGGCTGCACCGGAACAACTGTCTCGACAGTTTCAACCAGCTCTTCTTCCTGAACCGCAACAGTTTCAACCTGTTCATCCGCAACAACGGCCCCATCAGGGCTTTCTTCTTCAACAACAACCGTTTCTTGAACTGTCTGCGCCCCCAGTTCTGGTGTGGCTTTATTTGCAGACTTTTGATAGAACCATAATGTAAATATCGACAAAACAATCAATATAACCAACAAGAAATAATACAATGCCGCTGGCTTTTGTCTTTCTGGAACAACCGCATCAACATTTTCTGCCATCCGCTCATTACCCGAAATAGGGGACACAGGGCGCATTCCTGTATCAATTGGTGCTGGTTCAATTTCTGACATAGATTTAACCTCTGGTTGCATATATTCTTGTGAAATCTGTTCATACGGAATCTGACTTGGCGTATCATCAACAGTCTGATACCCTTTATTATTCACCGGTTCATCATTCCACTGCGAATCCGCAAACTGCGGAACCTCTATCATCGGCATCAGCTCTGCATCAATCTGTGGTGCAGACTCTGAAACAGATGTAATACTATCCAGAACAGGTGACACGGTTGGCTGCTCTTCAACATATTCTGCCACATCCGTCGCAACAGGGGGCGTAAATGACAACGGCACAACATCAGTATCCACAGCCTCCACCACTGGTTCTTGCACATGTTCTGGCACATCCACAACTGGCGCAAAAGAAACAGGCGAACGCTCTGCCTCTGGCATCGGCATAGGCAAGGGTTCTTCTTCAACGACCGCCGGCAGACCCGCATCTTTGTTAACAACAGGCGCACTAAAATCAACTGGTTTAAATGCGATTTCATCATTCAATATCTTTGGGTCAGTATCAAACAATGGTTTTACTTCATCGTCTGCCATCTCATCCGCCTTTGGTTCTTCGTTATTTTCAATTAAAACTGCTTCGTCATGCGTCTCTATCGGCTTAAACACCGGTGCAAATGCAACAACATCCGTTTGTTCCGGCTGCCCAGGCAACATTACCGCTTCCTCAGAATCTTTTTCACCTAAAATTGCCAAAATATTATTTGCAACTTCAATATCTTCTTCGGCATTCGCCAAACGACGCTGTGCCTTTTGCAAACGTTTTTTTGCGCGTCCCAACTTATTATTTGCAGAATCAATTTGTGTTTCAGTACGCAAAATCTTGGCTGCAGATTGTTTTGTCGGCTCGCGTCCAATTTCATGTCGCTGTGTCGCCAACTTTGTACGCAGCATTTTCAACCGTGATTGCAAATCTGATATCGTTGTCTTGGTCTTTTCAATCGTTTCACGCGCACGTTCTGCAATTAACTCAGCCGCATCCAGGCGTTCGTATGCCGCCCGTCGCGCTGCATCATCATGAAAACGCGCCAACCTATCCAACGCAATTGAAACACTTGTTCCCGACTTGTGTGCGTTTATCAAATCATCATATTCCGCCAATCCAGTATATTCTATATCCAGTTTCTGATACTTATTATCCTTTTTGGGGCGCACTGTTTCCAAATCAACCCCATAATCATTCATCAAAATATCATCCCACTTGCGATCACCAACAGGATTTATCACCAATAAAACATTTGGCTTAACATCACTTTCTGTAAAATCAAGGACAAAAACTATTTTACCATCAGCATCATAGTATGCACGAAACACATTGCCAGAAATATCGTATTCGACATATTCTAACGGCTGGTAAAGGTTCTCTCTCTCGTTATGCATTTATTATTCCCCAGACAAATTATTTTTTCTTTGGCGGTGTGAACTGATACGCCTGTTTACAGTGTTCATAACAATACGGCTTACCGACAAACACAGTTTCACCACAGAAATGAAAATGTTCTGAATCTGGATCCCCAATCGGCCAACGACATTGATTCGGTTTCAGGTTTGCCATTTCCAGCGAATGCTGAATAATCCGCTGATGTATCGCCAAATCTTTCGCTTCATCTTTTTTAGAAGACGTCTTTACCACTGTTTTTTTTGCGAGCTCTTTTACTTTTGGTTCCGTGGTTTTTTTTACAGTTTCCTTAACATCCGCCTTTTTATCCAGTTTTTTTGTCGCGACCAACTTCTTAGTAGTTTCTTTCTCGGCCTTTGCTGCTGCTTTCTTCTCGACCGGCTTTGCTGTGATTTTCTTTGCAACAGTTTTCTTTCCCGGCTCTTTCGTTGCTGCAGTCGCCGCTGTGGCTGCGCCACCTGCCTTGGCATTCCAGCCTAAACGATTTAACTTACCAACAATCGCATTCTTAGACATTCCCAAACGCTTACCTATTTCTGATGTAGAAAGCCCTTTACCGGTCAATGCCTTTAATTTTTTTA
The DNA here is from genome assembly GCA_045636045.1 of Candidatus Enterousia sp. GTDB lineage: Bacteria > Pseudomonadota > Alphaproteobacteria > Rs-D84 > Rs-D84 > Enterousia. The sequence goes on along the minus strand of JAZTWT010000026.1, from coordinate 19,858 downwards.
ACGCTACGCTGTCCCAGCCTTTACTCATTTCACAAAACCCTTGTTAACTATTGTAAAATAAGTGTAGCATATAAACGATTCGAAAGGCAAGGGGTAAAAACATGATTTTTTACATATTTTTTATTATTCTGTTGCTTGTTGCAGCATATTGCACTGTACAAATCTCGCTTGCTGATTTCAGCCGCAGGATTATACCCGACGCATATCTGTTTCCGCTGATGTTAATCGGACTGATATTAATTACATTTTTTCCAATGTTTCCAACCAAATTATCCGATGGGGTTATTGGCGCAACATTTGGATACATACTAACGACCGTCATTGGTGCACTGTATGACCACCACCTGCAAAAAACTGGCGACAAAACAACCGTTCCGATTGGTATGGGCGACATAAAATTAATCGGGGTTGGTGGACTGTGGCTGGGAACAACAGGTCTGTCTATTGCGCTGATTATCGCATGCATTGGCGGTGCAATATGGGCAAAAAAGAACAAACAAAAATACATTCCGTTCGCCCCATTTTTCATAGTCGGTGGATTTTTATCTTTCATCGCAATTACATTTTTGTTATAATCAATCATACCAAGGGCAGGGAATGAGGCTTAACCACAGATTATTACTGACTTTTTACACATTTGCTATCTGTGCAATATTTGATGCGCATGCGGTTGCGCCATTTTCCCAATATGGCCAAATACAAAATGTTCAATCATATTCCTCAAACCCATTCTGGACGCCTGACGCACCATACAATCAACGCATGCCAACCCCTGTTTATTCAATGGGAACCGACCTCAAAACATCAGATTGTCAACGTGTTACGACCAACCTGGTTGCGGCCCAATGCGCCACATTAAACGGTTGCGCAGATACAACCTTGGCGGACATTCGTCCTGCACTGATATTACAAATGTCACGTATGCCTGGGGGTAATTATGCAACCGCCTGTGCAGGCTATCTGGATACAGCCTTTGCAGATTATAAAAAGAAAAATTCACACATTGTCGCAAATGTTAACAACGCCACATTTCCAGCAGCAACCGCACCAAACCCAAACATTCAAAATAACACAAATCCACAGAATATATTCGCCCAAAAAACACCAGAATGGGCGGCCGATGTTCAGCAACGCGAACAAGAATTACAAGATTTAAAAGCGGCCAGTGGCTATACCCCACCACAACTGGAAAACGCTGAATTTCCAACCACATACGCCGACCTGTCATTTTCTGCACGCATGGAAAACGAAGCGGCAGGCTATGAACCATTCAAGGATAAAAGTGCATATAGAACACTAACAATCCGCCCAGAGGAAGTTGTCCAACAAACTACACCGAACGTATCTAGCGCACACGCAACCACATCCGCACAAACACCTGCGGCTGCATCCGCACAAGCACCTGCAGCTACATCCACGCCCACAGCACCTACCAAACCAGAATTAACAGAAAACACCGTAAACACAATACCAGAAGAGATATTATTCATATTATAAACACGCCATGAAAATCATAAATAAATTATTTACAGTCATACTAGTAACGATAATTTGTATATCGTCATCTTATGCCGACATTCTTAACGATTGTATGCGCCGCGTTTCTGACAACGCAGACTTTCAAAAGGCAATGACCGAAGAAATTTTCAAAGATCCATCCATGCTAACCCAAGAAGGTGCAACCCAAAACAAATCTAAAATACTGGGATTAATTGCCAGTGAAGTCATATTAAACTGCATATCCAACCTGAATTCATTAACCAAAGTAGCAAATGGGAAAGTGTGGTATCCGCGCGACGGAAAAACATATGCTTTCCAATTCAAAATGGAAGAATTATTTCAATACATTAACATCCCAACCGGCGTAATGCTTTATAATAAACGAAATCTATCTGTTGGCGACGTTATAAAGTTATCCGATATAAAAAAACTTTATTGGTCCAGCAGTTGTTCCGACCATACGATAGCTATGGGTCTAGATAATGATGCTGCCGTAAATGTCGCGGGCCAAAAGGTCTTCTTGCAATATGGCGGCAGCGATAATGAATTTTTCCTTGATTTTGAAGAAGGCAATGACCGCCGCGCATTTCCTGGACTGGTTTTAATGGATGAAACAGGATCAACAGCCGAACATATTGTACAATTCAATAATCTACACTCTGCCATTGCTGCAACACAACAATTTGCCACCGCCCTAAACAATAGCAGATGCAGCAATGACGGTCTGGCCGCATATGTTGTTGCACTAAATGTACAAGCCGACCAAACGAATAAAGACGGATGGTCTATAGGAATCGGTGTCACAGGTGGCACATTGGTCCTACTTAGTGCCGCTGCCACAAAAACAGCAATAGGCGCTTCACTACTAACTGCCGCAGGCGCAAGTTCAAGCGTCCCAGTATATGGTTGGATTATTGGTGGCGCTCTTGCCGCAACTGCGGGTATTATATCATTAATCCCCGGCGAAATTGCCGATATACAACAAGTAATGGTAATGGACGGGCCATACTTAATACGATGAAAAAAATTTTTCTTTTTCTCTTTTTATTCTGCATATTTCTGCCTTTAACCGGAATGGCGGTTGGATTGTTAGCAGACAAAAACGACCCGACACCTGATGCCGGCACACTGATAACATACGAAGAGGTTCAGTCATCACGACCTGCAGACAACACGCCATGCGCAACCCAGGCTTTTGCAGACGCATTGGCCGAAACCGCAAACACCGTTGAAGAAACAGATGACGAACTGACCATAAAACAATGGATAACAGTTACATTTGCAAGAAAAGACGTTCTGACACGTGTTCTGGCATGCCCAGAGGTACAAAATACAAAAGAAGATGAAACCATCAAATTTTTACCGATTATATACAATTTCCCCAGTGGGCGTGAAATTGTTGTAAACTATGAAACCCAACCCTTGGTCTTGAAACAGCGCCTGCAAATCGCAAACAAACGCGCATTACCATTGGCCGACCCAAACCCACGTGTTGGCGTTGGCGAAGATGTTTGGACAAACACGGACCCGGCATGGTACGGAATAATCGTCACTGAACACGGCACACTGGACAATTTTGTCGGCCCAAATAAAAACAATACTATATCTTTGGCATATATTCACGACAACATTGACAAATTATACCCCCATGGATTCCATTGCACCAGCAAAAGTGCATGGGCACTAGATGATGACTCTATTAACAAAGCTGTCACAAAAACTGTTGGCATAGAAGAAACAACCGGCGAAAAAGACACAAATGATTATTACGTTGCCGGTGATATCAGCCTGGAATGGGTAATGTATGCCGAAATTGCCCTGGACGTAATAATATCTGTTGTCACATTTGGCGGTGGCGCCGTCGTCTCTGGCATAACAAAATCTGCCCGCGCATCACGCGTACTAAAAAATGGTGCAAAAACCATGAAAACCCTGCGCCAAAGCGAAGATGTTCGCAAATGGGCATCAACAACACGAAAAATCACACAACTAACAGACGAAATCAACAAATTAGACAAGGTCGCCGATGCCGCAAAAATCGCCGACCTGACCAAAGACCTGGACAAATTAAACGATACCATAAAAACACTGGAAACAATTGACGAAGTAAAACAATATAAAAAAGCCGCCGAAACATACCAAGATCTTATGAAATACCGCAACAGTTTACGGTTGATGCGCAATGCAAAACGTGGAAATGTTGCTGTTCGCGCAGCACGATTTACAAAATCCGCCTTTACCGGCAACCGAAAGATTCATCGCGCAATGAAACAACTGGGGCGCAGCAGTTCAATTGCCGGCAGGGTTCGCGATTGGTTGTTCATGTCAACAATGCGCAACATGGGTATTCTGGCCAAGGCCTATGCAACCACAGGCTTTTGGTACACAGCAGCAAAATTTCTCGGTGATATGTACGATGAAACAGAAACCAGCACCGGCGACTATACCAACAACATCGAATTTTCGCCATTACTGCTGCTGTCAGCCGACGATATCAAAGGCCAAGAAAATGAAATAAACTATGGTATGTGGCTATTGTGGGCCGGTGATTCGGTCAGTGCTGCCGACGATGATGCCGCCTTCCTGCAGGCAATGGATTTCGCATCCAAGGTTCACGAAGACCTGGTCGAACATCAGGGCGGCACAAACGACCCATGCAACGTCGACATTTATGTTGTCCGTCCAATAATACGCAATCCCGGCACAGATCAGGCTGCATTATACTATCTGGTTATGAACGACGAACCATGGACAACCGCACAATAATTCCCATTGTTTTTCATTCATTATGATACTATAATGAATACATACGAAGAACGGAGGAAAAATGAAAAAAATATTATCTGTATTTATATTGTTTGCAACAACCATCTGTTCTGCAAACGCGTACCAGGTTATGTCATCCAAAGAATTAGGCAAAAATGATGCAAAAAATCAAAACATCGTCGTAAAATGCACAACCGATACGGGCAAGGTTTCAAACCAAACATGCAACCTGCGACGTTATGCAAAATGCACCGGAACAGGTTCGCAAAAACGTTGCAGCGGATGGCAACCATGGCGCGATCTGCGCAGTCCATCAAAACAATATTCTGATTGGCGATCTGCTGCATCCGCATGCTGCCGTGCCAAAGGATTGCGTTGATAAAAAATCGCCTTTTCGGCGATTTTTATCTTTGTTTTCTTTTTACAATAAATGGCAATTTTGGCACAACACCACATTCTATAACTGCATCTGAATTACTGACCCCCCACCACCGAACAGTGGAATCAGCACAATCTGCAGCAAAAGAAAAACCAGCATCTGCCAAAGTATCCAAATTAACCGTTGCCCGTGCAACAATAGGCATTTTTTTACAACCATTATAATCAGCATCTAAATCCCTGCGCGAGACTGCATACAAATACGCATTTTTGTTTGTTTCAGAATTATACCAATCCTGTCCCATTGTTCCAGAACTGTACACAACAATTTTATGTTTTTGTGTTGCAAACACATAAAAATCACTACCATACTTCTGATCACATCCAAACCCACGCACCAACGCAAAACGCAACGCAGACGGAAAATCCCCCAGATAAAGACGCGCCTTGCACTCGCACGCGGCACAATGTGGCACCAACATGTCAACACCTGGCTCTAACTTTATTGGCGAACCATGAAAAATATAATCCCCACCCAGACTATATTTAAACATATCACGCAATGAAACAATACCACTCAAAGATTCTGTTTTAACTTTATCCATAACAGGTGAACATAGCACAACTACAACCCTTGTCAACACAAATACAAAAAAACAGAGCAGGGTAAGAATAAACATGACTGGTGGATGTGATTGGACTCGAACCAACGACCTCTTCGATGTGAACGAAGCGCTCTAACCAACTGAGCTACACATCCAATGAACCAAATAAAAAATCGCCCATCTATCTGGCGATATGTGGTGGGGATAGTGGGACTCGAACCCACACGGTCGCAATGACCAAAGGATTTTAAGTCCTCAGCGTCTACCATTCCGCCATATCCCCGAAGACTTGAACTTTGGTGGAGCTGATGGGACTCAAACCCACGACCTCTACGATGCGAACGTAGCGCTCTATCAACTGAGCTACAACCCCAAAAACTAAAAATGGTGCGGATAAGAAGACTCGAACTTCCAAGGTATTGCTACCACTAGTACCTGAAACTAGCGCGTCTACCAATTCCGCCATATCCGCACGGCAACGGATATATTATATTATTTTTACACCCTTTGCAACAAGAAAAATTCACAATCATAATATAAATTATTTTTCATTATTCGCTTGCAGGGAAAAGCACAAATTTGGTAAACTTTTTACCAGAGATGAAGAAAATTCTGTTTTTTGCCGCAAATATGCTGACCTGTATTGGTGTTGCCACCGGGGCTGTTCGTGATGGAACAACTGTTTCTCGCACTAAAACGGAAAAAGAAACACAACAAACACAAGTTCGCACAGCAACAACATCACGCAAAACAACTGCGCCACGGAAAACCACATTATCTCCACGCAGTGCAACCACTACACCGCGCACAACCACTTCACGCAACACGACACAAAATCCACGCACCAACACATCATCAACAAAAAAACAAACAGTCAAGGCACGCGCGACAAACGATGATTCATTTTCAATGTCCAACACACGGACTGGGGCAGAATACGAAAAATGCAAAAACACATACTTTTCATGCATGGATCAATTTTGTAAGTTAAAAAATGACGATTACCGTCGTTGTTCATGCAACAACCGCGTTTTTGACCTGATCGACAAACGAAAAACACTCAGCAATGCAGGCGAACAGTTAACAGAATTCACTGAAAACCTGGAAGTTGTTGGCATGACTGCGGCCCAGGCAGCCGCAATGCGCACAGAATCCGAAGGGGAAAGCGCCCTGACAAACGACAAATCTGCATCCAAGGCTTTATTACAGGCAATAATGAATTCCATCCGTGGCGAAGACAGCAATGTTGGTGGCAAATATTCTGATCTGAACAGTGTCACCATATCTTTTGACACAACAAACGCATTCGGCATGTCCGACACTGGTCAGGCAATCGCCGCATATAACGGCGACGCACTTTACAGTGCGATATACCCCCAGTGCAGAAACGCTGTGCGCAACGATTGCAACAATGCATCGCTACAACGCGCCGTCACAGCATACCTGATGGCGATTGAACAAGATTGCAACACGGTACAAACCGCGATTGAAAAAACACAAAAACAAATGAAATCCGCCGTCCGCGAAGGCAGTGCAATGTTGGACCTGGCACGTGTTGAAAACCGTCAGAAACATAATTCTGCTGACATTACAACCTGTATAAACAATGTCGAAGCCGCAATTCTCAGCGAACAGGTATGTGGTGCAAACTATCATAAATGTCTGGACAACGGACAATACATTGATATATCAACCGGCAAACCAATCATCGGTGTCAAAGATTTTTATAAATTAGAAAAATTGTTAACCTTCAGTGATGGTATTGATGCTGCAGATCAAAAATTGTCACAAAATCCATCAAATCGCATATTTGTTCAGAATTTTGAAAGCCGCACAAAAAAATTTGCCGCAGATGCACTGGACAAATGCGTAGAAGATGCAGATTTCGTATGGTCTGAATATTTAAACAAAGCTATGTTGGACATATATTACGCCCAACGAAACAAGGTATCAGAAATCAAACAAGGATGCTTTGAACATATTTCTGAATGCTATACTAACACAGACACAGCAATAAACGCTGCGATGTCCTCGATTTCAGACGACAACAAAATAACATTGCAACCTGGAAAAATAGCCCTAAATTCAAAAATTTGCAATGACTATATCGAATCTTGCAACGGCATGTTTGATAACAATATAATCCAAGAATACGTTGAACATATCAAAGACACCGACTTAAAAACGGCATGCCGTGCCGTCGCCACACAATGCTTCAGCAAATATGGTGGCACAAACTATGAAAATTTCTACTATCCGCACAGCGGCCTTTTTGATAAGGGCTCTGCACTTGATTGGTTTACACTATATGAGTATAATCCAGATACAGGAAATACAAAAAAGTCAGAATATATATCTCCTTGCGCTGAACAATTAAGCAAAATTGCCGCGTGTCATGACGAAGAACTAATCAAAGAAATATTCGGTGGGTTTGACAAAACCACAATAGAAGAAGAAACAGAAACAGGAACAATAACCACAACCTACTACGGTCAATATGATACAGGAGAAACTAACTATAACTATATCAACCAATCCGCAATGCGTTCTGCTGGTGTGGCAACCGAAGTTTACAACCAAATTATATCCATATTAACAACCCAATGCGACAACTTACAAGGCCGTTTCATAGAAAAACATTGGATAGGAAATAACGACTATAAAAGCACAAACGTTTGCATATCCAGATTCACATACGAATTCGCCAACAATATTGTATCACAGTACAATGATATTGCAGAAGATTATATCATTGGCAAAGAAGAAAATATGTGTCCATATGGATACGCGGACGGTGTTGATACCCAATCATGGGGCGCGTGCCTATGCTGGGAAAATGGACGTCGACGCAGCAAAAACGGCAAATCAACCAGCTGCGTCGCAGTATTACCAACAAACTATGCTGCCAATGATTCCGCATGCAAGAACAACGGCACCGAATGGTTCCAACAAACTGAGAATGACCCGAAGTTACCAACATCAACCACAGACTGGTGCACACAAAAATTGTCAGACCACGACACCCCGGTCGTGTGCAGTAAAGAGTCTAAAAACGGAATATGCCAAACCCCCGGCATTGTGGGCACTGAATAAAAAAGCCCGATAAATTTTATCAGGCTTTTTTTATTCCATCTGCAATCAACGCGCTGGCCACTCCATCAGGCCGTCTCCACAAATCATCTGCTGACTTTAATTCATCAATCATTTTCTCGCGCACAGACGGTATAGTCAACTGCTGAACCGCATTAATAACTTTTTCTGCACACGCATCTGCCCCCAAGAATTCTGGATACACACCACGATTCAACAAAATATTCACCAATGACACCCAATTAACACGAATAATCTGACGAACCAACCATGCTGTTATCGGATTCATCTTATACACAACAATCGTTGGCACATGTAACATTGCCAATTCCGCCGATACAGTCCCACTGGCAACAATCGCCATATAAGACTTTGCATACACATCATATCGCCGCGTTGCAGGCACCAACTCTGGCTTAAACGGCCAATTTTCCACCTGTTTTTTTACATAATCAACCGTTGTTTCAACAGTTGGAATAATAAACTGGTACCCCATATACCCATTACGACACAGCATATCCACAACATCACGCATCAGTGGCAACAGACGCTTAACCTCGCTCATTCGACTGCCAGGCACTAATGTAATAATTTTATCTTTTGGATTTTTAGAAACCTTATATTTACCAATCAGACCATCTGCAATCGGATGCCCAACCGCCACAGTATCCAAACCAAACTTAGTAAAATATGGTACTTCAAAGTCAAAAAAAGCGTACAGTTTATCAAATATCTGGGCATATTTTTTTGCACGCCCTGCGCGCCATGCCCAAACCTGGGGTGCAACAACATGATGAAAACGCAAACCCTTTGATATTAAATTCTGCCCATTCTTGCTCTTACGAATTTGTTTAATAACACTTTTTGCAAAACCTGGTGCATCAATCGACACAACAACATCTGGCTGCAAATCAATTATCGCTTGAACTGTTTGCCTAATCCGACGTGTCAATGTTTTGGCATGCGCCAAAACCTCTACCGCGCCCATGACAGCCAAATCGGACATAGGAAACAAAGATTTCAAACCAGCGGCCTGCATATTCTCGCCACCAATTCCAATAAAATCAACATCCTTCATCTGGGACATAATACGCGCGCCCAGAACATCCCCTGAAACCTCGCCAGCGATAATAAAAACTTTCATTTTTTTATTCTGCATTCTTAGAAGTACCAATTCCGCGCTTTGAACGATTTTCAATAAAATCAATCGCATCCATCGCGTATTTATTATTTTTTACTTCCTTGCGCACCTTGGCCAAACGTTCTGAAACAGTGCCTTCACCATCACGGAACACCGCAGAATACACAGAATGAATTGCATGCATATCTTCGTTTGTAAAACCATGACGCATCAATCCAACGCGATTAATCGTACGATATACTGCACGTGGACTGCCATCATATATTGCATACGGCAAAACATCATTACCAACACCTGACATTCCACCAATAAATGCATTACGCCCAATGCGGGCAAACTGCAAGACCATTGCACCACCACTGATAATCGCAAAATCTTCAACTTCTACATGTCCAGCCAGTTGCACTAAATTTGACATAACAACACTGTTTCCAACCTTACAGTCATGCGCAACATGGGCATTAACCATAATCTGACAATCATCACCAATAACTGTTCCATCAGAGGCCGGTGTTCCCGAATGAATTGTTGCATATTCACGAATTTTGCAACGCTTACCAATGCGCACACCTGTCATAGTATTTTCATCTTGCCATTTTAAATCCTGGCTCATTACACCAACCACAGCAAACGGATACACAATAGAATCATCACCGATTGATGTTTTTCCTTCAACAACAACATGCGAAACTAATTCAACCCGGTCCCCCAGAACAACATTCGCACCAATAATACAATATGGACCAATTTTACAGTCTGCGCCCAATACGGCCCCTTCATGAATAATCGCAGTTGGATGTATCGCCATAATAAAACCTACTTTTTTTTTATTAATTACACACGGCATATTACATCATAACCGCACAATTTTGTATTCAATAAATATAACAAATTATAACAAAGCCCGAAATTCACGCCAAAAATCAACAGTCGGGGTATTAACCCAATATATAATTCCCAGTGCAACAACCGCCGGCATTACCGTCACCATACCAAACAACATCAACATACCCGCAAACAGTTTATCCAGCAATACTACATTTACTTTTTCAGCATGCCACACTGACACCCCAAACATTATACCAACCGCCAGCAAAGTTCCAATAAACACAGGCACAGCCTCAGTCAAAACAAATAATGCCGCCCCTAACGCACAGACTACTCGCAACAACCACTTTATCTTAAAATAAATCACACGATGTACACGACCGCACGCATTCACATTCGCCAAAACACTGCATGCAACCGCCGCCCCCCCTAACATCAACACCGCCAACAAATGCAGCGCTGTCAGATTCCCCAACTGTCCAAACCTATAAAACTCGGGCTGCATCAGCATTGCACAAACAGTCATCAAAACAATTAAAACAGTACCAGATACTGGGCGCATCTCGGCACGCGCACACCACCCCAACGCCAAACCAGCAACCAAAGCACCAATCTGTAATAACGGCCCCCACCACACATGAACATCTGAAAAGGCAACAGCAACCAACAACAGCGCAAACAACAAAAATTTCTTTAATCCACGCACAAATGGATATTTATGTAAATGCGACGAAACAAATAAACTGGTCAAGAATACAATACCTGCGTTCATCAGGGGTAATACAGACACCCCATCACGCAACACCGCATAATTTCCACCAAACAAAACAATCCACCCAAATGTCAATGCTGCACACCATGCGGACACACGCCCCAATAAATTATCATTATTAAAACCAAAACGCACTGCAATATCGCGCCCAAACTTCCACACAATAACAAATAATGGCAGCGCCAAAAACGCCCACCACAAAAAAGCAGGGGACCACAGGGCCGCATTATTAAATGCACTAACCGCACTTTGCACAACAACAATATCTTCAAACATAAACTTGCCTTTTGTTTTCTTTGTTTTATTATAAATAGCAATGAACACAAAACAAGAAATTTTTACCCTACTGGGGGGACTTGTAAAAATCCACCGTGGTATTTACAATCCAACCTCTGATGCAGTGTGGTTATCTGCCTTTGCGCCCAAGGGGGCAAGAACTGCGCTGGATGTCGGTATTGGCACAGGTGGCGCATCACTGTGCCTGCACGCACACATCCCAGATATAAAAATCACAGGTCTGGACATATCAGATACAATGCTGACTGAATGCGCAAAGAACGCAGAGATAAATAACACAGACATCGAATTAATCAAGGCAGATATCAACACATGGCGAACAGCACGCACTTTTGATTTGGTTATAACAAACCCACCATATTTCAATGGCACCCCTGCAAAACACAACGCCCATCATAACGCAGACCTGCCATCATGGATTGCGCGTTGCATTGCACGGGTCCGTCCAATGGGCACATTTTGCATAATAACAGACGCTGCAACATCCGCATCCGTTATTTCAGAAATGGCAAAGAAATTGGGCGACATTCAAATACTGCCACTGTTTGGCGCAAAACGAACTGCTGAACGCGTATTAATATCCGGCAGATTGGGTACCAAAGGCATCAGCGTATTACACCAAGGTCTGTCCATGAACACACCTGAAATTTTACGTGACGGCTTGACTATTGCCGATTTTTTGTCTAAACTAAGCGCGCTATGATAAATTTTATAACACGGTACTTTACGTCACTGTGGGCTTTTATCACATCACCATTTCGCGCTGTATGGCGCATGATTTCGCGCATATTTCCACCACGCGAATTCACCGTCATGGACACACCTCGCGGAAATGTTTACACATTTAACCAAAGCAGTTTTTGGCGTTTCACACGCTTTTGTGGCAAAATAGGACTATTTTTATGGGCAGCATGGTCGACATATGTTTTCGTATATCACCGCCCGTTATTACAAAAACGAACAAAACAACTAGAAGAAACCCGTGCATTACATGACCGCCACATGTCAGAATTAAAAACATATCTGGCAAAATACAACGATTTAGTTCGTGATTTAAATGTAATTGATGACAAAGTACTAAATTCCAACAAATTAAAAGATACAGAAAAAGAAAAATTAATGAATTCTCGTATCAAGACATGGGGCGAACTGGATTTCTTGCGCACGCGTATTGTTGAAATGCTAGGGAACGAAGATTTTGAACCCGAATTCACAAAACTGTCAGAACTATCTGCAGAATACGAATTAACACGTGCTGAAAACGAAGACTTAAAACGCCGCAACACCCAGATGCTGGAATCAATGGCACAAATTGCAGACGCAGATAATATTATTGTTGATACCGTTTCAGCACTGACCAAAGAAAACACCGAAACACTGCAAAAAAGCATCAAACGCATCAACAGCACAATCATATCATTAGGTTTGAATGAAAAATATCTGCTACGCAATGTCAATAAATACACAAATCCATTGGTTGGCTCGGCATTTACACCTATTGAATTCGACACAAAATTGGATGAAAAATACCAGAAATTGGCAGATGGTCTGGAAAAATGGAGTGGCCTGCGCCGTCTGAACGAAGTGCTACCACTGGGAAAACCTGTAAAATCACGCATTACATCAAATTATGGTACACGTAACGACCCATTCACAGGCAAGCCAAAAAAACATCGCGGCATTGACTTTGCAGGAAAAATTGGCACAGAATTAATGGCTGTTGCACCTGGCCGCGTTGTATCAGCCGGTGAACGCGTTGGATATGGAACAACCGTTGAAATTGACCATGGTCTGGGCTTTACAACGCTGTATGCCCACCTGTCACAAATACTGGTATCACGTGGCGATTGGGTACGCCCTGGCACCGTTATCGGATTGGCGGGCTCATCTGGACGTTCAACCGGTCCACACCTGCATTATGAAATACGATACAAGGGTGCACCATTTGACCCAACAAAATTTGTAAAGGAAGAATAAAATGTTGGCATTTACAAACGCATCAGAAAAACAATCACCAACCATTATCGGGGCAGGTTGCAAATTAACCGGCGACATAAAAACCGATCACACCGTACAAATCCACGGTGAAGTCATCGGCACAATAACCGCAGAAACGGTTGTAATTGGCCGCGGAGGTCGCGTTGTGGGCGAAGTACGCACCCCGGTCCTGTTTTTGCACGGCACACTGGATGGCCCGGCGATTGTAAATACCGCAAATGTATTCAGCGCGGCCCAAATGACAGGCACACTGTCATACCGCACCTTAAATATAACCGGAAACACCGGTCTGGAATGCAAACTATCAAAACGCAAAGGGGAAGACGATGAATAAAACAGTATCCAAGGTTTTTATTGCCGCCGATCATCGTGGGGCAGGGTTAAAATTATACTTAATCGAAATGTTATCCGCTGCCGGATATAATGTTGTGAACCTGGGGGTTGACGACCCAAATATATCCGCAGACTATCCAGATGTTGCCGCCACACTGGCCGATGCAATGCTGGACGACAACAATTCGCGTGGAATAATTGTCTGCGGAACGGGTGCAGGTGTTATGATTGCTTCAAACCGCTATCGACACATTCGCGCTTCGCGTTGTTGCACACCATCCCAGGCACGCGACGACCGTTTTCACGACGACATAAATGTACTGGCATTGGCCGCCGACGATATTGACATCGAAGTCGCATTTTTAACCGCCCAGACATTCTTGGAAAGTCCGTTTGATGCAATCGAACGCCGCATCCGTCGTATTGAAAAAATCTCATAAATCACCAACTCATGTAGGTCAAAATGAAGCTAAGCATCAAACAAGTATACGATATAACATCTGCTATATTAACCAACAAATATATTGGTATCCAGAACACTAGCGACAAATATAGCACATCTTACCGTATTGAAACATCTGATTCATTGTATGGTCATTTAGTCCTGTGTATTGATGCACCACATGGCGCCCCAATTTGGAGTATTGCCGACGAATTCTGGATGGACAGGGAAGGGTGCATTGACCTGTACCAAAATGGCAAGCATATATTCTTTGCATACACCAAGCACAATGTTGGTCGCGCATTTGAAAAATCCAATTCGTGCCTGGTTCGCACAGGCACCCGCATGTTATCACCACGTTTTTTCAAACTGCTGAACATGGCCGCTGCCCACCTAAACGCCAAACTGCCAACATGTGACAATACTGTAAAGATTCAGAAACTACTAACTCAACTGCCTAAAAAACAAAAATAAAAATCCCCCAAACGGGGGATTTTGTTATTTACAACCTATAAAGGCCCACATTTTATCAGCTACTGGCGCTGCAATCATCGTACGAATTGTATAATCTTCTGCACACAAACCCGCATCATTAAAAGCAACCTCTACATAAACATTTTCTGTATCCGCATACAGTTCATCCAGGTTCTGCCCCCCACCTGTCTTAAACATTCCATTCGGTTCTTGTGCCTTAACCGCAGCTATCCATTCTTGATCTGACGGACACTTATAGACTAAATGTTCCGCCGATGTTTCAATACGTTCACAACCCGAAAAATGGTTGTCAAATTCCTTATAATCTGATGTACACGCTGCACACATCAAAACTGGCAAAGCAAATATTAACTTTTTCATTCCTTCTCCTTTGTTAAGAACAGTAGGAATTATATCATAAGTTTTTATAAAACAAAAGATGATAGTATAGATAAAGTGAATGGGGAAATCGTAGTGTACAAACGCTACATGAGATTCTCCCATTCACTTTAGATATGCCATTAGATTTTATTTTACAACAAAATTCACCAACTTCTTTGGTACAACAATCGTCTTGATTATCGTCGCGCCATCTAACTTGGCACCCACTGCAGCTTTGGCGGCTGCAACAATCGTTTCTTCGTCCGCATTCGCCGGCACAACAAAGTCCGCCGCACGTTTACCATTAACAGACACAACAACTGTCATTTCCGTTTCAACCAATTTAGATGCATCAAAAGTCGGCCATGATGTAAACACCAGCATTTCATTACGCCCAATTTTTTCCCACATTTCTTCGGTCAAATGTGGCGCGAATGGATTCAAAACCTGCAACAATGTTTCATACGCAGGGCGGGGCATACTGCCACTGAATGCATTGATATATTCCATCATCGCAGAAATTGCTGTATTGAACTTCATATTTTCAATACGTTCTGTCGCATCTGCAATCAATTTATGCATCAAACGCTCCTGTGCAGCAGTCATTGGTTCATCTGTCAGATTATCCGACAACGCCTCAACACGCTTCAAAAACCTTTCAACACCACGCAGGGTATCTTCGGACCAATTTGCGCTTTGTTCCCATGGGCCCAGATATAAAATCGCCAAACGACACGCATCTGCACCACTACGCGCAACCACATCAGAACTTGGCACCGTATTACCACGCGATTTTGACATCTTGGACCCATCGGCCGCCATAATTAAACCATTGCTGGTACGCTTTTTGTATGGTTCAACCCCGGGCACATATCCCAAATCTGCCAACGCCTTGTACCAGAAACGCGAATACAACAAATGACGCGTTGTGTGTTCCATTCCACCATTATAATGATCAACCGGCATCCATTTGTCCAACTGCACACGCGAACAAAATTCATCATTGTTCTTAGAATCTAAATAACGCATGAAATACCACGAAGAGCCTGCCCATTGTGGCATAGTGTCTGTTTCACGCTTTGCCGGCGCGCCACAGCATGGACACGTTGTATTTACCCAATCAGTCGCACGCGCCAATGGTCCTTCGCCATCATCTGTCGGCTTATAGTCCGCCATATATGGTTGCATCAACGGCAATTCAGATTCTGGCACCGGTACCCAACCACATTTTTCGCAGTACACCAGCGGGATTGGTTCACCCCAATACATCTGACGCGAAAACCCCCAATCTTTCAACTTATATTTTTTTGTTCCGCGCGCGAACCCATGTTCTTCACCGTATTTGATTGCGGCTGCGATGGCTTCTTCTTTGCCCATACCATTCAAAAATTCTGAATTTATATGCGCACCATCACCTTCCCACACCTTATCTTCTTCACCTCCATCCAAAACTGGAATGATTTCCAAACCAAACTTCTTGGCAAAATCCCAATCACGACCATCATGCGCTGGCACCGCCATAATTGCACCAAAGCCATAATCTGCCAGAACATAGTCTGAAATAAAGACCGGTATTTCACGACCATTAAATGGATTCTTGGCCATAACACCTTCCAGACGAACACCTGTTTTATCTTTTGTTACATCAGTTCGTTCAAATTCAGATTTCGCGCGCGCTGCGGCAATATAATCATTCACCGCATCAACATTTGTAATTTTGCCTTCTTCAATCCACTTTTTAACCAATGCATGTTCTGGGGCAATAACACAGAATGTCACACCAAATATAGTATCAACACGTGTGGTATAGACCGTCATTTTGTCTTCGCCAACCATAAAATCAACATCCGCACCATACGAACGGCCAATCCAGTTTATTTGTTCCGTCTTAACACGTTCCGGGTAATTGACATGCACCAGGTCATCAATCAATCTATCTGCATACTTAGTAATCGCCAAATTCCACTGCAGTTTCATTTTCTTTTCAACCGGCCCATGACAGCGTTCACAACACCCGTCTTCCAATTCTTCATTTGTCAAATTTGTTTTACACGCCGGACACCAATTCATTGGCAATTCAGACTTATATGCCAAACCTGCCTTAAAAAACTGAATAAACATCCACTGTGTCCATTTAATAAATTCAGGATCCGATGTAGAAACCTTAGATTCTGGGTCAAAAGACAACCCCATAATAGAAATATCACGTTCGAAAATTTTAATCAGTTCCGCAACAGATTCACTGGGATGCTTTCCGATCTTGGTCGCATAGTTTTCAGATGAAATTCCCATTGAATCATAACCGATTGGGAACAAAACATCATACCCACGCGAACGGCGAAAACGCGCCATTACATCCATGCCTGTATATGGCAACATATGACCAACATGCAACCCAGAACCAGACGGAAATGGAAATTCAATCAAATTATAATACTTAGGTTTTACACCGTCATTTTTTGGCACAAATGCGCACACATCCGCCCACTTTTTCTGCCACTTCGCTTCACGTTCATGGATTTTTGTCATATCATCTGCCATTGCTTATTCCTATTGTTTACATTAACAGCCTGCGTGATTTTACCGCCCAACACAAATAAATTCAAGCAAAAATCATTGCAAAACGCCCAAAAACTGATAACATCAGTATAACAAAAGAGGGCACAATGCGTCAAAAAGAACACAGACTATTACAAAACATCAAAGACTACACAAAACAAAAAAATTTTTATAAAAGACAGGCAAACTTATCTAAATACGCATGCATTTTTGCGGGTTGCGGCACCGGTTTTGCCACCATTGGCGCAATTATAAACGCCATTGATTCTGGTATAACAGACGACAACACACTGCTTTTTACAATGGCTGCAATCGGATTTGCACTGGCCACAAACGCAACATATGAAACACACAAAAACACAAACAAGATTGCAAAAAGATATCTCAACAAAATACAAAAAAGAAATCGTTCACTGAACAAAATTCACAAAACCAGATAACAAAAAAATATCCGCAATAATCATGCGGATATTTTTATATATAAAACCAACTATTTAACTTTAAAACAGACTAAAAATTCCGTATTACCACTGCCACCCTTAACCGACGATTCCGTAATTCCCGCCAATCTAAAACCATGTTTTTCAAACGCATTCACAACACGATTAATCGACTCTTGATGCAAATCAGATGACCTAATAACACCATTAAACTTCGCTGCGACTTCACGCGCAACCTCAAACTGTGGCTTAATCAATGCGACGACTATTTTTGCACCCCACGGTCGCAAACATTCAACAATATTTGTCAGCGATATAAACGACACATCTATCACAATCAAATCCACAACCGATTGCACGGGCAGGGCACGAATATCTGTTTGCTCTAACGACACAACACGTGGATTTTCACGCAATTCTGGAATCAGTTGATTTGTACCAACATCGACCGCATAGACACGCGCCGCCCCACGATTTAACAAAACTTCGGTAAAACCGCCAGTACTAGCTCCAACATCCAAACAAACCATATTTTCCGGACTAATTTTAAAACACTCCAACGCATGTCCTAACTTTAAACTGCCACGACCGCTAGAATAGGGCAATGCACCCCCCACCAATACGTCAGTATCTGCGACATCCTGGCTTGGTTTCTTAGCCAACACACCATTAATCAGCACTAAACCAGCCTTAATCGCCGCCACCGCACGTGCACGCGTTGAGTACAAATTCCGTTGAACTAACACCAAATCTAATCTCATACTGGTATTTTATCGCACAGAATCAACCAAATCAACTTGATAACACAAAATATTTATTTATAGTACACCTAAAAACAACAAGGACATATTAACATGGCTTTTAAACAAGAAAAACGAACAAACATTTTAAAATGTGACGGCTGCAACACTCGATGCACACTAGGAACATTCTCTAACGGCGACCTGGACCCAAGCACAAAATACAAACCAACAATTAATGGTACAGAAATAGAATCATACATTAATCAGAACGGATTCAGAACATACACCAACTGGACCAGCCAGAACACAGCGCTAGAGCAGGCACGCACAATATGCCGTCTGTGTGACGATTATCAATTACCACACCTGACCACCACAACCATGACACAGACTGACAAAATCACAACCGCCATATATCTAATCAACGAAATCACCAAACATACAGACATACGAAAAATTCGCCATGAAAAAACAATGGCATTACTGTACCTATTATGGTTGGAATACCAATCATACACGCAAAGATATTCAAAAATCGAACCAGACTCACCAATGCACCAACTGCAATGGAACGCACTGGAATTTGGCCCATCCGATAACGAAATACTTTACGCTATGGATTACATATACCAACAAATCCACAATAAACAAATCCCCACAATTCAACGGGCCGGATTCAGCGCACACGAAAAAGATAAAATATCAGACACATGCAGCAATGTATCACATAACTACGCACACGCCGCACCAAATGAATTGATATTCTTTATCAAGTATGATTTGCCAACATGGCAAAACACACAGATACTGACCCCGATGTTCAGACAATCTGATAAAGAAATCGCCCATGAAATAGACGCCTATCTGTCCAAACGCCCCAAATTCACAAAAACCATTCGCAATAGATAAAACAAATGCCCAACACAGGGCATTTTCTTCTTCCCCACTCCAAAAAAACACCCTAAACAACCGCACCACCAGACAAAAAAGCGCCAAAGACCGCAGAAATCCGCCTTTTTTTGTTTTTTTGAGGCAAAATAGGGCACAAAACGCCATTTTTCACACTTAAATACATTTAAATAAAGTCGGAGGCCAAGCGGTCTTAGGAAGA
>JAZTWT010000025.1:0-13075 GCA_045636045.1 Candidatus Enterousia sp. | reverse complement strand
ACCCATTTTCAGTTTTAATGGCAATTTAGGTTCGATTTGGTCCAATAACTGCCCCTTGCCACCAGCCCATTTCAAGACAGGTTTGCAATCAACATAATCCGGCAATCTGGCGGGTATAGCAATCACGTATTCCTTTCCTTTAACTTGATAATAGAAAATATTACCAGATTGATCCACACAAATTATTTACTTTCTAGAAAAATCATACCTCTCATCATTAACATCCCTGATACTTCATAGTTCAAGAAAATAAAAACTATAAAGTATCAAGTAAAAAACACCCTAAAATTACCAAAATTCCTGTGTAAAAAATATGTAAAACCGAAACTATATACGGACCAGCTTAAACCAGCCTGTATGCAGTGATATGCACAAATGTTAAACGGCGATTTTTGCCCGAAATTCAGGCTGTATTATGCGGAAAACTGGGATTTTTTGTTGTGTAGCATATGTGGAGTCAGAGTCCGGAGTTCTACCATTAAACTATGCCCCAATGCGACGCAGATTATAGAACTTTTCTTTTTATAATGCAAGTATAATTTTTCCACATGAAAAAACACACAAAATATGATACAATACCCAACATGCGTATTGCAATTGACAAAATCTTTGAATTTCATCACATGCGTACCACGGCACATGTTGAATGCTTGAATTATTTTGCCGGTCTGTTGGGATATCATTTTCCAGAACATGACAATGACAAAAACATGGACACAATGAAAACCGCATATGCATATATAAATTATCATAAATATCATCCAGAATATAATATCAGTGATACAAACCGCGAACTGTTTAAACAAATGCACGCCGAACATCACCGCATGCAGGCACATCATTTAGAACACTATTCTGATGTATCTGAAATCAATGAAATAACATTAATTGAAATGATATGCGACTGGCACAGCGCAAACTTTGAACAACGGTATTTAACACACGAAGACAAACACGATTATACCGTACAAAAGTTTTTTGAAACACATTTACTGAACAACCCAAAGTATAATTGGTCATCACATCAAATAAATTTGATATACGAAACCATTGACTTTCTGGACATGTACGCCAATTACGAAGAAATTATGAAAATTTGGCGTCCATTACTGAACTTCTAAACGCGCGCCAAAATCACTCCTAGTGCAAATCTCGCTAAAAAAACACATAATATGTTCAACACACCAAGGGAGTGAGACACAATGCACAACAAAATAAAATTTTTATCCACATTGATTGCATGCCTGGCACTGACTGGTGGCGCAGATGCCTGCACTGGAATCACATTAAAATCCAGCGACGGCGCAACGGTTGTCGCGCGTACCATGGACTGGTCACGTGTTGAAAACAACAGCATGTATGTAATCGTTCCGCGTGGCCACAGTCATCAATCACTGTTGCCCGATGGTACAATGGATGGTATGAAATTCGTATCATTATATGGATATGCCAGTCTGGCCGCAGTCGGGCAATTTCTGTTTTAACCGAACCCGTCAAACCAGGCAGTACAGACAGGACATTGAAATACATGCAGAAAAATTCTGTTTTGTTTTCTGTTGAATCAGACGATTTAATACGCGACAAACTGGTTGAATCCATCTGGTGCAAAGACGGCGTTGAACAGGATGGCCTCACAGAAATATTTTATTCTGTAAAACAATCCGAAATAGATACATCGCCATTGGCATGGGACAAAGGAGATTCAGACCAAGGATTGCTGTATGCGGTTGTGCGGCATTATTTGTTGGTAATGAAAAAAGTGTTATACCTGCTAAATACATCCGCCAAGAAAAGCAGACATTTAATTTGATTTCATGGATAAAACGATTATTCTAGCCCCCAAACTAGGGGCAATAACTACAAACTATTATTTTACTTTGCTATGATTTTGGCTTTGAGCACGTCGTTGGATTTCCGCCAGTTTAGCAGAATACTTTTCGATTAGTACTTTACGTGCTTTGTGGTCTGCAACAAGTTTTGCAACGCCCTTACCACCTGCATACAAAACGCAAGCCAAACCGACAATAAAAGCATAATCTTCCATATGCGAATTTTCCGCAGGCGATAAAACAGACAAACACAACAGATACAAACCAGCCTGCCCAATCAATATTGGATGCATTTCACAAATGCCATCTAAAATACCATTTAATAATTTTATTAAATCAACTTTTTTCATTTTTACTACCTTTGATATTACTACACCGTATATTATTGACAATAAACACTGTTTTGTCAACAATAATTTTCACTTTTTTATATTTATCCAAACGCTGTGTTCATTATGTTCGCCAACAACAACATCATCATCTGACAACTGTTCCCCACCATATAATTCCATCAGAATTTTTTGCTCAGCAAATAATCCCTTGTTTGCAATTACCTTGTTTAACACGATATAAAAGCACGCCCTCCCAGGGT
The DNA here is from genome assembly GCA_045636045.1 of Candidatus Enterousia sp. Classification (GTDB taxonomy): domain Bacteria; phylum Pseudomonadota; class Alphaproteobacteria; order Rs-D84; family Rs-D84; genus Enterousia. Next base: position 10,654 of record JAZTWT010000025.1, on the reverse strand, counting down.
ATTTTTTTCATAAGAAAACACCCCTAGTGCATTATCCCCCAAAAAAATAAATAATTCTATTAACAGAACAGAGGGAGAAAACAAATGCACAAAGTAAAACTACTGGCCACATTGGTTGCATGTCTGGGGCTGATTCAGTCAGCCGACGCATGCACCGGCATAACATTAAAATCCAGCGACGGCGCAACGGTTGTCGCGCGTACCATGGACTGGTCACGTACCGAAAACAACAGCATGTACGTAATCGTTCCACGTGGGCACAGTCATCAATCACTGTTGCCCGATGGTACAATGGATGGTATGGAATTCGTATCATTATATGGATATGCCGGTCTGGCCGCAGCGGAACCAGAATTCATAATTGACGGCACGAACGAAGCAGGCCTGTCTGCCGCCCTGTTCTATTTCCCAGGATATGGCGAATACCAAGGATACACCGAAGCCGCCAAAGACATATCTCTGGCTGATTTCCAGGTTGTATCATGGATACTGTCACGCTTTTCTACCATTGACCAGGTAAAATCCGCCATAAACAATGTCCGCATTATCAATGTAGATAAAAATGCCGGCACCGTTCACTGGCGCATAACCGAACCAAATGGTCGCCAGGTCGTATTGGAAATTGTCAACGGCGTCCCAAACTTCTATGAAAACGAAGTCGGAGTTTTAACTAACGCCCCTGGATTCCCATGGCAACTAACAAATCTGAACAACTATGTAAATCTGCATCCTGGCACCGCTGGCCCAACCAAGTTCGGTCCAATTACACTGCGCGCCTTCGGGTCTGGTTCTGGGTTCTTGGGGCTGCCGGGTGACTTTACCCCACCATCACGTTTCGTTCGTGCGGCATTCCTGTCAACATATTCATTGCAGCAAGAAACAGGTACTGATTCCGTGAACCAGGCATTTCATATCCTGAACAACTTTGATGTGCCATTGGGCGTTCAGTTCGCTGTTGGCGGTGCACCAAACAACATGCCATCTGCGACCCAGTGGACAGTTGCGACCGACCTGAAAAACAAAATTATATACTATCACACCATGTACAACCGCACAGTTCGCAGTTTAAACATGGCAGACATAAACTTTGCAACCGTCCCATTCCAATATCACAGTCTGGATAATGCAAAGCGACAAACAATCATGCCGGTTCAAATAGACTAAGCCTTTCCACACCCAAAAAATCCCCCACCTGGGGGATTTTTTTACGCCAATGTATTGACTTTTTATTTTTTTGTACTATATAACTAGTGTTGGGTTGTCATTTGAACACTAACCAAAGGAGACAGAAACATGAACAAAGAAAATATGAAAAAGAAATTTAAACGCGCTTCATCCGCAGTAAAATATGGCACTGTTGGTGCATTGGGTGGCACGTTGGTAACAACCGCTGTTATTGCACTGATGGGTCTGGGTGCACATGGGATAAGATACGTTGGTGATGAACGACTAGGCGAAGACTATTCATTGTCAAACCGTTTTGAAACAGCATTCTGTTTTGACACACCAAAAGAACATAAATATTACTATTCTGCACCCATAGTCAACGGTTATGAACAAGATTGCAGGCTAGAAAGATACTTCGCATCACCATATTTGACATATGGCACAATCGGCCTGGGTGCTACCGCTGGTGCAATCGCACTGGGGGGTGCAGGTGTTGTCTTGGCCAAACGCCGCGAAAATGAACGATAAAATAAAGTAAAAAAATCCCCATCTTGGGGATTTTTTACCTGATACCACAGTCCGCAGCTTTCAAATGCATTGACTCACAAAAATCAAACCAACCATCTGCCAAATCATCAACTATATACTCCTGTCTTATCACTTGACGTGAAGACACTGGAACACCCGGTTCATACTTTCGATAAAAACACATTACAACATCTTGGTCGTCTAATCCCGTATTACAATTACTAATACATTCAATAGATTGTCTCTCTTCACCGTTTAAATTTCCCCATTTTGTCAGCGTTTCACGCATTAACCGACAAACCCCGTCCTTCACATTATCATATTCATCGCTCGCGTGGCTCCTATTAATATTTAAATTAACCGCGCGCTGGTTTCTAGCTCCTAAATCTGCAGCCGCCTGGTGTTTTTCTGATTCATTGCTATCACCATTTGTGCCCAATTGTAAAAGATCACGAATCTTATTCATAGCACCATCACCCAGCGCTTTTACTTCATCACGAATCATACCGTACACATAATGCCCCAACCACTCTAAATTTGCAATTTTCCCTTCAAACGGCACCCCATTTGTATGGGCATCTATATCAGACTGGGCCTTAAACTTACAATATTTTGCAAGAGATACCTTTGTATCTAATCCCATACCCGGCAATAAATTTATACCTTGATACGTCGTATACTCCCCACGAATAGTCCCCCTAAATGAATTAAAACGTGCATAAAGATCAGTTGTCACATCACGATCCTCACCCGCACAAATATAACTTTTATTCAAAACCCCACGATTACCATCAACCGAATTCAAATTAAGAAACATATCATTTGTCCATGTACGCAACCCCACAACATTGTAAGCTCTCCCACCCGACAAAACATAAATCTTTGTATTATTCGGATCTGTATTCACCGCTTGATTAATTTTACCATTTTGAATATATCCTGGTGCCAGAATAACATCAACCACCTGATACACATCAGTAATATGTGTTGGGACAACATAAGTTCCTGGCACTCCTGCATTTGTTTTTGTTGTAGCAATCTGGTTATGTTTTTTTATAAATGTAGATAAGAATATATCACATTCAGAATTTTTCTTTCCCGTCAATGAGAGCGTATACTCTCTCTCTCCACACTTACCACCTGAACAATTTTTCTCTGGAACTTTACAATCATATACAACACCATCTGATTTCTTGCCCCTGACAATTCTGTTGTTTTGAAATCCTCTAATATTTAAACAATGATTAGCCAACTCTCGTAAAGAAGCCAGTCCATCACGTCCAGCTAACCAATTACTAAAATCTGTAAGTTGTATCATATCTGTTCTCGAACAACCATGAAACATTTCATTCATAGTATCGCCCAGCGCCCCCAACGACCAACGATGTTTTTGATCAAATCCAGCATCCACCCCTGCAGTCCCCAGTTCCTGCTGCGTCAGACCAACGTCCAAATTTGAATCAGCCCATGAATTCACAGATAAAAAAAACAATCCAAAGACACATAAACAAAATAAAAATTTTCTCATTACCTTAACGCCTCCTCACACTTATCAGCAACTGTTACTGCACGTTTAATCGCGCTTATCTGTGTCGCATTAAATACGGTCGCAACACCACCTGCAACAGTCGTACCACCCGCCAATATATTCGACGCCAAATTCAAATTCTTTTCCTTGGCTTTGCCTGCATCACTATTATCAGCACGCGTACTGTCCGAATTTGCCATCACACTGGTGACAGTTCCGGTCAATCCCAATGTTGCGCCAATACCACTGGATATTGTCGCACCAGATGATTTTTTATTAATAGAACTGATATCAACCATACTCCATTCATCGCATGCACGAACAATATTTTCCGCCTGTTGCAAATCCGCATCACTTGCCACACCATTCATTCGCGCCTGCATACGAACATTCGACAATGTCTTAACCGACATTAAACACTCGTCAATCTGCGCTTTCAAATCACCCTTGACCCGATTATTACCGGCAATAACTGCACCAGCAATATTTGCAACTGTCGCAGTCGCTAATGACCCTGTACGAACATTCCCCAAGACCTCAGACTTCTTGGTTAATTTATCTAATTCTTTCTGTTTTTCCCCAATCGATTGTACCAACTCAACACGGTCCTCTTCATCACCATACTCAACACTACCTATACCGCCTTCTGACAATGGAATCATACTAACATCTACAAATGTAAACTCCCCCCCTGCTTCTGCATCCATTTTTTTAATTTCTCAACTTCTGCCATCAATGCTGCTTCCAACTCATCCGCCTTCTCATCAACCCCCATTTTGGCAATACCAGTCCCAAGTGCCACACCACCAGCAACGGTCCCCACCCCCGTCACAGCAGTGTTTATACCCGCCATTTTTTTCATATCACTTAATTCTGCGCCAATACCACCACATGCACTGCGTACATTCTGGATTGCAGCCGTCAATTCCGCATCTGATGCATGTGCCACACCAACAATGGTTCCCAACAACATTAAAATAAAACTAAATCTCATTCTCATACCCTTTCGGGCACATTATAACATAAAAAAATCCCAAATTTGGGATTTTTTTACTTATCTTCTAATATTGCAACACCAGGTAAGGTGCGTCCTTCAATAAATTCCAGGAATGCCCCACCACCGGTTGAAACATATGTAATATCGTCTTTGACACCGCATGCCTCTAATGCAGCAACGGTATCACCACCACCAATAATACTTTCCAGTTTACCTTCACGTGTTTGCTGTGCAATTGCATTCGCGATTGCAAATGAACCATATGACCATGTTGGTTGCCATTCCGCCATACCAACAGTACCATTCCATATTACTGTTTTCGCCCGACGAATTTCCACAACATCGCGTTCTGTGGTTTTAAGACCTGCATCAATAATTACATCATCTTCTTCTATTTCGGTAAAGTCCTTGTTCATACGCACGGCATCACGGGCAAATTCTTTGGCCACCCCTTTATCCAATGGCAACAAGACACGACAATTATTTTTTTCTGCAAAATCCAGAATTTCTAACGCAGTTTCTTTCTGATCTGCCTCATACAATGAATTTCCAACACGACCGCCCTGTGCATAATTAAATGTTGTACCCAACGCCCCACCAATAATCAACGTATCGGACAATTTTGCCAGCGCCTTTAACACACCGATTTTTGTTGAAACCTTGCTGCCTGCAACGATTGACAACAACGGGCGTGCCGGGTTTTCCATAACGGCTGACAAATGTTCAATTTCTGATGCCAACAGTTTACCTGCATACGACGGCAAAATTTCTGCCACCCCAACCGTACTGGCATGTGCACGATGAGATACCGCAAACGCATCATTTACGAACAAATCAAATCCACGCGCCAAATCCGCTGCAAACGCTGGGTCATTTTTCTCTTCCCCCACATAGAAACGAACATTTTCCAACAATACGACATCACCATCCTTCATATCCGCCAAGAACCCCTTGTCCAAGCAATCAGATATTAATCTTACCCCCATATAATCTGCAATCGGCTGCAAAGTATATTCCATATTACGCATCCCTTTGGGGCGACCACGATGTGCAACAATCGCAATACGTGCCCCTGCGTTGCGCAACGCATTTATTGTTGGCATACTTTGTTCAATACGAAACGGGTCAGTAATTTTACCATCAACAATTTGTACATTAAAATCATCACGCAGCAACACATACTTGCCACGAACATCTAAATCATCAATCACACGCAGTTTCATTTTTTATCCTTTCCTTAACTGGTCCAAAACTTTTACGATAATGCAAATTAATACCATATTTTTCAATGGCCTGCAAATGAGATTTTGTCGGATATCCTGCATTTTTATCCCAACCGTATTCCGGAAATTGTTGGGCCAAATCATGCATTATTCTGTCACGCGTTTCTTTGGCAAGAATAGATGCCGCCGCAACCGATAACGACCGCGCATCCCCCTTAACCACCGCCAAACCGTGCAATTTTTGCGGCAACCTGTTCCCGTCCACCAAACAATAATCAGGAACACATTCCAATTTATCAACCGCACGTTCCATTGCACACATAGACGCCCATAAAATATTCATTTCATCAATCTCGTCCGGGCTGCATTGTGCCACTGCCCAAATTGTATTTGAAATTATCCAATCATACGCCACTGCACGCTGACGCGCGGTCATCTGCTTTGAATCGCGAATAACAACAGGAATTTGAATATCATATCGCGGAAACACCACCGCCGCTGCGACAACTGGTCCACACAGTGGGCCACGTCCTGCTTCGTCTACACCTGCAACATATGCAGAACCAGAAGCAATCTCCAAACTAAAATCGGGTATATCCTTAACCATATTTTCAGCATAAAATAAATCCAAAATAAACGAAAGTCTTTTTTTGTTGACAAATTATGTTTTCTGAATAAAAATTCATCACCATGAGCACAACATTTACAAACAATAATCAACAACCAAACAAAACACCAAATAATGGCGGATATCACGCATTCATAATGCTATACCTGACCATTAACGGCATCGCCACAGGCAGTGTGATACGGAATGCCAAACACATGATTGATAATGGATATGACCGCGACACAACGATTGTTATGTTGCTGTGGTTATTGTTGGTTGTTTATTCCGCTCAACGCGTGTACCAAATAAACCGCGACCGCAAAAACCGAAATAACAATAACGATAAAACTCGTTAAAAAGACGCCCAAGTGGGCGTCTTTTTACTTATTAGTCAACTGTAATTCTATGCGACGATTCTTCTGCAGGCTGGCCGCATCATTACCCAGTTCAACCGGATGCAAATCTCCAAACCCACTGGGAACTAAACGGCGCCTAGAAACACCCGCATTCGCCAATTCATTCGCAACCGCAGTTGCACGCAACAGGGATAACTGGGTATTATTTTTATATCCACGCGTCCCATTAATAACCGGTTTCTTATCAGTATGCCCATCAACACGAATAATCCAATCAATATCCGTTGGAATTTTATTTTCCATATCTTTTATAACATTTGCAATCAGATGCAACTGTTTCTTACCTGCCTCAGACAACTTATATGAACCACTGGGGAATAAAATATCACTGTTGACGATAAATCGATCACCATCCGACTGGACTGTTGTACGATCACCGATTGCCATCTTTACCGCGCGATAAAACGCAGACTGATATTTAGACATATCGTTCAATTCCGCCACTTTGTCTGCCAATGCGCGATTCAGGCGTGTCGACATTTCAACATATCGAATTTCCTGGGCATGTGATTTTTCTTCGGCGGCATCCAATGCAGACTGCAACTTAGCCAACTGTTCCGCCAAATTTGCACGTTGCAGCGCCATTTCTTCCTGCAACTTTTTCCGTTCATGTTCCAATTCTGCCGTTTTTTCCTTATCAAAGTTCGCCTGATTTAATTGCACCGTCAGATTATTTACCATTTCCTGCAATTCATCGCCACGGTTTTGTAATTGTGCAACTTCATCTTCATACGCAGAAATCAACTCTTCAATACTTAAATCCATATCATTTAATTCGCCCGTCAATTCCGCATTACTTTGTTCCAGATTAATCAATTCATTGCGCGCCAAAATCAATAAACGTTTGGCTTCCTGCTCGTCCATTGACATCTGCTGAATTTTCTCTGCCTGTTCTGCATTAACAGTTTTCAATTCTGCAACTGTTTTTGCACCACTGGCACGACTAAACACACTGGTTGTTGTCCACAAGAAAACAAACACAATCAACAAAAAAATCAGAATTATAACCAAATTTGAAAACAAGTCCACAAAACCAGGCCATGCATTTGTCGAAGTACGATAACGAATATTCATCATGTGCGTTTCTCTCTCTTTTCTATTATTTTATTCTTCTAAAGAATCCGATATTTTTTGAACCGTCTTGGTCAATTCATGCGTTGTCAAATTAATCTGTGGCAAAACACGTGCAACTGTATCAACAGCAGAAATGTGTGTATGCGCCGACAAATAATCTTCTAATTCATGATATATGGCATTTTGTGCTGACTGAACCTGCAAACTTAAAAAACCAACTGTCAAACTGCCACCCAACCCCAACAAAGAACTGGTAAACGCGGTCGCCATACCTGCCAATGGCCGTGCCAGACCTGCCTGCATAGAATTCAAAACCGTTTCATCAGAAAAATTTAAACTACCAATTAATTCTGCAAATCCACCAACGGTTAAAATCAATCCCCAAAACGTCCCCAGCAACCCTAAAAATATTAATGTGTTTGTAATATATCGAATCGATTCGCGCGAATCTTCAAACCGTATCAACACCATTTCTAGAAATCCATTCAATGTCGTTGCAGAAATACGTTTTGGTCGCACAGTCAACATCATTGCAACTGAACGCAACAGATATGGTGGCAATTTCACCCCCCGCTTACCATTAACATAGCCATTCAGCCATCTATACTCAGGCATTAATTGAAACATCAGAACAAAACACAAACCAATTCCAAACAATGACGTTCCAATAATCACACCATTCAGCCAGATATTTGCAATCGACACTTCAATAAATTCAGCCCAGAAATACAAAACACCCACCACCAATAATGCGGTAAACAGCGTCATACGATTAAGTGCACCATGAAAGTATCTTTTCATAATATATTCCCTGCCTGATACAACAAGGTTAGTAAATTTTTGAAATCCATGTCAACAGGTTTATAATATAAAAAAAATCCCCGGTATGGGGGATTATTTTGTGCGTTCATGTACCAGTTCACGTTCATTACTGCGTTCCTGTACCATTTGCATATTTAATTGCGTTATATTTTGAAACACAGGTGCTGTTTTTGCTGTGTTTGTAGAAAACTCAGCCACCTTTTTATGCAATAAATCAACACCCATTTGTATTTTCATTTTTGCATCATTTTCCCAGTCGGTAAATTTTTCTGGCGGACAACTAATCAACTGATCAGGACGCTGACATGACACAATTTTAACATGCCACCTTCTGCGATGCACGAAGACATAATTACGCGCATAAATTGTCGCAGAATTTTGACTGGTTATTGCAAAAACAATGTCACGCACTTCGTCCAATGCCCCAGACCATGATTTTGCCAATGTCGCCCCCTGCAACCAGCGCAACAAAGACAACCCGGAAAACAATGTATCAATCGCATTGTCAATTTGCGCACAATCAGACTGGGATAATTGGTTATTCATAAATGTTTCCATTGTATCCCCGTTAATTAATGCAAGTGTCTTGGCAAAATCCATATCCATATTTATTCCCCTTTATGCTATGCTGCACGCTGATTAAAGTTTCCAAACATAAACATATTCATTTTTTGAACCTTTTGTTGTGCATTAATCATTGACGCAACCTTGGTTTGCGTTTCAGTCTTTACCTGTTTTGCAAACTGATTTTCACGCACAGACATCTGTGGTGCAACATACGGTTTCTTTTCTTGAACAACCTGGGCCATCGGTTTTACATACGGACGCTTTTGTTTTACCTGCGCGACCTGGGGCACATTTTGAACCGCTGGGCGTTGTTGCTGAACATTTGCCGCCTGCGCCATCTGCATTGGTTGCGCCACACGCTGAACCTGGGCAACTTCTTGAACGGCTGGGCGTTGTTGCTGAACATTTGCCGCCTGTGCCATCTGCATTGGTTGTGCCACACGCTGAACCTGGGCAACTTTTTGAACGGCTGGGCGTTGTTGCTGGGCCTTTGCCGCCTGCGCCATTTGCATTGGTTGTGCCACACGCTGAACCTGGGGTACACTTTGAACCGCTGGGCGTTGTTGGTCAGATGCAACCACCACATCTTCTGCCTGTTGCATTGCAACACGTGGATGCTTTTCTGATTGCATCACCTGTTCAGATTGCGCAATTTGCATCGGTGCCTGTCGCTGCATTGAAGCTTGCCCCATTTCCATCATTGCCTCATTCCTGGTTGGTGCTTCATTATGATATGCATTCGCTGTCCGTTCTGTCACCATTTCCATTGCTGCGCTATGACTAACCTCCAACACATATTCATTATAACGCGCCAAAATCAAATTAATTCTGTCAATCGCCTGACGTATCATACGTTTACCATGTTCACGCAACTGTTTTGCTTTTTCACCTGCAGAATTAATTGTATTTTCACGATTTTCATGTGTCATTATCACCTGTGACCAATACTTTCTATGTCCGCCACATGCCGCATTCAAATATTTCGCTGCGGGATTCTTTTTATTTTTTGATTCACAAAACGCTTTACACTGACTTAACGCCGTCTGCCACGCACGCCCCAGGGAATGACCATTTGTCCAATTTACCCACGAAAACCCTGCGAACAACTGCAAATATGCCTTAACCAACTCTTCACGATCAAACGGTTTAACACGTTTTAATGTCTTTTCATCAATCTGAATTACAAACTTTTGTTGCATGGTTGCAATATTTTGTTGATTTATCATAACGAACTCCTTTTTATACCTATTTGAAGTCCTGTGGCACCACCCACAGCAAATATATATAGATAGCGCGCGATAACTTTTCAAGGGGTGCATGTCAAGAAAAAAGATTTTTTGACATGTATCCTAAATTGGGTCACAATGTAATTGTTCATATCACAAAAACATACTGTTGCCAAGAATGGGCGGTATGGATATGAACCCGCATCTTGCCAATAATGGGGGTGTGGCATTTCATCAAACTACAAGGAGTTAATACGATGAAAAAAACTATCAGCGCGGCGGTTGCATTGTCCGTTTTTGCGGCACCTGCGATTGCGGCCAACTTGGAAAATCCGTTATATATGCCTAAACAGGGCGCGGTATATTCCAAAACATCTGCGGGCGTAATGTACAAAGTTGCAGATGACACAGCGGCCATGAAAGCGAAACAGCATGATGGCGCAACCGAATTTCCAATCTGGCGTTTGCACGAAGAATTGGGATATGGTATTTTAGA
>JAZTWT010000024.1:0-13670 GCA_045636045.1 Candidatus Enterousia sp. | reverse complement strand
TGCCCAAAATCCCCCCGTTATAAATTCTTGGCGGTGATGCAACCGGTGTGTATTAGAGTTTATGCGACAATCGGTGGATTGTCATTGGTCACATCACCACAACAAAAAAACCGCATTGAAATCAAAGCGGTTGGAGGTTCGTTACAACTTTATGGTAATTGTTCGCTTTATTCAACATATTCAAGCGACCTCCAACCACATCAGGTTGGAGACTTTATCCACATTACGTGAACACCATAAATACGGGTAACGACACCCCATCAATGGAACACCCATTGACACAATGATTTTAACAAGGTATGGGAATAAATGCAATCAATAAAATAAACAACGATTAAAAATCAACGCCCAACAACAATTTCATAGAATATTTCCGCCGGGACTGTGCCACCTGTGATACGCGAATCCATTGGTGTAAAATCATCACGCCCAACCCAAACACCAATTATTATATCACGCATCGCCCCAACGAACCATGCATCACGATTTTCATTACTGGTTCCGGTTTTCCCCCCCAAGACGCCATCTGCACGCGCACGCCCACCGGTTCCCCCTGGCGCAACGACATCTGCCAGCAATGCCGTCATCGATTCAACCGTATTCGGTTGCAATATCATTATTGAATCCGATGGATTCCGTTCCCAAATTACACGTCCTGCCATATCTGTAATTTTTGTAATTGAATACGGTCGCACTGACATTCCGCTATTCCAAATCACCGCATAAATATTGGTTAAATCCAGCAAACTCATTTCCGAGGCCCCCAGAACCGTTGAATATTCGCGACGCAACCTGGTACCAACCCCCAATCGCCCGGCCATATCCAAAACCGAATCGATACCATATGTTTCAGTCAACTTCAGCGGCACAGAATTAACACTTTTCGCAAATGCTGTTGCCAATGTTATATCACCATAATATCGTTCATTATAATTTTTCGGATTATAGTCACCAATCGCAAATTGAGAATCGTTCACAAACGTATCTGGCATCATACCATTTTCTAACGCCACCAAATAGACCACCGGTTTAAACGCACTGCCCGGCTGGCGTGGAGCTGTGGTGCGATTAAACTGACTGACCTGATAATCTGCGCCACCCGACATTGCACGTATCGCCCCATCAGGTTGCATCGCAACAACAGCCCCCTGATTTTCACCAACTTTTTCTGGCAAAATCGCGGCAATTCGGTCCTGAAGTTCCGTATCTAATGTAGTATATACATACATATCAGTTTCAAAAACACCGATTCGTGATTTTAATTCATCCATTACAAAATCCGTCCAATAACGATACAAATTTGTATCTGCAATCGGACTGGCCCCGGTCAAAGACTGGGCAGCGATTCGCGCCTGGGTAATGGTAATATATCCCTGTCGCACCATTTCAGTCAGGATTGTTCGTGCGCGCTTGATATTTTTTTCTGGATTTCGCAATGGGCTGTATGTTGTTGGCGCCTTTAACATTGCGGCAATTTGTGCAGATTGCGCAATTGTCATCTTGGTCGCAGGCACCCCAAACATTGCACGTGCCGCCGCATCAATACCACGCAAACCACCAACCAATGATACCCGATTCATATATAAATCCAGAATCTGATTTTTATTAAAACGATTTTCCAACCAATACGACAAAATTACTTCTTGCACTTTGCGCGAAATCTTTTTCTTGCGCGATAAAAATATATTTTTTGCAGTTTGCTGGGTTATCGTCGAACCGCCGGCCGCCACACGCCCAGATGTCATGTTTGCAAAAGCCGCGCGTATAATTCCACGCGTATCAATCGGCCCATGTTGAAAGAATCTTTTGTCTTCGATTGCAACAATCGCCTGCCACACATATGGGGGCAATGTTTCAACCGACACAGGCGTTCCCATAATACGATTTGCACTGCGCAATTCATTACCATCTTTGTCTAAAAACACAACTGTCGCATCACGGGTTTCGTTCAATATAGAATCCAACGAAGGCATCGTCATATATATGTATGACACATACCCACATAACGCAACACCAGACAATAAAAACAAATTAAAACACCACACCAGCAATCGCCTTTTAAACGACATTTTCTGTACATCCGCGGCATTTTTTTCAATTGTTTTGCGTGGCAAACCTTTCTCCTTTACATGGAATCTTAGCATAAACGACTTGCCTTTTGCCAGTCTTTATCACTATAATTACGCAGCACCAACCAAGGGAAAATATACATGAAAAAAATTGCAATGTTATTGGCATGCATTTGCACATTTCCTGCAATCGCCGAAGAATATATTGATGAATATGACTATTATGAATACAGCGATGATTCTGAAAAAGAATACGAAACATACGCTGGAATCAGAATCCATAAAAATGAAAGTATGGCATTAAAATTCGATATCCAAGACGGAAAAAACTCAACTATTCGCGAAGATAATTTTGGTTTTGGCGCTGTTATCGGCAACCGACTGAACAACCACATCAAACTTGAATTCGAAACATCATACAATGGCATGAAAAAAAACAAACGCGCCAACAAATACAACTTTGATGTATGGGCAAACATGCTGAATGTATATTTATTCCAAGAATACGAACAAACTGTCGCCCCATACGCCGGATTGGGCATCGGATTCGCATCAATTTGGGGCGACGTACGCACACCAACCGTCCACATGTCGAACAGTGTATTTGACCTGTCATACAGCATAATGACTGGCATAAATTTTACACTGAACAAACGAATTGACCTGAACCTGGGGATAAAATACCAATACTATGGCGAAGTAGAACACAAATCCCACAACCAAACAATCGCAACCACCGATGTTGACGCAACAGAATTCTACTTTGGCGCAGTATATAAATTCGGAATCTAACCAGATTCTTTTTCCATTGTATTATTTTTGTTGATTTTCTATAATTCGGGTATGAAAAACATACCCGATTTATTTATTTTATCTGAACATACAGAACTATTAAAAAAGTTAAACGAATGGGATATCGCATACCATCAAAACGATGCACCAATTGTTGATGATGCAACGTATGATGCTGCAAAAAAACGCGCACTGGAAATTGAAAATCTGTATCCAGAATTGGCAAAAAATGGCGCATCAACGCATGTCGGTGCAGCCGTATCAAATAAATTTAAATCATTTCGACACACTGTGCCAATGCTGTCTATATCTGATGTATTTAATTCGGACGAAGTGGCAGACTGGTTCAACAAATTATCCAGTCGCGAATTATTTATTGAACTGAAAGTTGACGGTGTATCATACGCCGCACGATATGAAAACGGCAAATTGGTTCGTGGACTGACCCGTGGCAGCGGTGTCGAAGGCGAAGACATAACCGCCAATCTGAAAACAATTCCCGACATTCCACAAACACTGACCGGCGATTTTCCCCAGATTATCGAAATCCGGGGCGAAGTATACATGACACGTGCGGATTTTGCGCTTTTGAACACAGAATCAGAAAAACAGTTTGCGAATCCACGAAATGCAGCGGCCGGTTCACTGCGCCAGTTAAACCCCGCAATAACCGCAACCAGAAAACTAAGTGCATTTGCATACACATACGGCGAAATTTCTGACCGAAGTTTCAAAACCCAATCAGAATATTTTGATAAACTGGAATCATGGGGATTTAAAACCACACGACAATGGGCACACCACGCCAAAACACTGGACGAAATCCAAACAGTATATAACAGCATCATGTTAATTCGTCCCGACATACCATTTGACATTGATGGTCTGGTGTTGAAAGTAAATGACATATCAACCCAAGAAAAAATGGGTTCACGTGCCAACAGCCCCCGATGGGAGGTTGCATACAAGTTCCCCGCAGCCCGTGCAATAACCACCCTGCGCGACATAACAATCCAGGTCGGACGAACCGGCGTTCTAACCCCGGTGGCAGAACTGGAACCGATAAACATTGGCGGTGTTGTTGTTTCACGTGCAACGCTGCATAATGCAGACGAAATAAAACGACTGGGCATAAAAATCGGGGACAAGGTCATCGTACAACGCGCCGGTGATGTTATACCACAAATTATTGGGATCGCAGAAGTCGCATCGAACACAACCGAATTTAAATTCCCAACAACATGCCCAGTATGTGGTGGCAATGTTGTCCAAGAATCAGGAATGGTTGCACGCAGATGTATTAATACACTGGGGTGTCCGGCACAATTAATCGGTGAACTGGAACATTTTGTTGGCCGCAAACGATTCGATATTGATGGCCTGGGCGCAAAACAACTGGAAAACTTTGTCGGCCGTGGATGGATAAAAACACCTGCAGATATATTTACCCTGATACAAAATCATGGTGAAGCCATAAAAAACATGGATGGATTTGGTGAAAAATCCGTCAATAATCTAAACCAGTCAATCGAAACTGCACGCAACATAGACCTGCACCGCCTGTTATTCGCAATTGGCATACCTGAGGTAGGCGAAGTCACTGCAAAAATCTTGGCACGCGCATTTGGCACACTGGATGCTGTACGCACAGCACCGGCATGGAAATTAAAAAACATCGATGGAATTGGTGATGTTATGGCCGATGAAATCGTTTCATTCTTTGCTGATGAACATAATGCAAACGCATTGGATAAATTACTGGAACAAATAACCGTTCGCAATGCAGATATACAAACACCCAACCCCGACGGCCCATTAACAGGCAAAAAAATCGTTCTGACAGGTACCCTGTCAAATTACACACGCGATGCAGCCAAAGAAATCCTTGAACGCATGGGCGCAACCGTCACAGGCACTGTTTCCGCAAAAACAGACATTGTTCTGGCTGGGGCTGATGCAGGCAGTAAATTAACCAAGGCAGAACAACTGGGGATTACAATTTGGGACGAAAATGAATTTGAACGCACAATAGCATCCCAAAATCAATAAAATTATATATAACAATTATACAGATAAAAACCAGTTAGACTTCATAGTGTACAAATGCTGCAAAGGATTTCCAACCACAAGCAGATATACCCCACAACATAAAAAATTAAAGATAATGGTATAAATGCAAAGTGGTCGGCAAGCATAGTGTACAGAAGTTACATGAGCGAGCCAACCACAAGCAGATATACCCCACAACATAAAAAATTAAAGATAATGGTATAAATGCAAAGTGGTCGGCAAGCGTAGTGTACAGAAGTTACATGAGCGAGCCGACCACAAGCAGATATACCATTAGATTTAATTTTACTCGTGACGATCTGGATATTTACCCTCTATCAGATTCTGACGCACAACATGATGTTTAACCTTCTGTGTGCTGGTCAATGGTAAATCTTCCGTTGTCATGGCAAAATGTGTCACCCATTTATAACTGGCAACTTTTTTATTTGCCGCAGCAATCTCGGCCCCTAATTTTTCCAATGTCATATCTGATTCAACACTAAACACACCATATGTGACAGTCTTGCCTTTTACAGTGTGCTCAAACACAGCAACATTTTTTACACCAGGGATTGTGATAAACATGCCTTCTAACTCATCTGGATAAACATTCTTGCCGCTATCCAAAACGATAACTTGCTTTTTACGACCTGCAAAGTGCAATTCACCATTTTTATCCATTGAAACCAAATCCCCCGTGTTAAAGAACCCACGTTCATCAAAGATTTCTGCATTTGCGGCTTCGTTATTCAGATATCCACCAAATACCTGATGACCACGCAACCACAGAACCCCAACACCTTCTTCATTTTTATCACGAATTTCACATTCGTTATTCATTGTTGGGCCACCAAATGCAAATGGGAAACGTTTCTTGGTTGGTTTTGAAATACAGATTGGGCCAACCGTTTCTGTCAAACCATACCCCTGAATGAATGTCAATCCCAAACGTTCATAGAATGTTTCAACCTCTGGCTTGGTCGCTGCGCCACCAGCAATCAGCAAACGTGCACGACCACCAAACACATCCAGAATTGGTTTTTGGACTTTCTTTAACAAACCACCCAAACCAATCTTTTCCAGCATCTTTCCATGTTTCAAAACAAAAGATACCAATCCCCACTTTTTCTGGGCTTTGACATTATCAATAATTTTATTACGGAACACTTCCCACAGACGTGGCACCGCCGGAATAACCTGTGGACGGAATTTTTTAAAGTCTGCCATAATTTCTTTTGGATTAACCGTTGGCTGCAATAAAACACCTGCCCCGAAATGAATAGTTGCCAAAACTTCAACTGCAAAACCAAACACATGATACATTGGCAAAAATCCATACAGTATATCACCTGGTCTAATCCATTCTGCCATTGATTCCAACGAATTTGCACATTCAACAATATTAAAGTGCGTTAATGGCACAACCTTTGGCACACCGGTTGACCCAGATGTAAACGACATTGTTGCAACATCCAAAGACTCAACCGCAGCCGGTTTTAAATCTGGATTAACCTTGCCATCTTTCTTGGTAATATCGTAAAAACTAAACTTATCTGTCTTGTACACAAATGACTTCTCTGCACAAACCAATTTACAGTTTGTAATTTCTGCCATATTATCATATTCGAACGGCGTCAAATTTGTATCTAACAACAATACCGTCCCACCCAGATACCAAATTGCGAACAATGTTATTGGAAATTCTGGGATATTGTGTGACAAAATTGCTACTACATCTCCCTTTTTAACACCTACCTTATCCAAAGATGCGGCACGTGCCTTAACTAAATTAATAAAATCTTTATAAGCAACACCTTCGCGCACCAGATACAAATTATCTGGATATGTTTGCGCCGTGCGTTCCAGTAACTGATACATATTCATGTCTTAAAAATCCTTGTTGTTTTTATATTGGACAGTGGATATTATACTCATGAATAAAAGGAAATCAAACATGAAAATACTTACCATAAATATAAATTCTATTCGCGCCCATGCCGAGAGTTTTATTGACATTCTGCGCCGCGGGGAATATGACACCATCTTGGTCCAAGAATTAAAGGTTGAAACCGCCAACTTTCCACACATGTTATTTGATGAATTTGGCTATAATATTAAGGTTTTTGGTCAAAAGTCATGGAACGGCGTTGCCACATTTTCAAAATATTCTATCGAAGATGTCACAATGGGCATGCCAAACTATGCAGATGTAAACGCACGTTTCTTAGAATGCGTTGTTGATGGTCGCGTACGTCTAATTAACACATACATGCCAAATGGCGACACCGTTGAATCGCCAAAATTTCCGTACAAACTGGAATGGATGAATGCATTTACAAATTATATCACCCCATATCTGGATTCAGATGAACCCGTAATCATCGCCGGCGACTTTAATGTTGCAATCGAAGACCGTGATATCTGGAAACCAAAAAATTACGAAGGCATTGCAATTTCCGCACCAGCCGCCCGTGCAATTATGAACCAATGGCTGGATACAGGCTGGGTCGATGCATGGCGCACATTGCATCCTGATGAAATTGATTATACCTGGTATGGATACCGTGGTCGCGACACCGTTGGCAATAAACAAGGTCTGCGTTTGGATTATTTCTTGTGCAATAAAACAGCTGCAAAAATGATAAAAAATTGTGAAATCGATATAGAACCACGTCTGGCAACCAAACCAACTGACCATTGTGGATTAATGCTGGAAATAAAATAATCACACATTTAAAAAGCCGCCATTTGGCGGTTCTTTTTTTGACAAATGCAAATAACATTATTTGCATTCTTCAATCAACTGCTGAATCTGTGCAGCCAGAACCAAATCACCTGCAACATTCTTTTCAATTTGCTTAATTGCATATAAAACTGTTGCATGATCACGACCACCAACAAAATTACCAATTTCTGACAAAGACAACTGTGTTGCTTCTTTCAAAACAGACATCATAATCTGACGTGCCAACACCAGGTTGCGGCTGCGCCCTGCCCCACAAACAGCATCATAAGACACACCCAATTTTTCACACATCATTTTAACCATTGCAACCGGTGTCTTAACTGTCTGCAGTGTATCTGCCAACAGGCGGGTTGCAACCGTCATATCAACCCCAGCACCCATCAATTCTGTATATGCCTTGATTTTTGTAGCAACACCTGCAACCATATGACCATCATTTGCAATACGACCAGCCAAAGCATTTGCAACATCTGATTTTACACCTGCACGCATTAACATAACAGATTTAACATATGCATTTGGCGCAACAACATCTGCAACCAAACCAGACGCCATCAAAGATTGGGCATGACGATCAAACCCCGTCAAATTACCTGGCATTGCATTTGCAGTCAAAACAATATTCTTGCCTGCGCTGCGCAAATCAACAATCAACTGCATAAATTCTTCGGTTGATGCTTTCTTACCAGACAATGCCTGAACGTCATCCAGGATAAAAGTATCACAATTACGACAGAAATCTTTGAATGCAAAAACGTTATGATCTTTCAGGCTGCGTGTAAACTCAGAAACGAACTGCGCGCCACTCATCTTAACAACCTTTGCATTTGATGCACCTGCGATACATTCCAACAACAAAGATTTCCCACACCCTGCTGGCCCATAAATAAACAGCGGCGAAAAAGAAACCAATCCAGCCGCTAATTTTTTACATGCAGATACAACGAACAAATTTTCATCACATGTCACAAAAGAATCAAATGCGATTGTATTACTAACAACTGTGGCTGCTGGCGCATATGCCTGAACGCGATTATCATTTGCAACTGGTGCTGAAACCGTCTGTTTTGCACTGCGAACAACAACGGATGCATTCAGACCAAATTCCGCTGCAACAGATGAAATTGCACCATAATGAACACTATTAATAAAATCTGCTGAAAACTGATTCTGTGCCCCCAAAACCAACGTGCCATCAACAATATCAAAAGACAAAGGCGCAATCCAAGAAGTAAAAGATGCAGCATCGATTTTTGCGGCAATGGCCCCCTTGATTGTTTCCAAGTTTGTCATTTGTGATTTTGCCGCTGTTGTCTGCATTCCCGTTTCTCCCTTTTCTTCCTTTCAAAAGAGTTTTCCGAACAAGGTTGTAAAAACCACCCACATAAAACGCCACTTTCGTGGTATTTTACATTGTCCTACTCAAACTCTCTCGCGTTCTTTATATGTTATAGATTAATTTTATTTTCGGTTTTCAGAAATATTTTTTACTTCCATTTCCTTAAACAAAATCAATCTTATTTTTGATTACCTTCTTCTCGTTTTGGATACGTCAGATAAGTTAAAACATTATTTCCGGTTTACAAGTAAATCTTACCCCAAAAAAACACTTTTATTTTTTGACAACGATTCGTATTTTTGGCTTTTTTTTACAACCTGTATATACAGTGTATAGACACGAATTTTTTTATGCACGAACATAACCGCCATCTACTTTCCGCACAAATCCTTGCAATTCCAAAACCACTAACTGAGCTTTAATTTCCGAAACTGTCTTTTTGACAACTTCTGCCAATACAGATTCAGACACTGGAATTGTTCCTAATGCGTCAATCAGATTGTTTTCCGCGTCAACTTTTTTTGATTTTTTTTCCTGTTTTATATCTGTCGCAAAAAAATCGTCTGCACCCATACACATATACGCCCTGCCATCACGAATCAAAGAATTCGGACCAAACGCGCGCAAATCCGCCGGGTGTGATGGAATCGCCCAAATTTCGCGTCCCATATCAAATGCGAATCGCGCAGTCGTCATCGAACCAGATTTTATGTCCGCTTCCCCCAGGATTAATTTATCCCCCAGACCTGCAACCAATTTATTTCGCTGAACAAAATTTGTTGCAACCGGCACAAATCCAACTGGCATTTCACTAATAATCACGCCACGTTCCAATATTTCATAGTACAGCGATTCATTCTCAACCGGCCAAATGTAATCCACGCCACCTGCCAAAACAGCAACTGTCACTGCATCGCCTGGCGCCCGCAAGGCCCCACGATGTGCTGCCGTATCTGTCCCAATTGCCATACCCGATACAACGACATAATCATGTTCTGCAAATTTTTGCGCAATATCTGCGACAAATCCCATTCCTGTTGCGGTTGCATGACGCGTACCAACAATTGATACCATCTGTTTATTCAACACATTCATATTCCCACGCACGCATATAACAGGTGGATGATTTTTCACAGAACGCAAATTTTTGGGATATTGCACATCCGTATCACATATATAATATACCCCCAACTGTACAGCCATATCCATTTCACGCATAACCGAATCACGCAATTCACCGGGCACATTTAAAAAATCAACCACAGCCGCCGCTGTTCCAAAACGGCGCAACAAATCATTACACCGCGCCGGCCCAATTCCTGGCGTACGCAAAATCAACAACATATTTAATAAATCAGACATAGAAACACTATACGACAGTTATATAATAAAATTCATTAAAAAATCCCACAATGTGGGATTTTTTCTTAAACAGCCAAATCATCAAACAAATTCTTAAACTCTTCACACATACTTTTTATATCTTTATCATCCGATGATACGACATGCTCTTTATTACACTCTGTCTTCAAAGTCTTCAAATGATTAACAAACTTTTTATATTCGTTTTCATTATCTTTTTTCAGCACGGCCAGCTGTGAACGCCATAACTTTTCACCCTCCAGAGCAGCCTGCCCCTGAACTTCATCACCAATCAACCTATTACCAAATCCTTCCATAACGCCGACACCAATCGCCGCGCCACCAACTGCACCAGCAACCGTTGCCCATGTATGCACAGATTTTTTCGCATCCAATATGCGTTTTTTCAAGACATCATAATCCGCCCATGAACCACATGCAATCGTCTGCCCCCATTCAAAATATTTTTCTGGGACATCAGAAACACCAATTTTCGAATCGTTAGACTTCAAACCAACCTTAACAAAACAGGTATTGTTTTCTGGACTTTCAAAATCTTCAACCATTGTTGAATAACTATTCAAATTACTATAACGTGACGCCCAAACAAAGGTATTCCCAATACCGATATTATTTGCCTGACATGCCATTTTTTCCTTTTCACGCATATCTTTCTTATTCGCTGCAACCATCTGTTCAGGATTCACTGCCAAATCCACACTGATATTATCATTTACATTCGCATCAACCTTAGCACTAGATTTCTGGGCAACCGCAGAATCTGGGGTCATTGTGGCCACTGCTGAAATCTGATTCTTTGATGCTACCCCTGCACGTTCCTGCTGGATATCTTCTGGCTGTTGCACTGCCATCTGCGCGGCCATTGAATTACCGACGCGTCCCCCACGTCCCTTGGCCGGCGCACCATATGGCGCCGCCAAAACCGGCAACGCAAACAAAGTCAAAACCGCAACTGAAACTATTTTTTTCATCCAACTCCTCCCACATATACTTTTCCTTATAATACCATAAATTCAGTTAAAAATAAAGTATAATCTAAAAAGCAATCACTATTACTTCTTCCACTTCCATTCTATTTTTGATTCAACACCACCCACCAGACGCTTAATATTTTCGCGGTGCCGCCACATACACAGCAAACCAATCGCCAAAAACGCAAACCCGACATTCACTGAAATCGCAAATCCCAACACAGGGATTAAACAAAATACAATCACAGCACCGAACGAAGACATACCACTGGTCAACGCAACCAATAACCATTCCGTTCCACAAATCGCAAATGACAATGGACTGACCGCCAACAAGACACCAAACAAAGACGATATACCCTTGCCCCCTTTGAACCGTAACCAAATGGGATAGCAATGTCCAACAATCGCCACAAAACCGCACCATGCACCAAAGGCATCACCGGCAACATACTTACCAATAAACACCGCTGCGATTGCCTTGGCCATATCCAGCAACCAAACCAATCCTGCCATACGCAATCCACCAACACGCATAACATTGGTTGCGCCTATATTACCACTGCCCACCTTGCGCAAATCGCCCTTACCCGCCAGTTTTGTCAGCAACAATCCCATTGGTATACTGCCCAATAAATAAGATATAATAATCGCAATTAAGTAAATCATGTTATTTTTCCTTGATTTTATGTTTGTTTTTTATAAAATAGCAAAATCAAAACAAAAATAAAAGGAAAATAACGTGGCAAATCATAAGTCATCTGAAAAAAGAATTTTAGTAACTGCCAAGAAAAACGCAATCAACACATCACGTCGCAGCGTTGTAAAAACCGCGACTAAAAAGGCTTTGGTTGCAATCGAATCTGGCGACAAGGCAGCAGCAACAACAGCTGCACGCAATGCAGAAAGCAAGATTATGAAATCTGCTGGCAAAATCATGCCAAAGAAACGCGCTGCACGCAAGATTTCACGTCTGGCCAAGAAAGTTGCTAAAATGGCTTAATACCATTTCAGAAATAAAAAATCCCCAATCGGGGATTTTTTTATACGACAAAAAAAACAAGAAAACGCCCAAATGGGCGTTTGTTTTTATTCAATCCAGAAATTGGCATATGTTGTGGCATCTGCCGAACCAACCGGAACCATACCAACAACACCATCCGTTTTGTCTATCGTCACCGCACCGTTGCCAATCTTACTCTCGGTCACCGCACCATCGGCAATATCCCCAGAAGAAACCATACCCCAAACCGCAACAGTTCCATGTGGATGTAATACACCTGTATAATTATTCTGTGCCGCAATATGGATCGGTACAATCGAGCCGTAATCAATATATGCACCGCTAATCTTCGCCCATGATACCTTTCCATTTGAACTTGCAAACAAAACACCAGTATGCCCATTTGAATAAATCTTATCCGTGGTCACTGAAGCATTAGAAATATAATCAGACGGTATCATCCCCCAATGCGCATATCCACTGGCATCACTATACAAAACCCCCGTATACTCATTAGAGGTAATATGATTCGCTGTAATCGTACCAGAGGCAATATGCCCAGAATGAATCGCACCATAGGCAATATGATTATCAATAATCGCACCGCTAATAATATGATGCGAATCAATCGCATCTTGGGTAATATGCCAAGATTGAATCGCACCAGTTCCAATCATGCCACTCTCAATCCCCCCCCAGAATACTCCAGTTCCATCTGCAATTACAATACCTGTATTCCCACTAGAACTAATATTATCAACTGTCACATACCCCGGGTACACCGTACCATCTTCGTCCGTCACCATTACTTTGTTCGCATTTTCATCGCCTTGCTCTATATCTACTTTGTCTTTTAATACTTCATGCGCTTCGTCTGCAGATTGTGCCGCACTTAATGCATAATCACCCGCCGCCGCTGCATGGCTTTCCGCCGCCTGCGCAGCATTCCCGGCAGCATCAACCATACGATGAACATAACTAACACTGGCTATCCCCGCCGTCTTGTAATCTTTAACACTGGATAAAGTGCCATTTTCCAATGTGCTATCAACATAAACTGTATGCGCATCACCAACCGATTCATTTTCCTTTGGCACATCTGCCAATACTGGGTTCACCGCCAACATGGCGCACAATGATACGGTTAACATAAACTTTCTGGTTTCAAAAAACATGCCCAAAATCCCCCCGTTATAAATTCTTGGCGGTGATGCAACCGGTGTGTATTAGAGTTTATGCGACAATCGGTGGATTGTCATTGGTCACATCACCACAACAAAAAAACCGCATTGAAATCAAAGCGGTTGGAGGTTCG
>JAZTWT010000023.1:0-24898 GCA_045636045.1 Candidatus Enterousia sp. | reverse complement strand
AAAATGTCTGTTAATGCGACACCAGAAGAAAGAATTGATGCAATGAAAAAGTTGGCAAAATTGCCACGTAATGCAAACCCAACACGTTTGCGTAATCGTTGCAGTATTACAGGACGTTCACGCGGTTTCTCGCGCTTGTTCGGTCTGTGCCGTCAGCAGGTTCGTACAATGGCAAGTGAAGGTAAATTGCCAGGTGTACGTAAATCTAGCTGGTAATATTTTTAACCCAACTGTGGACAATGCAGTTGTAGAGACAATGTGGGGCGGGGTCGCCCCGCGACGTTAAGGAGTATAAAAGATGTCACTATCACACCCAATCGGCGATATGATTACACGCATCCGTAATGGGCAGAATGCAGGTAAGGAAACAATCGTCGTTCCAAACAGCAAATTGCGTCAGGCAGTTTTGGCTGTATTAAAAGAAGAAGGTTTTATTGCAGATTTTCGCATCGAAGCAATTGACGAACATCGTTCAAACTTGGTCGTTGAATTGAAGTATGTTGCTGGAAATGGTGCAATCCAGGAAATTTCCGTTGTATCTAAACCAGGTCGCCGTGTATATTCAGGCAGTGCCAAAATGCCAAAGGTTTTGAATGGCTTGGGTATTGCGATTGTTTCTACACCAAATGGCGTAATGACAGACCACAAAGCACGTTTGATGAACGTTGGTGGTGAAGTATTGTGTAAGGTTATCTAAGATAAAGCGAGGATTAAGTTATGTCACGTGCAGGAAAATATCCAGTTAAACTGAGTGATGGCGTTACAGTCGCAATTGCAGACAACGTCCTGGTAGTTAAAGGGCCAAAAGGCGAATTGAAATTACCATTAGATACAAAAAATGCTGGCTTGGTAGATATCGTTATTGAAGAAGGTCAGGTTGTTATTAATCCAAAAGATGCAGAAGAAAAGTCTTCTCGCACAATGTGGGGTACAATGGCACGCAATGTTCGCAATGCGGTAGAAGGTGTGTCAAAGGGCTTTGAAAAACCAATGTACATGAAGGGTGTTGGTTATAAAGCATCTGTTAAGGGGACACAGTTGGTTTTGGTTGCCGGTTATTCTCATGATGTTATCATGGACATTCCAGCGGGATTGACCGTTGAAATGGGGGCGACGCCAACAGAATTTACAGTTAAAGGTATGGATAAGTGTCTGGTTGGTCAGTTTGCGGACAAGATTCATAAGGTTCGTAAGGCAGATCCATATAAGGGTAAAGGTATCTTCTATAAGGGTGAAAAAATCCGTCGTAAAGAAGGTAAGAAGAAATAATAGTTGTGGATGTTTAGGTATGAATAAAAATACAGTTGATTCTTCAGTAAAAGTGCAGGGGGCTTGGGCGAAATTTGTTTCGTTTTGCAAGTTCTTTGCAGATTATTTGGGGGATTATGTAGATGGTCGTAAATATGCGGTCGTTTCTAAATTAAAGCAACGTAAAAAATAAAAAAAAGTGAAATAATTTCCGCTGTTACGGAAATTGGAAAAAAGGAAAAAGAAAATGTTAAGACATTTGAATTCTGAAGAAAGACGTACATTGGCGAATCGCGGTGCGTTGAAAAGAAAAAATCCTGGCAAGATTCGTTTGTCAGTTTTCCGTTCTGGACGCCATATTGAAGTTCAGGCAATTGATGATACAAAAGGTCACACAATCTGTGCTGCATCATCAAAAGAAAAAGCTTTTGCAGGTAAAGGTTGGAATATTGCAGGGGCGGAATTGGTTGGAAAGGCATTTGCAGAACGTATTGTTGCAGCAAATATTGCCGACAACTGTTATTTTGATCGTGGCGGTTATCGCTATCACGGTCGTGTAAAAGCGCTGTGCGAAGCAATCCGCGCAGGTGGCGTTAGAATATAATTTGAATAAGACGGAGTATTATAATGGCACGTTTTGATGATAAAAAATTGCAGACGGATAACTTGGTAGATAAATTGGTTTCTATCAACCGCGTATCTAAGACTGTAAAGGGCGGTCGTAATATGTCTTTCTCGGCCTTGGTTGTGGTCGGTGACAAAGCAGGTCGCGTAGGTTTTGGTAAAGGTAAAGCGCTGGAAGTTCAGGCAGCTGTACAGAAAGCAACAAAAGCAGCAAAAGCGAAAATGTTGCGTGTTCCACTGAAAGAAGGTCGTACATTGCATCATGACAGTACTGCAAAATATGGCGCCAGCAAATTGGTTGTGCGTTCAGCAGTTCCAGGTACTGGGATTATCGCTGGTGGTGCTTTGCGTGCAGTGTTTGAATGCCTGGGGGTACAGGACGTTGTTGTTAAATCACAGGGTTCAAATAATCCAAACAACATGATCCGTGCAGCGTTCTTGGCGTTTAATAAAATGAATTCTCCTAAGACTGTTGCGGCACGTCGTGGTAAAACAGTTGCGGAAATTATCGCTGGTCGTGATGGCAAAAAATTAGAAGTTGCTGAAAACGTAGAAGCAAAATAATCTGGGCAATAGAAAATAAACGGAGTTTGAATTATGGCAAAAATAATTGTAAAACAAGTTAGAAGTACTATCGGTCGCCCAGAAGCACAGGTTAAAATCGTAAAAGCATTGGGCCTGGGGCGTATTGGTAAAACCAAAGAAATCACAGATTCTGAATCTGTACGTGGCATGATTGCCAAGGTTTCTCATTTGGTAGAAGTTGTAAAATAATATTTAAACCGAGTATATAGACAGGTACTTGTTTATATGCGACAAAGAACTATGTAATAAAATAGTTATAGGACAAAAAGGAATACAAAATGAAATTAAATGCTTTGATGGATAATTTTGGTGCACGTCAGAATGCCACACGTGTTGGTCGTGGTATAGGATCTGGTTCTGGTAAGACAGCTGGTCGTGGTCACAAAGGTCAGAAGGCACGCAGTGGTTCACGTAAACAGGCAACTTTCCAGGGTGGACAGATGCCAATTTTGCGTCGTTTCCCAAAATTTGGTTTCAACAATCCATTTGCTAAGGAATATGTGACAATTAACCTGGGGGATATTGAAAAATTTATCGCTGCAGGTAAGATTGATGCGTCTAAGGAAATCACAATTGATTCTTTGTTTGCTGCAAAAATCATTAATCGCAAATTGGATGGTTTGAAGGTATTGGCCAAAGGCGAAATTAAATCAGCAGTTAATGTTGTTGCGGATAAATGGTCCAAGACAGCAGAAGCAGCGATTGTAAAAGCAGGCGGCACAATCAAAAATAACTAAATTTAAAAATCACATTGGGCATTCGGGGAAACCTGAATGCCTGTAAACGGTTAAAATTCACGTACAATGAAATTCTTAAAAGGCTTTTTCGGTAATCTTGGCGATTTGCAGAAGCGTATTCTGTTTACGTTGGGGGCGCTGATTGTTTATCGTATTGGGTCGTTCATTCCATTGCCAG
This sequence comes from Candidatus Enterousia sp., assembly GCA_045636045.1. GTDB lineage: Bacteria > Pseudomonadota > Alphaproteobacteria > Rs-D84 > Rs-D84 > Enterousia. Next base: position 21,526 of record JAZTWT010000023.1, on the reverse strand, counting down.
GGGTTAATGCATCAGCAGTGTTACACTTGTTCCAGGGTGATAATGGAATGATGGGCATGTTTGATATGTTCAGTGGCGGTTCTCTGTCACGTATGTCGGTTTTGGCATTGAATATTTTCCCATACATTTCTGCATCTATCGTTTTGCAGTTGTTAAGTGCAACCAGCAAATCATTGAGCGAATTGCGCAAGGAAGGGGAATCAGGCCGTGTTAAGATTAATCAATACACTCGTTATTTAGCCGTTGTTCTGGCGGTCATTCAGGGCTGGGCAGTTGTTCGTGGATTGGAATCTATGGCACCTGTAAATGGTGTTGCGGCGGTTGTAAATCCAGGATTCGCGTTTGAAATGTCTGCAATTATCGCGTTGGTTGGTGGTACGGTCTTTGTTATGTGGTTGGCCGAACAGATTACAGCGCGTGGTTTGGGACAGGGGGCATCGCTGTTGATTTTGGCAGGTATTATTGCGGAATTGCCGGGTGGTATTGCCCAGTTAATTTCATTGGGATCTGTCGGGCAGATTTCGCCAGCAATGATTGCACTGATTGTTGCTTTTGTGGTTGGCATTGTCGCGTTGATTGCGTTTTTTGAACAGGCGCAACGTCGTATCCAGATTTTGTATCCACGTCAGGTTATGGCGAATGGTGTTGTGAATACGAATGCGTCATATTTGCCAATTAAGATAAACTTGTCTGGTGTTATGGGACCGGTGTTTGCATCATCTATTATGATGTTGCCTGCATTTATTCAGCGTTTTGTGCAAAGTGAAAATTTAATTGTGCAAAATATTTTGGGTTTCTTTACATATGGAACATGGTCTTATATTATCATGTTTACTGTTTTGATTGCGTTCTTTGCATATTTTCAGACTGCGGTTATCTTTAATTCAGAAGAGACCAGTAATAATTTGAAGAATGCAGGTGGCTATATACCAGGTGTTCGTCCGGGTGAGCAGACAGTAAAGTATTTAGATAATGTTGTTTCGCGCACAACCGCGATTGGTGTTGCATACTTGATTGTAATCTGTGTATTGCCTATTATTTTGAATACACATGTTGGTATGCCGATTACGATTGGTGGAACAAGTGTTTTAATCGTTGCAGGTGTTGTTTTGGATACAATGAATCAGGTTCAGTCATATTTGGTTGCAAAGCAATACAGTGGTGTGATTAAGAAACCACAAAAGAAAGGTCGTTTCCGCGGTTAAGTTCTGGCGGAGATAAAACAAGATTTGACTTTTGCTGAATTTTGTATAAAATTATTCGGCAAAATAAAATAGCCCATGTATGTGGGTTTAAAGGGTGCAGGGATTAGGTGGACTGAGACCTGCGAAGAGTAAAATAAAAAGGAAAATATAAAATGGCACGTATAGCAGGTGTTAACATTCCTAGTGAAAAGCGCATTGAAATTGCGTTGCAGTACATTCACGGTATTGGGCCGGCAAAATCGGCACAAATCTGTTCAGCATTGAAGTTGAAAGATGGTCTGCGCGCAAAGGATTTGACAGACGAGGATGTTATCAAAATTTCTAATTATATCGAAGAAAACTTTAAAGTAGAAGGTGATGTTCGTCGCGAAGTCACAATGAACATTAAGCGTTTGCAGGATTTAAAAGCATATCGCGGTATCCGTCATCGTAACCGTTTGCCGGTTCGTGGTCAGCGTACCCAGACAAATGCACGTACGCGTAAAGGTAAGCGCGTGGTGGTTGCTGGTTCTGCAACAAAGGGTAAATAATTTAATGTAACGTCATATCTGCTTGTTGGTGGCTATCTTGTGTAGCGTTTGTACATTTCGTTTGCCAGCAGCATTGCATCTATAACGTTCTCTTAAATTTAATAATAAGGTAGAGATTAACACCATAGTTAATTGAAGACATCAAAAAAGGTTAAATAAAATGGCTGTATCAAAAGCTAAGAAAAAAGTTGTAAAAAAAGTATCGCATGGCATTGCACATGTTGTTGCGACAAATAACAATACACGTATCACTATTACAGACCAGTCGGGTGCTGTGTTGACATGGGCAACCGCTGGGGCAAATAATTTTAAGGGCGCAAAAAAGTCCACACCATATGCCGCAACAATTGTTGCAGATGCAGTTGGTAAAAAAGTCGCCGAAATGGGTATGAAAACAGTTGATGTTTTGATGCGTGGTATTGGACAGGGTCGTGAATCTGCTGTACGTGGATTGGCAAATGCTGGTCTGGTTGTGCAGTCCATTACTGATACTACACGTATTCCACATAATGGATGCCGTCCAAAGAAAGTGCGTCGCGTGTAATTAGATTTATTCTAATGTTTATTTCCACAATCCATAATTATGTGATTGTGGGATTTTTTTTATGATTAGAAAAATATTCTTTTTGTTCTTGAAATCATAAGTTACAATATTCAATCATGTTTGTTGAAGAGGTTATTGGAAGGTTTGTATTATCATGCTGAGTTTTTTTTATCGCACGATTTTGGGGTATTTGGGTTTTGAAAGAACAAAGTTGATTCCTTTGCAAAATGTTTTAGATGGTTCTGACCCGAATGATAAAAAACAAAATCTAGTTCAATGGGATGTTTCTAAGGAACGTCTGACTGCTGAGAAATTTAGAAACTATTTTGGGGTTAATTACGACGGTATTATGTATTATGACTTTGATAATCGGATATGGAAATCTGATAGATGTTTGGGGCATTGTATGCCGTATCAAGATCAGTTTGAAGATTTAATGTGGGAGTTTAAGGCGATACTGGAACAGGAACCGCTTTTTGTAAGAGATGAATTGGTTGCAGTTGTGACGATGGTTGTAAAGGATAGATTTTTTGCGGGTGTTGCGCAACGTGTGACGCACCCTTTTTTTGCACGTGGCGGGACGGGTGTTGTTGGTACTATAATCCGACGTGATAGAGAAACAGGAAAATTGTTGCCAATTCCGTGTAGTTGGAATGGTGTTGCATTATCGAAATTGGGGGCGTGTGATGCGATTTGGTATGGGCCAAAGTGGTTTGCGAAATCAGGAATTGAAAATCAGGGGTTTAGGCACGCATTGTTAAAAAATCATTGTCGATTTAGATAAATAAGAAATTCTATAAAAAAGTGATTTTTATTTTTGTTTATTGTTTATGTCGTTAAAGATGCTAATTGTCATATCTGGTAATTGTATTTTACAATTTGGGGCAGATAAGATTGTCCTGAATGGGTTTCTGTATTTGTTGGTACTGTTTATGTTTATGTTAATAGTTGTTATGATAAATGTGTCGATTATCCCAAGGTTGTATGCCGCCATTAGAAAAGTTGGGCCGCCTATTAAAACCCCGTTGGGGTAAAGTTGTGATAATGATGTAAGAGAGTTGGGGCCGTTTCGCTCTGCTATTATGAATTTTCTGTTTGAATCTTGAATCATTTTTTTTGGTAGTAAGTTATATGTTAGTTGTGAGCATATACATGTTCCGCCAAAAGCATAGGTTAATAATTTGTATATTTTTTTATCTAATACAGGTGTCCATGCCATATTATCCTTGTCATCACGGGCAAGGTATCCATTTAAAGATTCTACGAATATTGCCTTCATATTTGTCCAGTAATTTTTTAGTATTTTTGTTTAGATGATATTTGAATAATTACTTTTTGGCAATAGTTATATTTTTACTTGATTTTTTGCGGTGTGTGGGGTATTATCGTGGCACGCACATGGTGCGAATAACACAGTCGTGATGTAAAATTTCTGTCTGGGACGTGTCCCGGTCTGTCGCACACGACGAGGATAACAACAGAAAAACAAAGGATAAAATCATGGCATTGCCAACATTTACAATGAAGCAGCTGATGGAAGCAGGTGTTCATTTTGGTCACCATACACGTCGCTGGAATCCGTTGATGACACCATATGTTTATGGCGTTAAAGATAAAATCCATATCATTAACTTGAACAAAACTGCACCATTATTGCATCGTTCGTTGGTTGCATTAGAAGCAATCGCAGCCGCAGGTGGCAAGGTATTGTTCGTTGCGACAAAACATCAGGCAAAAGACATTGTCAAAGATGCAGCAGAACGTTGTGGTCAGTATTATGTTAACAACCGTTGGTTGGGTGGTATGCTGACAAACTGGTCAACTGTGTCTCAGTCTATCCGTCGTTTGAAAAAGATGGAAGCAGATATCGCGAATGCTGACAAATTGGGTTTGACCAAGAAAGAAGTCGGTGTTATGACAAAAGAAGTTGAAAAACTGCGCGATATTTTTGGTGGTATTTTGGAAATGCACGGTACCCCACAGGCGATGGTCGTTATCGATGTTCCACGTGAAATGAATGCAGTTCGTGAAGCCAAGAATTTGGATATCCCAACAATCGCGATTTGCGATACAAACGCAAATCCAGAAATGGTTGATTACCCAGTTCCAGGTAATGATGACGCAGCGCGCGCAACACAACTGTATTGCGATTTGTTCGTTGATGCAATCCTGTCCGGTATTGAAAAACGTTTGGGCGGGGCCGCTGGTAAAAAAGTGGAAGCAGATATGAAAGCCGATGCAGCAGATGAATTAGAAGAAGAAATCAAGGAAAAAGAAGCCAAGATTAAATCTAAGACATCAGAAGCACGTGCAGAACGTCGTGGCAAATTGGCCGAAAAAGCAGATAAATAATTTTATCTGATCAGTTTAAAACGCACGGGGATTTACCCCGTGCAACAAGAATTCTTTTATTTATAATTACATGGGAGATTACACATGGCAGAAATTACAGCAAAATTAATTCAAGAACTGCGTGAAAAAACATCTGCAGGTATGATGGATTGTAAAAAAGCCCTGATGGAAAATGATGGCGATATTCAGGCTGCTGCAGATTGGTTGCGTCAGAAAGGTATTGTTAAAGCTGCGTCTAAGGCAGGTCGTGTAGCGGCATCTGGTTTGGTGACAGTTGTTAAATGTGACAATATGGGATGCGTGGTTGAATTGAATGCTGAAACAGATTTTGTTGCGAAAAATGAAAAGTTCCAAAAGTTGGTTGCAGATGTTGCAAACAAGGCAGCAGAATTGAAGGGTGATTTCGATGCAACAATGGCGGCGGTTAAAGATGATATCGCAGCAACAATTTCAACAATTGGTGAAAACATGAATTTGCGTCGTATTGCCAAGGTTGAAGGTGATAAAATCTTTACATATATTCATAATGCCTTGGTTCCGGGTATGGGTCAGATTGGTGTTGCAGTTGCAATCAATGGTGAAGATGCAAAAATTGATGAAATCGGTTCAAAGGTTGCAATGCATATCGCTGCAAATAAACCAGAATTCATGACAATCGCGGATGTTGATCCGGTTGCAGTTGAACGCGAAAAGAAAGTATTTATCGAATCGGGGGCGACAGCAGGTAAACCAGAAAACATCGTTGAAAAGATGGTAGAAGGTCGTATTAAAAAATACTATGGCGAATCGGTTTTGGAAGAACAGCCATTTGTTATGGATCCTTCGAAGTCTGTAAAGGATGTTATCGCCGAAGCTGGTGGTAAATTGGCGGGATTTGCGTATTTCGTATTGGGTGAAGGTATTGAAAAACGCGAAGATAACTTGGCCGATGAAGTTGCAAAAATGTTGGGTTAATTTAAACCTGATGAAAATCCCCCCCAAAAAAAAGGGGGGATTTTTTTATGTCAAATACTGGACAAATAAATTTAGTGTGTTATAGTTTTTTTGTGCAGGGCCGAGAGAATGGGTGTAAAAATAAGGAAGTGTTTTATGAAAAAAATCTTATGCTCGGTTTTGATGTCGATGTTTGTGTGTGTGGCAGCGTTTGCAGATGTTAAATACACTGAAAAGGAAGTTATTACAACTTTTGAAAATGTTGAGGTTTTGATTGGAAAAGATGTACAGCCACAGCGTTTTTATTCCAGTCGTGATGTTGTGCGTGTGAAACCGCGTTCGTGTGCAAAACGTATGCAGCAGCCTGTGCGCGTAAAAACGCATACAGAAGTTATTGATCATTATCAGGTCTATCAGCCAGTGACTGTTTATAAACCAATGGGAACACAGATCGAACGCCGTATTGTGCCGGTAAGATCTTGTGGTAAATGTGGTTTTTAACTGCGAAAATAATTTGTTAAAAATCAACATTTTATTTGATTTTTAATGATTGCTGATATAAAATAACGCACGCGTACGGGAATCCGGATGCAGCCATTTGGCGAAAATGATAAACTAAGCTAAAAGGAAAAAATAAATGATTGAAAAAAATTGGATGACATTGATTAAGCCAAAAAAATTGACAATCAATGTTGATGAACATAATCCTAATATTGCGACACTGGTTGCGGAACCATTGGAAAAGGGTTTTGGTTTGACGTTGGGTACGGCATTGCGTCGTGTTCTGTTGTCTTCTTTGCAGGGATGTGCGCCAATATATATTAAAATTGATGGGGTTCAGCACGAATTTTCCAGCATTTCGGGTGTACGTGAAGATGTGACTGATATTATCTTGAACCTGAAGGGTGTTTATTTCAAGGCGTTAACAGAAGGTCAGCACAAGGCATATTTGAAAGTTAAAGGTCCGGCAGTTGTGACCGCGGGTATGATTGAAACATCGTCAAATGTTGAAGTTATGAACAAAGATGTTGAAATCTGCACATTGGATAAGGGTGCAAATCTGGATATGGAAATCACATTGGGTATGGGACGTGGTTATGTTCCTGCGTCTGCACATGCGGATGGCTTGCCACTGGGGGTTATTCCAGTTGATTCTATCTTCTCGCCAATTTTGAATGTCGCATCAGAGGTTTTGCCGACACGTGTTGGGCAGTCAACAGATTTTGATAAATTGGAATTGACGGTTAAGACAAATGGTTCTGTGTCACCAGAAGATGCGATTGCATTTGCAGCACGTATCTTGACAGATCAGTTGGTTGTCTTTATTAACTTTGAAGATCCAGCACAGTTGTCTGCGCCAAGTGAAGAAGAAAAAGCAAAAGATGCATTGCCATTTGATCCAAAATTGTTAAAGCATGTTGATGAATTAGAATTGTCTGTTCGTGCAAATAATTGCCTGAAGAATGATAAAATCAACTGGTTGGGTGAATTGGTGCAAAAGACCGAAGCGGATATGTTAAAAACACCAAACTTTGGTCGCAAGTCTTTGAACGAAATCAAGGTTCAGTTGGAAGCGATGGGACTGGGTTTGGGTATGGAAGTGCCAGGTTGGCCACCAGAAAATATTGCAGAGTTGGCCAAGAAGTACGAAGATCCATACAAATAAATTAAATTCTGTGGACTCTTGGTTGCGTTTGTCGGTTTTTATGTAGGTTGACTGCATATCAAACCGTCAAATGCTGCCAATGGTCCGGAATAATTTAATTTCTTGCTGGATAAGGGCTTGAAATAATAATTCCTTGTGTTTTATAAGGAATATGATATAAATAGGAGCTGAAGATGGCAGAAAAAGCGAAGAAAAATAAAAAACGGACTTTTATGCAAGGGGATAATGTCCTGGCACAGATGTTGCGTATGATTTTTTTTGGCAAAGATGCTGGTCGAAGTGACTATTCAAAATAGTTTTAAATTCCCATGGTTCTGGCAATGTTGTCAGGTTGTGGGTGTCTCAAAAAAATCCCGTCCATAGTGGGCAGGGCAGAAACCAAAGGAGTAATTGATGAGACATATGAAAGCAGGTCGCACATTCAATCGCGATACAAATGCACGCAAGGCTTTGTTTGTTGGCTTGGCGAAAAATTTGATTGAAAAAGAACAGATTAAAACAACTTTGCCAAAGGCAAAAGATTTGCGCAGTGTAGTTGAAAAATTGATTACTCGTGCCAAGGTTGATACGGTTGCAAATCGTCGTTTGACAGCCTCTGAACTGGGGAATGCGTCTGCAGCAACAGTTAAGAAGTTGTTTGATGTTTTGGGTAAGCGTTATGCAAATCGTCCAGGTGGTTATACACGCGTTCTGAAAGCGGGGTTCCGTTATGGTGACGCAGCACCAATGGCGATTATCGAATTGGTTGATCGTGATGTTAATGCAAAGAAAGCAGCGGTAAAGGCAGAAGCGACAGAAGAAGTTGCAGAAAAAGTTGCGGCTGAAAAAGATGCAGAATAATCACTGATTTTTAAAAAGATAATCCCCCGTTTTGGGGGATTTTTTGTTGTGTTTATAATTCATCGGGGGTGCTAATTATGATTATACCTTCAGATTGCCATGTGCTGATGTGGATGTCCAGGTCCATAATGTTTGTTGATTCCAGGTATATTACAGGTGACAAATTATGCTGTGTGGCGTATTCCTGGATTTTTTTGATAGGTGATGGTCGTGTCTTACCATTTGCAAACCAGTTTTCATTGTCGATTACCCAGAAGTCGCTGTCGCTGTGTGTGATGATGGCGTGTTTGTCTGTGATGATCATATCATCAATTTGAGTGAATGTAGTGTTTGTTGCTGTTAGGTGTTCAATAATTTTCTGATTGTCCGGTAATGCCTGTGTGCTTGTGTTGTCTGATTCTTCTGTTGTGTCGTCAAAATTTATGTCTGTGAATACAGGGGTATTAAATACAGGTGTGTCGTTCATGCCGGGTATATTGTCCAACTGAATATCAAAATCCATTGGCAGTGGCAGTGTGTCGTTAGGTGTGCCGGTATCTGGTGATGCGGCATTTGGTGTTGTTGTGGGGGCGCATTGTTCGTATGTGTCAATTCTGTTGCGTGCGCGAATGAATATACTGTGTAATTCTGGGGGCAGGTCGTCCGGTAATTCTGGTTCCTGTTCTGTTGGCTTGGTTGGTGTAGGTTCGGTGTCGTTTGCCACGGGTGTATTAGACGTTTCTTTTGTCAGCAAGGGTAATTTTATGTTTGGTTTCGGAATTGTAATTAGTGGTTTTTTGTTACGGATGATTAATGTTGTTGTGGCAATATACAGTGGTAGTGCGGATAGTATCAGCAGACCAAACGCAAAACCAGCAATTCCATGCAATTGTGCGTGTGCCAGCTTGTGCCATTGTGCGCCATTAAAAATGCTGAAATTAAAAAGAAAGTATAATACCGCCCACATTATGAATATGTAGCAGATTGTCCATATTATAGCGTGTTTGTGGTTGGTAAAAATTTCCAGTAATTTTTTCATGAATTTATTATAGACAATAAATATGTTTTGTCAATCATATAAACTGTAAAAATATCTTTTTTTCTGCGTTTTTTTATGGCATAATTGGAAAGATAATATTAGGGGGAGTTTTTATGCCTGGGAAGTTTAATTTTGTTGGTGTGTCAGTTTTATCGTTGTGTGCCTGTATGGTGTCGTTGTCGGTGTATGCGGCGACGGGACGTGAAGGATATGCAAATGTTCGTGTGGCGGCTGATACGGGGGTGTCGCGTATGCCGAGTATGCCAACACTGCCGATTATGTCTGTTGGGACGATAGTTCAAGATTTGTCAACATCTGGGGAACAGCCTAGTTCGCCGGATGTTCCGGTTGTTCCTGATGTTCCAGATGAGCCAGATTCACCTGATGTTCCACCGGTGGTGCCAGAATGTTCAGATGGTGGGGTAAAAGATTCTTTGTATACGATTGAAATGTGTATGAATGATGTGATGCAGTGTGTTAATTACGGTGCGTTGCCAAATGGTTTAAACGATATGTTTGATGAAAATACGCGTAATTCAATTATAAATGGTATGAATTTATGTGTGCCCCAGGTTGAAAAGTGTGTTGCCCAGGTAAGACGTAATTGTGGAAATATTTATCGTTCTGCATCAGATGTTTGGATTGACTTTAATTCACGTCGTGTTCAGCCAGAATATTATAATTTTGTCTTGCGTAAAACAGGGTTGACACCTAATCAGGCTGAAAATACATGTAGAATGCTGGACAAGGGAAGGTCTGGGGGTGTTGGTGGTGCAAATGGGCAAAATGCGCGTTGGGATGCCAAGACCGCAACCTGCAGTGTTCGTGTTGCAGCATATAACAAGGATAAGCATATTACAAATACGTGGCTGTTTGGTGCCGCTGGTGATGATAGGCCGGCTGAAGTTTGGATGAGTGTTGGTGATACTTTTACGTGTAATAAGGATTTGTTTGGTTTTTCGTTGATGAATAATACGCATACAGCCGCGGTTGTTGGTATTGGTGGTGGTACATTGGTTGGTGCCGGTGTAGGGGCTGCATTGGGACATGGAAATCGTGATTTTGATTGTACGCGTGATACGCATCGTGAAAAATTAGCCAAAGAATTGCAAGGTTTGGGACAAATTAGAATCTTGAATCAGTTTTTGGATGCGGAATCTCAGATTGCATTGACGGGGGCATTGACGCCTGGGCAGTGCAGTGCGATTTTGGATCTATATAATAAGTATCAAGAAATCAAGGTTGCGATTGATGAATGTGATTCATATACAGTGACAGAGGATGAGGTTATTATAGAAATCGAAATGTCTGATAATACAACCCATACAGTCGAGGTTTCTGTTCGTGACGGCAGACCTGTTTTGGATGAAGCGCAAATTGCGCGTATCCAGCAACAGTTTGGTGCGTCTGGTTCCAGTATCACGGGGGATGTCCTGTTGGCCCAGGCCCAAGCTGCATTAGAGGCGCAGTCTGGGGGTAAGTGTCGCTTTAAACCGATAAATCTGGCCAAGGTGCATGGAGAAAGTATATATTGCACTGCACAGACGGGATGCTTGTATCACGACGAGTTGGCAAAAGAAGTTAAACCTTTGGCTGATATCTTGGATAATATGCAGATATTAAAAGGTGAGGAATCAAATATGCTGAAAAGTGTTGGAACTGGGGCGGCGATTGGTGCGGGTGCTGGTGGGTTGGCAACAGCAATAACTGCATATGTTGAAAAGAACAATATTAATTGTCGTGTCGGTAATAACCTGGAACAGGTTGGGCTGGCTAAATCACATGTTATTGGTTCTTTGCGTGATTACTATGTAAAATGGAATCTGAAATTACCTGATGTAATTGCGCCATCGGCGACAATTGATGGGTGCGATTCGTGGAAATATAACTGTTCACGTTATACTGATATGTCGGATTGCGAAAATGCCCAATTTAATTACAAGCCATATGGGGCGCCAACATTTACATTGGTGCGTTCTGTGTGTAAGTATTCGGGTGGAATGTGTATCGAAAACTATCCAGTGGCGAAATCGCAGGGTGCATGTAATTAATGCTTTCCCCCAGTTATGCTGGGGGATTTGTTTTAAAAAGATATTGCTTTTTTGTTGGGGCTGTGTAGAATCTAATTTGATTAAACCAAGGGGGTTATTATGTGGACAGGAATAGCAGTTGTTGCAGTTTTGTTGTTGTACTTTATCGCGGTTTATAACGGATTGGTTGCACGCAGAAATCAAGTGCGCGAGGCATGGGCAACCGTTGATACCCAATTAAAGCGTCGCTATGATTTAATCCCGAATTTGCTTGAAACCGTTCGTGGCGCAGCGAAACATGAATCAGAAACACTGGCGGCGGTGACAAATGCGCGTGTTGGGGCAATGTCTGTGATGGGGCCGGAATCTGCAAATGCGCAAAATAAATTAACAGAAACATTAAAGTCTTTGTTCGCAGTCGCAGAAAATTATCCAGATTTAAAGGCGAATCAGAATTATCTGGAATTGCAACGCGAATTGGCGGATACAGAGAATAAAATCCAGGCAACACGCCAGTTCTATAATACGGTTGTCATGGGGTTAAATACCCAGATTGAACAGTTCCCATCAAATATAATTGCGAATATGTTTGGTATTACACCTGAAAAGATGTTTGAAATTGATGAAAAAGAAAAAATTGCACCAAAGGTAGCATTCTAGGATGATACAGGATTTTACATTACATACTCATACAGTTGGTTGTGATGGTAAAAATACCCCTGCCGAGATGGTCGCGCGCGCAGCCGAGATAGGGATGCGTGCGATTGGAATTTCGAATCATTTCATTGTGCACCCCAGAATCAAGGAATCTAATTTTTATTCGCATGCGGTCAGTGCAGGGTATAATCAGATTTATTCATCTTCTTTTGATGAAATTATGGCGCGTTTTGTCCCGATATATGATGAATTGGCACAGGTTGCGGAATGTTCTAAGATACATGTCTTGCGTGGGTTGGAGGTTGATTATTTCCCAGATGCAGTGTGGCGCAGGAATTTTGAACGTGCGATTTGTGTGTTAAAGCCAGATTATTTAATTGGTGCGTGTCATTTTATCGAAATTGATGGTGTGCCACATAATGTTCACGATATGGCGAATGCCGCAGAAGATGTGCGTGCCAAGATGGTAAAGATGTATTGGAATAAAATATGCGATGCGTCTGGGGCAGGATTGTTTAATTGGATGGCGCATTTGGATTTGCCACGCAAGGTCAAGGTTGGCATGGGTGATGAATGGCGATTGAAGGAGCGGATGGTTATTGATAAATTGGCCCAAAATAATATGCCGATAGAGGTTAATACAGGGTTGCAGCCAGAACCGTATCCATCATTTAGGATTTTAAAGATGGCAGCAGAAGTTAATTTGCCGGTTCTGATTAGTGATGATGCGCATCGGGTGGATCAAATTGGGCGTTTCTTTGAACAGGCAGAAGATGTCTGTCGACGTGCAGGGGTAAAAAATCGTCTGTCACTACAGAAAATACTTGATTTTTCGAAAAAAACACTATAAACTGCGTGTCGCTGGGTAATCAGAACTGATTAAACAACGGTGATGTTTTGGTCCCGTTTGTGATAAGGATTCTGTTCTTGGTTGTAAACACCTGGCACCTGAAAAACCAAAATAAAAGGATAAAAAAATGGCAAGAGCTGGTGCAAAGCGTAGCACACGCAAATTGAAAATCGCCCGTTCGTTGGGCGTGAACCTGTGGGGACAGGCAAAATCTCCATTTAATAAACGTAAATATAAACCAGGACAGCATGGTCCAACATCACGTGGTGGTAATTCGTCTGATTACGCAAAACAGATGCGCGCGAAACAGACACTGAAGGGTTATTATGGTAATGTTGGTGAAAAGAAGTTCCGTAAATATTATCTGGAAGCCGCAAATATGAAGGGCGACACACCAGAAAACTTAATCGGTTTGTTGGAACGTCGTTTGGATGCAGTTGTTTATCGTGCGAAATTGGCACCAACTGTATTCTCTTCACGTCAGTTAATCAGCCATGGTCATATCAATGTTAATGGCAAACGTGTTAAGATTGCATCATATCAGGTAAAACCAGGTGATATTATCACAGTCAGCGAAAAAGCAAAACAGATGCCATTGGTTGTTTTGGCATTGGAATCTGCAGAACGCAACTTTGCAGATTATGTATCTGTTGACAGTGCAAACTTTACTGCGACATTTGTACGTGTACCTGCATTTGCAGATGTACCATACCCGGTTCAGATGTTCCCAGAATTGGTTGTTGAATTCTATTCTCGTTAATTGGTACGGGAATACACAAGAAATCCCCCCGAATTATCGGGGGATTTTTTTTATTTTTGTATTAATTATGAAAAAATGGATTATTTTGTTTCAGCCATTTAACTGTTGTTGCCATGCCATGACCGTGTATGATTTCGGTGTCATCTGGTAAATTCAGATTATATAAATTGCATATTGATTGCATCAGCATTTTTTCATCACCACCCGGCAGGTCGTATCGACCAATGGATTCCTGAAACAATGTATCGCCGATTATCATTATTTTTTCATCAGGGAAATGGTATGCGACACCACCCGGTGTATGGCCCGGTGTTTCATAAATATCCATGAACAGATTTGGTAATATTTCGATTCGTTTTGTATCCAGTGATGTGGGGCGTTCTGAATCCATATTTATTGGTGGCAGACCAAAGTATGTCAGTAAATCATTGCCCCAACCAACCAGACGAAAATCGCCCGTGTGTAAAAACCATGGTACATTAAATTTTTCGGCTAAAATTGGTGCACAAGCAATGTGATCAGGGTGGCCATGTGTGATATAAATTGCGTGTAATTTCAATCCGCGTTGGTTCAGTATTTCTGTCCAATCTGTTGCATGTCCCCATGGATCAAAAATAACACATTGCCCCCCATTTGACACAATCACAGATTGTGTGTTTTTTGGGGGCATTTGAACCAGTTCAAATTTACTGTTTCTTAGTTTTTGTTGCATTTGTGTTTTTCTTTGGGCTGCGTATTGTTTTTGTCTGTTTTTTTCCGAAAACAATTTCGCGAATTTCTTCGCCGGTTAATGTTTCGCGTTCCAACAATGCGTTTGCCAATTTTTCAACTGTTGCCTTGTTCTTGGTCAGGTGTTTGGTTGCATCCATATGCGCGGCATCCAACCAGGCACGGATTTCTGCATCAACAATTTCTGCTGTTTTTTCGGATGCGTTTTCTAATGCACCGCGTACACCAAATGTTCCGACCTGATTAATCGCCGGCAGGCCAACTTTCTTTGACAGACCAGCGGTTGTAATGGAATAGCGTGCCAGTCGTGTTGCAGATGCAATATCACTTTCTGCGCCGGTGGTGATTTTGTCGTGCCCAAAGAAAATTTCTTCGGCGCTGCGACCCGCCAGTGCAATGGACAGGTTGGCACGAACCTCGGCCAGGGTCATTGACACCTTGTCATCAATTGGCAGATGTTGAACCATGCCCAATGCACGACCGCGTGGGATAATTGTTGCCTTGTGTATTGGGTCGGCAATTCCGTCGTACATCAGACTGACAAATGCGTGACCAGCTTCGTGATATGCGGTTAATTTTATGTCTTCTGGGCGCATTTTGCGTATTTTGCGTGGTCCCATTATGATTTTGTCGCGTGCTTCTTCTATGTCTTCGGGGGCGATTTTGTCGCGGCCATTGCGTACGGCGTGCAGGGCGGCTTCGTTCAACAGGTTTTCCAAATCTGCACCAGAAAACCCGGTTGTGCCACGTGCCAAATCCAACAGGTTAACATCGTCACCGATTTTTACGCGTTTAGCGTATAAGTCCAGAATTTCACGACGACCAGACATGTCAGGTAATTCAATATATACCTGGCGGTCAAAGCGACCCGGGCGTAATAATGCAGCATCCAGCATGTCTGCACGATTCGTTGCACCGATAACAATGATGCCTGTATCATTGGCAAAACCATCCATTTCAATCAGTAATTGATTTAATGTTTGTTCGCGGTCTTGGTCATTGTATGAATGGGTGGAACGTTTTTGCCCGATTGCATCAATTTCATCAATAAACAGGATGCATGGGGCGTTGCGTTTTGCCATTTCAAAGATTTCTTTTATCTTAGCAACCCCCAGTCCCACAATAATGCCCGAGAAGTCTGAGCCAGATGCTGCGAAAAATGGTACATTAGCTTCGCCGGCGATTGCACGTGCCAACAATGTTTTCCCGGTTCCCGGTTGACCAGATAACAATACACCGCGCGGTACACGTGCACCCAGTGATTTATATTTATCTTTGTTTTTTAAAAAGTCGACAATTTCAGATAATTCTTGTTTTTCCGAATCGATTCCTGCGACATCTTGGAATGTTGTTTTGGGGTTGCCGGTTGCAATTTTGGTTGGGTTTTGACCAATCAGGCTGCGACTGATTCCACCGGCGGCACCACCACGACGAAAACCACGTAAAATCCAGAATATGAACAATAATGTTAATGCCAACGGTGCAAATGTGGCAATCATATCCAACCAACCGCGTGATGTGTCAATCGTTATTGTTGTGCCGGCATCTGCTAATTTGGTTAACATTTCTGGGTCATATGTTATGGTTGCGGTGTATTTTGTTCCGTCTGACAATGTTCCAGTTGCGTCATTGCCGTTTATTGTCATTGTCTTGATTTCATTTGCACGGCGCAGAACATCAGAAAAAGATAATTCAACAGGACGTGAAATGCTTTCTGGCATCATATTAGGCATTGTCTGTTGCGTGTTGCCATATATAAAGATGCGACCAATCATTGCGATGAATATTGCGGCAAAGATTGTTATTGCCCATGATGCGGTATCGCGTTTTTTTGCGTTTTGGTTATTTTTCTGATTTGTTTTTTTGAAGTCTTTTAATTTTTTCATTTTTTTTCCTGATACTTGTTTTTGCGCCTTCGGGAACGATTAATATCTGATTCTTAAATCGCCGAATTGTACAATGTCCCAGTGTGAATTTACAATCTGATTGTAAATTACTTAGTGCAAATGTTAATGAATTCAAGCGTGGCTGATAATCATCCCCCCCGATAATTTGAATCAACATGCCCAGACACTTTAGACCAATATCCATCGGTACGTCAAATAGAAAAGAGTCCCTAAATAATGCGTATCCGTCGTACATGACTGATTTTATACGTGTGCTGACATCACCATCCAGTGCATCACGTGCACGCCCCAGATTTTCAATCGCCAACAAGATTCGTTCGTCACTGATGCCCAGTTTTTCAGATAATAAATGTCGGTTTTGGCGAATCTTGACACGGGTGTACTTTTCGTCGAAATTCATTTCATCAGAAAAATATTTGATTCTATGTGTGTCACAGTATTCAATTAATTCACGTCTAAATACATTTAATAACGGACGTACAATCTTGATGCCGTCGCGGTAAGAAACACTGCGTATCGCGGCCAAGCCATTAACACCACTGCCACGCCCCAGGTTCATTAGAAATGTTTCGATTTGGTCGTCTGCCTGGTGCGCAACCATTAAAATACCAATATCATTTTCGCGACAAAAATCGGTCATGAAATTGTATCGAGCGATTCTGGCGGCGGCTTCGACCCCGGATTGTGGATTGTTGTGATTCCAATGAAAAACATGACATGGAATATTTAATTTTTCGCATGTGTTGGTGACATATTCAGCTTCGATATCTGCGGCGGTGCGCAGGTGATGGTGCACGTGCAGTGCAGTGATATTCATTTTTAATTCAGCCAACCAATGCAACAGGCAAATTGAGTCAACACCACCACTGACCGCCACGGCAATCGGTTTGTTTGAATAAGTGTGAATAATTTCCAGAAACTTTTCATTCATTGTGATAATATTTTATGCTATAATTTATAAAAATAAAGGGAAAAAGAAATGGTGGGTAATTTAAAATCTGTTGCAGTTTATTGTGGGCATCAAATGGGTAAAGACCCACAATTCAAACGTGATGCGGCCGCGGTGGGACGCATGTTGGCCAAGAATGGTATTCGTATGGTTTTTGGCGGTGGTGATGTTGGCTTGATGGGGACGGTTGCAACGGCCGCATTGAAAAATGGCGGTGAAGTAATCGGTGTTTCAACACGTGATGTGATTGCTATGCAGGAACCTGCGCATGAAGAGATTGAAGTTCAGGTTGTAGATGGTGTAAATGAACGCAAACAGATTATGTTCGAAGAATCAGATGCTTTTATTATTCTGCCGGGTGGAATCGGTACGCTGAATGAATTGTCTGATATTTTGACAATGCAACAGATTGGGGAAACGAACAAGCCATTATTCTTTTTAAATACAAATGGATTTTGGAATCAGTTAACGCGTTTGGTTAATCACATGAAAAAGAATGGCTTTATCGTTAAAACAGATAATTATAACATATTCCATGCAGATACAGTTGTGGAATTGAAAAAACAAATATTGAAGTATTAAATTTCAAAAACTTTGTCGCGTGATGTTGCGCCGCGAATTAATTTAATGCTGGTTTTTGGAACACTATAATGTTCGGCCAGCATTTTTATTACATCTGCTGTTGCCTTGCCGTCGGTTGGGGCGGTAGTTGTGTGTACGCGCACCACACCATCGGGTTGAGTTTCAACCCGATTTAGTTTGGCACGTGGAATAACGCGTACATTTATTCGCATTTTATTGTTCAATTTCGGAAATTAAATTTTTAAACGCGGATGTCTTTGCACCAGCAACCAGATGCAGATGAAAATGGAAAACAGATTGTTTTACAAATGGTGCATCTGCGCCTGCATTTGCCAGGCAATTAAATTCGCATTGTACCCCCAGTTTGTCTGCCGTACGGGCAAAGCAATCCCAGAATGCCGCTTGTTCATTGGTGGGGGCGTTTTTTACAAAATCCAGAATATTCTGATATGGTCCCTTGGGGATTACCAGGGCATGTGTTTTAAACATTGGATTTATGTCATAAAATGACATTGCATATTCATTTTCATAAATCTTGGTTGTTGGGATTTCTCCACGTATCATTTTTGCAAAGACATTATTATTATCGTACATCTTTTTATTCCCCTTGTGTTTCTGTATAACCATATTAAAATATGGACTTGAAATCAATAAATTTCAGACTATATCACCTGTACAGGTTTATCAAAGGAGTATATGAATGTTTAAACCATTACACAATTATGTTCTGCTGGAAAGATTAGAAGAAGAAAATATTACCGCCGGTGGAATTATTATCCCGGACAATGCGCGTGAAAAACCGTCGCGTGGTCGTGTGATTGCGGTTGGGGCGGGTGTATATAATGGCGATAAATTAATTCCCGTTGCAGTCCAAGAAAATGATGTTGTTTTGTTTGCAAAATGGGCATCAAGTGCCAACGAGATTAAGTTAGAAGGTCATGATTATGTGCTGATCAAAGAAAGTGATATTTTGGGAATAATTGAATAAGGGATTATAAAATGGCAAAAGATATTGTTTTTGATACAGATAAATTGGCTGCAGGTGTTGATAAATTGGCAAATGCGGTCAAGATTACAATGGGCCCCAAAGGGCGTACAGTCGTTATTGAAAAGTCATATGGTGCGCCGGTCGCAACCAAGGATGGCGTGACAGTTGCACGCGCAGTGTCATTAAAAGATCCAGGTGAAAATATTGGTGCGCGTATGGTCCAAGAAGTTGCCAAGAAAGCCGGTGATGATGCAGGTGATGGTACAACAACTGCAACTGTGTTGGCACAGAAAATTATTCGCGAAGGACGTCGTGTTATCGCCGCAGGTATGAATCCAATGGATGTAAAACGCGGTATTGATTTGGCGGTTTCGGCAGTTGTTGCTGATATCGATGCGCATGCACGTCCAGTCAAGGATTCGTCAGAAATTGCCCAGGTTGCAACGATTTCTGCAAATAATGATCGTGACATTGGCGAAAAAATTGCAAATGCAATGGAACGTGTTGGCAAAGAAGGTGTAATTACCGTAGAAGAGGCCAAAGGGTTAGACACAGAAATTGATGTTGTAGAAGGTATGCAATTTGACCAAGGGTTTATGTCACCATACTTTGTCACCAACAGCGAAAAAATGTTGGCAGAACTGGATGGGGCACATATCCTGGTGTCCGAGAAGAAGATTACAGGTCTGCAGGCATTATTGCCAATTTTGGAACCAATCGCGCAGTCAGGTAAACCATTATTGATTATTGCCGAAGATGTAGAATCCGAAGCGTTGGCGACATTGGTTCTGAACCGTTTGCGTGGTGGACTGAAGGTTTGTGCGGTCAAGGCACCAGGTTTTGGCGATCGTCGCAAAGAAATGTTGAAAGATATTGCGATTGTGACGGGAGCAACAGTTATCAGTGATGATATGGGAATGACATTTGAAAATATCACACCGGCTGTATTAGGCAGTGCGAAAAAAGTTGTTGTATCCAAGGATTCAACATTGTTGGCACATGGGGCAGGGGATAAAAATGCAATTTCTGCCCGTGCGGATGAAATTCGTGCATCTATTGCCACGACAACCAGTGACTATGACCGTGAAAAATTCTCAGAACGTCTGGCAAAATTAGTTGGCGGTGTCGCCGTTATCAAGGTTGGTGGCATGACCGAGGTTGAGGTAAAAGAAAAGAAGGACCGTGTTGATGATGCGTTGGCTGCAACACGTGCCGCCGTTGCCGAAGGTATTGTTGCCGGTGGTGGTGTTGCATTGGTTCGTGCGGTGCGTGCGCTGGAAAATTTACATGGTGCAAATAATGACCAAGATGTCGGTATTGATATTGTTCGTCGTGCGATTGTTGCACCATGTGCACAAATTGCAGAAAATGCAGGTGTATCAGGCGAAATTGTTGTTGGACGTGTTATGGATGCGACCGAATATAATTTTGGATATAATGCCCAGACAGGTGAATATGTTGATATGATGTTGGCGGGTATTATTGACCCGGCCAAGGTTGTTAAGACCGCCATTTCTGCGGCGGCATCAACGGCCGGCGTAATGTTGACGACTGGGGCGGTTATGACCGAAATTCCCGAAGATAAACCATCCAACCCACAGATGGCCGGTGGCATGCCAGGTATGATGTAGGTGTTAAAAAATCCCCCAATCGGGGGATTTTTTAGGATTTCGATGTTTCTGTTGTTGTGGTGGTTGTTTTTTTACATTCCAAAGAAATTTCAACACGACGACATGGTGCAAATACGGCGTTACCCGTTAATGTGTGATTGTCTGGTTTGTTCTTGCACGCTTTATAAGCCGATTTTGTGTAATCTATATTGTCGTTGCCGCGGGTGCCGCATGTGCAATTTGCTTCGCCTTTGCCTTCGTGGGTAATTTCAAACAGCCTATTCTTGTCTATGGATTCTATATATTCTTTAACCGCTTTGGCGCGATTTTCTGACAATGTTTGATTTGTTTGTTCGGTACCAACGGGATCTGTATAACCTGTGATATGCATTTTGCATTCTGACAGCGTTTCATTGTCGTTAGTTGCTGTTGAATTTGTGACGAAAGCACTTAATGCAGTTTTTGCCTCGCTACGTAGTTCATAGCTGTTTAAAGTGAATAATGCAGTTGCAGGTAGAGATATCTGCTCTGTTTTACTGTCAACATGTACAATATTTTCTACTACTACTTCTTTTATTACTTCTTGAACTGTTGTATTCTCTACTGTTTGGGTTTCTGTTCTTACAATTTCGCATTTGCCATCTATTTCTTGTTTGGGTGATTTGCACACGCATGTATTGTTTTCAAAATCATAACCGTCACGACACATGCAGTTGCAATTTTGATCTACAATCAGGTGTTCATTTGCCTTTGTGTCACATTTTGGGGTGCAACCTACAGGTTCACATTTTTGTGATTGTTCGTTAAAATATGGTTTTTCTATTGGACATTTACATGTGCCGTTTATTGCATACTGTCCACCTTGACATTCTTTGCATTGATTTGATTGACTGTCCCATACAGGTTTGTTTGATGGACATTTACATTCGCCATTTTGTGCAATTTGACCACCAGAACAATCTTCGCATTTGTTTGTTTTAGGATTAAAGATTTTTGAATCTGTGCATGTGCATTCTGGCCATTTGCTGCCACTAGTGCCAGATGGACAAGGTGCAGATTGTGGTGGAATTTTAGCTACTGCTTCTTCCAGTTTTTTCAATGCATCATATTTTTTATTGATTTCTTTGCTGTTTTCTTTGGCGCTGTTATGATTTATCAACAGATTACCTGCCACGCCGGCGACTGCGCCAATGCCGGCGACTGTTAATCCGGTTTTTAAATTCTGGGCTGTTTCTTCTTTCTGTGCGGCCCATGCTTTGGCATCTTCGCCATCTGGATTCTGTAATGCACGCGCCAGTGATGTAAACGCACCCGTTGTCTTGCCAATCGCAACATCGTCATACAGACCCGTCATTGCACTGTCTAATATAGATTCT
>JAZTWT010000022.1:0-19428 GCA_045636045.1 Candidatus Enterousia sp. | reverse complement strand
TTTCAATAATTTATCCAATTCTGTCTTTTGTCGCGCATATTTTTTCGCGGTTCTATCCAATTTTTCCTTTTCAATAACACGCTGTTCGCGAATCGTTTCCAATTCAGCCACCTGTTTCTCGGCCTTTTCAATTTGTTCATCCAAATTATTTGCCACACCTGATAAAATTGCGGACGTTAACACATATTCACGCATATCTTCAGTATTGAAACTTGGATGCGAAGCAACGAACAAAACACTGGCCACAGCATCAGAAATACGGCCACGATTAGCATCCATTTCACGATTAATCTTATCACGTTGCGTATCCAGTTCGGAAATTTTTTTTACAATTTCCGCCCGCTGTTCCTCCAACGAGCTGACCTTATCCGCTGCACGTACCAAATCCTTTTTCGTTCGAGACACCTCACGCTCGGACGTTTGAACTTGTTGTTCCAGCTTTTTATTTTGCTGTTCAGTTTGTTTAATCTGGGCATTTATCTTGGACAATTCACTGGCCCCATAAGACGGTGCCATCACAACAAACAACAAAGAAAATATCGCGACAATCTTCTTCATTATTTTCTTATCACTTTCAGGAAAATTTTTTTACCCTTTTGCACCATAAATTCATCTGCCATCGCAACAACATGACGCGCATCCATAATTTTATTGCCATCAATTTGGATACCACCCTGCTCCACCATACGACGCGCCTCGGACTTAGACGGGAACAGTCCCGTTGCAACCAGGAAATCCAAAATCGGCACATCCCCCGCCATTTCCACCTCAACACTTGGCGCTTTTTCCAAATTTGCCCCACCGCCAAACAAAGCGTTTGCTGTTTCCTCGGCATCAACCGCAGCATCACGACCATGCGCGATTTCGGTGGCAGCAAATGCCAACACCTTTTTTGCGACATTCAATTCCGCCCCCTGCAACGCAGACAGACATGCAATTTCATCCAATGGAATTTCTGTAAATATCTTCAAAAACTTTTCCACCAAATCATCCGATATATTACGGAAATATTGATAATATTCATATGGCGACGTTTTATCTTCATTCACCCAAACAGCGTTTCCCGCAGATTTTCCAATTTTATTACCATTTGCATCTGTTATCAAAGACGTCGACAAAACAAAGGCTTCCTTGCCCAGCTTTTTGCGAATCAATTCAATCCCCATAATGGCATTACCCCATTGATCCGCCCCACAGGTCTGTAAAATACAATTATGTTCACGATACAAGGTTAAAAAATCAACTGCCTGGAACGTCATATAATTAAATTCCAAAAACGTCATTCCATTGTCCAATCTACGCTTTACAGAATCCATCGACAACATACGTGGCACGGTAAAATCTGTCCCAAAATCGCGCAGAAAGTCCAAATGCCCGTAACTTTTCATCCAATCATAGTTATCAACCATAATTGCATCAGATTCACCATCACCAAACTTAAAGAATTTTGAAAAAGATTTTTTCAACCCTGCGACATTTTTTGCCAACACTTCTTCTGTCATCATTGGTCGGCCCGAATCGCGTCCCGATGGGTCACCAATGCGCCCCGTTGCGCCACCAACCAATGTAATTGGTTTATGACCATACTTTTGCAACCAACGCATCATCATTACCGGCACCAAATGTCCAACATGCAACGAATCAGCCGTTGGATCCGACCCCAAATATGCTGTAATTTTCCCTGCGTTCAACGCATTGTTCAGGCCATCAATATTTGATGTCTGATTAATAAACCCACGTGCCTGTAATTCCTGTAATAATTCGTTCTGCATAAACTATACCCTTTTTTATCAAGAAAAATAATAGCACGCAAACGCGTGCTATGCAAGAAAACGCAACAAATTATTTTGTTAAAATCCGTTTATAATCTTGAAACATTTTTTTCTGAATATCCTTGTTTATCTGTACCAAAGATTTACACATTCCTTTTTCATCTGTATATGGCACCCGACCAACCGTTTCCAGATAACATGAATTCAAACCAACTGTTCTGTCTGGATGGAAACAATACACCAACCGTCCCTTAGTATCCCCATCCATTGACGGCAAAATAAATTCAGATATTTTTTTAAATTCTGGCACTTTATCAACATCAACAAAATCACCAAAAAAAGACTCTATCTTTTTCCCATTTATCTTATATGTCATACAAGAATATTCTGGATGCCATTCAACCTTTTTCGCAACAGATTTTAATCTTGGATTTCTCAAAACCTGTTCACAAAAAAACTTTTTTGAATTCACAAATGAAAAAGTCTTTAAATTGACTTTTTCTTTTAAATCTGGATCACTTGAAACAATATTCGCAATATCTGCAAACCAATCTGCAGACTGGGACGGATGAATTTTATTATCAACCGACACCGCCAAATCTAACAACGAAGCACTTGGCAAAAACTTAAATAAGATCTTTATTACGCGTTCACGCCCCAATAATCTCAGTACAGGACTTGGGAAATACGATAAAAAACCTTCTATCTCATCCTTACTGGCCATCATACCCCGTCCTGGGTTCAACCTGTCCAACATACGCAAAATTGAATTACGTAATTCTGGCTTTGCGACCCATGAACCATTGGTTTTTAAATGCAAACACCACCCGCGGTCCAGAACATTATGCGCATTTCTTTCCAATGTTGTCAGCGAACGATTAAAAATTTCCCCCCCAGTAAAAACCACCGTATTACAAAATCCCGGGACTTGTGCAAATTCGTTCAAATAAAAATCAATATCCGATGACGGAATAATATTCTGTGAAGATTTAGAATTTGCATGCATATAACAACCTGGGCACCCCAGATTACAATTTTCAGTTATATAAAATTGCAAATCAACATCATAATCCTTGGTATCATTCAAAACATGAGAAACACGTTTCGGAAACCTTTTATCATACTTAAAATCATTCGCCATCAGTTAGTATCCTTTTTACAAAGCATGAACCAGCATAGTACAGAAAAATTCCCCTGTACAGGGGAATTTTATAAACAAGAAGTACAAAACCTGTTAACGTACCTTCTGAGTCATATCCGCCATCATACAACCATTACCGCGCTGGAATGGGTTAAAGTTTGGATTAACCACAACTTCTTCAACCACTTCTGCCGCAACTGGTTCTTCGACAGCTTCTTCCACCTTTGGATTCATAAACGCTTCCAAGGTTCCGGTACCATGTAAATTGTATGTATTCACAATACAATTACCAGAAAAAGTACATTTCTTATCCTGATGCGTACCACAATGTGGGCACAAATCACATACTAACATAATTTAATCCTTTTTGTTGTTGTCACGGACAACATTAACACAAATTATTTGCTTTGTCAACTTTTTTATTATATAAAAAATTCCTTGCAAAAAAATCCCCACAGTTGTGGGGATTATCATCAGATTTTTTCAACTCTATCTATCTCTATCTCAGTCTTGAAAAATCCCCTGTCTACTTCACCATACAATTTCACAGTATCAGCCGGCATAATGGTCTGACCGCGCCAATCGTCATCATCAATTTCCACAGTAATCGCCCCAGTCGCATCTTCAAACAAGTACTTTTCATTTCCCATACGCTGAACAATATGTCCCTGAACCACAACCGGCACATCATCACGCATTTCATTAACCTGCTTAACTGTGACGATTGTTTCCTGACCACCAACAAAACCGCCCCCGGCATTTACAATCGCAGTCGTAACCGTATCCGTCTTTGTTTCCGAAACCGGTTCAATAAAATCCGCCATCGCAGCCCCCACGAACAAAGCCCCCATCATCATAAAAATCGATATTTTTTTCATCGTCTTCTCCTTTTTTATATTACATGTAATACTATACTAAATTATCCACAAAAAATAACCAGGAAAAAAATCAAAAAAAAAAACCGCCCAACCGGGCGGTAATTTCTATGCTGCCTTTTTTGCATCTTTAAAAATTTCAACAGGTGCTTTCTTCCCCAGAACAACATCTGCATCAATCATAATTTCTGCCAAATCTTCTTTATCAGGCGCATCAAACATCGGCTGCATCAATACGCGCTCCAAAATACTACGCAAACCACGTGCCCCTGTCTTGCGCGCAACCGCCATTTTTGCAATCTCGCGCAAACCATCTTCTGTAATATTCAGTTTTACATCATCCATTTCCATCATTGCTTTAAACTGCTTTACAACGGCATTTTTTGGTTCTGTCAAAATCTTAACCAACGCATCCTCATCTAATTCCTGCAAAGTTGTAATAACAGGCAAACGACCAATCAGTTCTGGAATAATACCAAACTTTACCAAATCTTCTGGTTCCACATCTTTTAGAAAATTCTTGGCATTTCGTTCTTCTTTTGATTCAACATGCGCCCCAAAACCAATGCCGCGTCTTTCCGAAGTACGGTTTCCAATAATCTTATTCAGACCATCAAAGGCCCCACCGCAAATAAACAGAATCTTACTGGTATCCAACTGAACCGTGGCTTCACCTGGATGCTTGCGCCCTGCCCCACCGGCTGGAACATTTGCAACTGTACCTTCTATCAATTTCAACAACGCCTGTTGAACCCCTTCACCAGAAACATCACGTGTCAAAGATGGATTCTCAGACTTACGCGAAATCTTATCAATTTCATCAATATATATAATTCCACGTGTCGCGCGTTCCACATCAAAATTCGCATTCTGCAACAAGCGCGTTAAAACACTTTCCACATCATCACCGACATAACCTGCCTCGGTCAATGTTGTGGCATCTGCAATCGCAAATGGCACATCCAAAATACGTGCCAATGTCTGGGCAAACAAAGTCTTACCTGTACCTGTTGAACCAATTAACAACACATTTGACTTCTGGATTTCAACATTTGAACTGACTGCAACATTATGACGCTTGTAATGATTATAAACAGCAACCGCCAGGGTACGTTTTGCCGTATCTTGCCCGATAATATACTCATTCAAGAAGTTATAAATCTGTGATGGTGTTGGTAATTTTGCTGCATCTTTACTGACTTCACGACGATTATCATCTGCCATAATATCATTACACAGATTAATACATTCATCACAAATGCAAACATTACGACCACTAACTAACTTCTTAACCTCATAAACTGCCTTGCCGCAAAAACTGCAGAACTGCTGATTATTATTGTTTTCTGTATTTGGTGTTTTATCGTCACTCATATCGCAATCTCCCCAAAAAGGCCAAAATTATTTGCGTTCTAAAATACCATCAATCAGACCAAAATCCTTGGCCTCTTGTGGGCACATCCAATTATCGCGTTCCATCGCATCAAACAGTTCTTTTTCTTTCTTGCCCGTAAATTCTGACATCTGCTTGATTAAAGTCTTTTTATTCTTCTGATATTGTGTCAGACGAATTTCCATATCTGTAATTTGCCCCTCAGCGCCCGCCAACGGTTGATGAATCATAATTTGTGTATTTGGCAAAACAAAACGTTTTCCTTTTTCACCAGCGCCCAGCAAAACAGACCCCATAGATGCAACCAACCCCATACCAATCGTTGAAACTGGTGCCTTGATATATTGCATTGTATCCATAATAGCCCAACCTGCCGAGACATCGCCACCCGGGCTGTTGATATACATTGAAATATCTGCATTTGGATTTTCCGATTCCAAGAATAACAACTGCGCCACAATACTATTTGCCATCGTCGGCTCAATCTGTCCATTTACCATAATAATTCTGTCACGCAACAAACGCGAATAAATATCAAACGAACGTTCACCACGTGGCGACTCCTCTATAACCATTGGTATCAGTGCCATAATAAAAATCCTTTTAGTATCTGTGAAATTATACCATATTAAAACCCGATTCGCGAATTTATCATATATATAGATAAAAACAATTGAAATACAATATTTGACAAATAATTTTTTCCATATATGATATGCAACCATGAACAATTATCACACACCCGGATTTTATATACTTGAAAAAGAACGTTGCAAACGCAAATTTGAAGCCATACACAAATTCGCCCGTACAAATCCAGAAATATCAAACGATTGCATTAACTTAATATTCGACCACATGAACGTATTACACAATTGTCCCGACGCAGAAACATCCCAGGTCGACATTACCGAAGCATTTGCATATAAACAACTGCAACAAAAGAAAAAAACAACATTTTTTCAAAAAATAAAAGAATTTATGAAATAAAAAAACCGCCCATTTGGGCGGTTTCTTATTTGGTATTGGGATAATTATTTATCCAAAGCAGCCTTGATTTGTGCAGCTGGGATTGCACCTGGGAATGCTTCTTCGCCAATAATCAAGAATGGTGTACCTGTGATTTCGAAACGATTCGCCAAATCGCGAACATTTACCAATTCACGTGCTACAACAGAACCTTTCATATCTTCTTTCAGTTTTGCTGTATCCAAACCTGCTTCTTCTGCAAATTTCATCAGGTTCTTTTCGATGGCTGCTGCCAATTTATCCTGATCTTCAATTTTGCCTTCTGGGCGATATTCACGTGTCATAACCATATCTGCAAATTTCGCTGCCTTTGCTGGATCCTGAATCTTTGCAGCAATCATCGCACGTGCTGGACCATCAGACATTACGCCATGAATCGAGAAGTTTTTCATAACTACGCGAACGTCATCACGTTCTGCCAAAACAGAATCCAATTCACCATGTACACGACGGCAATAACCACAGGAAGCCGCTGTCCAGACATAGATTGTCTTTTCTGCTTCTGGATTACCCAAAACCGGTGCATCTGCAATCATTTCATCTGCATGGTTGCGAACATATTCACGAACAGCTTTATTCTTCTGTTCATTTGCCTGTGCCTGCATTGCTTCAAGCATTTCTTGAATGATTGATGGATTAACGCTTGTCAAATAATATGGCATATACAGACGGCAAACACTGCCTGCGACCATGATGATTGCAATAACTTTGATTGCTTTTTTAATCAATTTCGCGCCCATTCCTGCTTTTTTGGCATCCTGCTTCAGCATCATGCCACCAAACATGTACAGCGCAATACCCAGTACCAGTACTAAGATTGTCCAAGTCATGATTTTCTCCTTCTTATGTTGAACGAATTTTACAATAGCAAATTTTTATAAAATCGCAAGGAATAAATGTGTAAAAATCAATCAAACTTTAACATTTTTCGCCCAAGTGGGAATTGCACCCCCTGGCCCACACAAACACTTTCTAAAAAAAGTCCTGTCACAGCAATATTCAACGGCAACTTATACAATTTATCACGATATGGCACAGCGCACCTGTCACAGACTGCACGCCCTGTTCGTGGCGATACATAGGCCAGATTTTCATCCACCCCACACCCTGCGCATGACGACAAATCCAGCGCATATCCCAACTCTCGCAACAATGCAATCTCCCACTCTATATATGCGCTACAATCCGCGACACTCAACCGCTGCAACAATCCCAATGTTTGCGCATATAAATTTGGATACGCTTCGCGCTCAGGCAACAACGCTGCCAGAATCTCGAATGCAGCATTCATCGCCAGCAATGACCTGGAATTCAGCATAATTGCCCCTGCTGGATTTTTTTCCACTTCCCAATGAAAAACACCCAACTGTGAATCCAGACGTGCCCCCCACGACACCGCGCCATATTGTCCAACCATTGGTCGATTTTTTTTTGCAACTGCCCCCCCACGCATCATTCCCACCAACACACCATTATCCGGTGTAAAAATGCGCGCGACACAATCCCTTTCATTAAAGGAGCGCAATGAAATCAAAATTCCAACCGTTTCTATCTTCATCTGGGGAAAATTATATCCACTTTCCAGCATCAAATCAATCTAACCTTTTTATCTCAAAAACATTGACAAAGCAAACGTTTGTACTATATTTATAATGTGTGCGGAATGCACACAGGACAAAATCGGAGACCTGATGAAAACCAAGACCAGATTTTTACCATTTCTTTTATGTGGCCTGACATTGGCCATGCCCGTTTTGGCCAACAACTGCGACAGCGAAATTTATCGTCGCTATAACCCAGACAAATGCATAAACCACACCCAAGACGACAACAAATTATCATTTGCCGCGGCCGCAACCATCACAGGTGGCGCATTAGCATTAATCGGCGGCACCGTCGCAATACTGGGCCTGTCATCATCTGGCAACAACGATGAAAGCATACAAACGGTAAATGCAACAATCCCAACAATGCCATTGGAATACAAAAATATGGTTGGTGGCGACGTTGATTCTTCTGCCCTGGCATATACATTTAACGATGCAGAATACATCCGCAACAATAATCAATACAACGACATTCGTCTGGCATATTCATTGGCACGTGGATATACAGGGGCCGGTTCCAACATTGCAGTATTTGATTTTGGTCGCAATACATGGCACGGCGGAAATGTTGCATATCTGTCATCTGGTCAGATTGCACCAAACGCATCTGTAAAATCATACCAGGTCGCAGAACAAAATGGATTTTTTTATTCATTCAATCAGATTGGCGAAACGATTCGCACTGCAACATCAGAAAACGCAAACATATATAATTTCAGTTGGGAAATCACAAATGTCTCTGCCGCCCAGGTTAAAAATCGCCAACACATGATAAATTTAACCAGTCGCGATTTTGTAAATTCATTAACCAACGCTGCCACTGAAAACGATGCTATCTTGGTATGGGCCGCCGGCAACGGCTACAACTCCGAATCAAACGCCCTGGCCGCACTACCATTGCATATTACTGAATTACAGGGCCACTTTGTAAACGTAGTCGCCTGGGACAGCGAGAAACAAGAACTGGCCGATTTCAGCAATCAATGCGGCATAACCCAGGATTACTGTATCACTGCCCCTGGCGTTGCACTGGACACGCCCAAGACAGACACACCACTGGACGGCACCAGTTTTGCTGCCCCAATCGTATCCGCCGCGATTGCCGTAATACGCGAAGCATTCCCATACATGAAATCATCTGAAATAACAAAACTGCTGTTTGTGACCGCACGCGACCTGGGCGATACCGGTGTTGACAGGGTGTACGGCCACGGCATGTTGGACCTGGAAAATGCCACACGCCCTGTTGGCACAACACTGGTTCCACTGGCCAATGGCGAATCAGTCGCCATGCGCAGCGCACATGTCGGCGGCACAATCGGCCACAAAATCAAATCCAAGAACATCGATTTTGCCTTTGTCGACAGTTTTGGTCGTGCATTTACCACACACCTGAATGACAATATCAATATTAAAAATCACAGCGTTGGCTTTGATTACCTGAACCAAAACAATGGTATCAGTGTTAACATGGGCAATATAGAATTCGGTTTTCGTCAATCAAACCTGTTGCATGGCAGCGGCTTCCTGGGCACCGAACAAAATCAATTAACAACATTTGTCGGCTTCAATAATGAAATAGAACTGGGGCAGACAAAATTATTCCAAAAAGCATCAATCGGTTTTAACAAGCCAACCCCAACCGCAGAATCAATGATTGATGGCTTTTCCGGCATAACAACCGCCACATTTAAATTTGGCGCAAAATATAACGATTTCAGCATATCAGTTGGCGCCCCAGAAACAATCATTTCCGGCAACATGTACCTGAACACACCAACCGGTCGCAGAACAAATGGCGAATACACATTTGCAGAACATAAAATTAGCCTGACGGCTATACCTGCAATAGAATACAGTGCGACATATAAATTCATAACGGCCGGCTTTGTCGACAATCCATATGGCCACGATGAAATTTATGCAGTTGCACACGGTAAAATAAATTTTTAATTATTTTCAGATAAAAACACCTTGCATTTTTAAGACTTTATTGGTCAAATCTGTCATAGATAAAAAAAATAACAAAAAGGAAGTGACATGGCAGGAAGTATTAATAAAGTCATCTTGGTCGGCAACGTTGGCCAAGAACCCCAGGTCCGCACAATGGGCAGCGGCCAAAAAGTGGTCAGTTTTTCATTAGCCACATCTGACAGATGGCGCGATCGTTCAACCGGCGAGCAGAAAGAGCAAACCGAATGGCATCGCGTTGTAATATTTAATCCAAATTTGGTTGAGGTTGCTGAACGCATGCTGCAAAAGGGAACAAAACTGTACCTTGAGGGTTCATTACGTACGCGCAAATGGCAAAATCAAAGTGGCGCCGATGTATTTACAACCGAAGTTGTCCTGAACCCATTCGGTGGCCAAATGGTAATTCTGTCAGGCGCAAAAACAATGGATGGCGCCGGTTCTGAATATACAGCCGCCACCCCATCATCTGCCCCACGCGAAGAAATTTCTGTGGCAGACATCGGTGACGATATCCCATTCTAAAGAAAAATCCCCAATCGGGGATTTTTTTATCCGACCAAAAAACAAGAAAACGCCCAAATTGGGCATTTTCTTATTCTATCCAGAAATTCGCATATATCGTGGCATTTACCGAACCAACCGGAACCACACCAACAACACCATCCGTCTTTTCTATCATCACCGCACCATCAACAATCTTATCCTTTATCCTATCACCATTACCCAAAAAGTTTTGATTAATTCAAAACCAATGAGTCAAGTCTTTAGCATTTCCAAGAAGAAGCCCCTTGTTCATAGATTTACCTGACACTTGAAATTCTTATGCAAATACTAAAGACAATTTTAACAAACAAAAAAGCCGCACAAAAATATGCGGCAAAATTCTGTAACGTATAAACGCTATTGTTCTTCGGGACCAAAATTAATTCCACGGGCCCCAAAAATTTGGTTCAGATTAATTGCCTCGGCACCTTTTCTGAACATTGACGCACGCATACCCTGCTTCAGGTTTTCTGTGCCAATATTTAATCCTTTTATAATATCAGTCATTTCAAATGCCCTTTATCAAACATCTCTCTGACGACAGCCAATATATATTACAAAAAACTTTTTGTCAAGTATTTTGTACAAATATTTTACTGCTCACATCCATATTCACCACACGAATCGATTGAAACCTCTTCCACCTGGATTTCCATTGGAACCGGCTTTGGTTGTTCCGTATAATGAATTTCCTTGACCACACGCACGCGACGATTTTCTGCATTTGGTGTATTATCTGGTGTTGGCACCGCCAAATCTTCTTCACCCGCAGATACGGCAACAATCTGGCTGGCTGGGATTCCATATTTAATCAGCATCTTCTGAACTGCTTCGGCACGGCGCCCACCCAATGCATAATTATAATTACTGGTCCCGGCGGTATCCGTATGTCCAACAACAGAAACCTTGATATTTTTGTTTTCCTGGGTTGCGGTTGCCAATTTCTTGATCAGTTCCTGGTATTCAGGTTTAATTGTCGCCTTGTTAAAATCAAAACGAACTTCAAAAACCTCTTCCATAACATGCTGTTTCGGTTCTAATGGAATCTGCTGAACCTTAATCATGGTCTTTTCACCCTGGGCAGCCTGGATTGCATCCAATCGGGCATTTATCGCCTTCAGTTCTTCGCGCATCGCCATCATCATATTAACAAATTCATCACGTGTCACCAATTCATCACCTATCATCGGAATTTCAATCGATGGACATTCAGGACACTTTGGAATTTCAACAGGCGCACACGCCTGACACTCCTGGCACGCAGGACACTCTGGTGTTTCTGCAACTGCACATTCCTGACAGGCAGGGCAATCCTGCTTGTGCTTTTCAGTGATAACAACCGCGAATGATGGCGCTGGCTGCTGTGGCTGCGATTCGACAACTTCCCTGGTCGCGGTCAGACTGTTATTACTGTTATTCACACTGTTATCAGCCTTGCTTTTAGTAATTGATTTATCACCACCATAAATATTCTGATTAAATACAATCGGCTGCACTGGTTCAACCGGCACCGGATTAATTAAATGTTCTGGCACATTTACATTATTAACGATGATAACCCCCTCGCGATTCTTAACACCTTTGTTCATTGCACGCAAGGAACGTGTTTCTGGATAATACTGACCGGCGCTGCGTTTTGTTGTTTGAACAACGGTTTCACCTGCCTCAGTTGTAAACTGCTCAACAACTGTTTCTTCATCAACAACCGTTTCTGACACTTCTGTGGCCGCTTTTTGCACAACCTGTCCCTTGTCACAGTCACGCAAAACATCCATTGTTTTCATAAATCTGTCACGACACTGTTGCGCAGTACCAATCTGTCCACTGGCAGTTGCAGACAACCAACAATCAAACTTTGCCTGTGCCTCGGCCGCCAATTCTGGATTCAAATACGACGCATCATTTTTCAACTGATCCATCAATTCATTATACGCAGATTGCAATTCAAATGCTTCCTGTTCATTTTCAATCGGCCAATTATCCATAGATTCTGGGAATGGCACCTCGCCACTGAATGCGGCGACCGCCTTGTTCGCGAACAATTCACCCATATCAGCATATCCGCTGGTCCGCGCATTATAAATCGCATACGAACGATAATTCATCGCCAACTGATTTAAAAAAGAATCCTGATGTGGTGCAGAATATACATCCAGCGCTTCGACATAATCAACCGTTGGCGTTGAAACAGGCCCCGTATACTGCGCCATATCATCCCCAGAACGCGCACACGCAACCAATGCCGCAACCCCGGCCACCATTATCATACGCGAAACAACCCATGTCGCCACACAAGATTTATTTTTCATCTGAATTCCCTTCTTTCTTTTAATCTTTATTATTATACGATTTTTCACAAAATTAGTAAAGCAGAAAAACAATCAACAAAGCGATTGCAATACATTCTATTTTTTTAATATACTGAAACATATACACAGACAGAGAGAACAAAAACATGAAAAGAATTATCTTTGCAATTCTTGGGCTGTTATTCATCACAAACACATTTGCCGCGCAAATGGTAAACGTAGAATACATACACAACTTAATCAAACAGAAATGGGACATAACTGTTCCGTACAACACCAATCTAGCAAATCCGCGTGTTGCTGCAAACATGGAATACTTGTTAACGGCTGTTGATCGCGCAAACAAAATATTGAATAAAACGAACACAACCGACTATGGCCGCAGCATTTATGCCACAACCGCCGCCGCCGACACAATCGCTGCTAATGATGCAATATTCAGACTTATCAAAAAGAACCAAAACGAATCCCCTGAAACCCCTGAACAACCAAATCAGCCTGACTATAAATTCTTTGTCACAACATCTGAAACCGACCATTTTTCATTTAAAATAACGGCTGCTGGTGATTTCTATATCGATTGGGGCGACGGCACCATTGACCACCGCATCAAAGACAGCACAACAGAAGCCATATACACCCACAACTATACAACAACCGCATCATACACAATCAAAATTGCTGGTACAGCAACCGCATACAACAACAACGAAAAAACACCAGCAATCAGTTTTTCACCAACAGATTATAACGACTATAAAATAATTACTGGCATTTCAGGCAGCCTGGGACAAATATTCCCAACACTTGGCAACGGCGAACAACCACGTTTCTATGAAACATTTTATAATTGCAAATCAATAACATCAATCCCAGAAGATTTATTCTCGGGCATTAATGGCGCACCTGTCAGTTATATGTTCTACAACACATTCAGAAATTGCAATGCCGTAACATCTGCAATACCTGCAAACCTGTTTTCTGGAATTATTGGCAAACCTGCACCATACATGTTTCATGGCACATTCTGGAGCTGTAACAGCATAGCCGACCCAATACCATCTGGATTGTTCGCTGGAATAAATGGCGCACCGCAACCATACATGTATGCAAACACATTTAACAGCATGACCAACGTCACAGGCACTATCCCAAACAAACTATTCGGCATACTGACTGGCGAACCAGCAGAATACATGTTCTATCAAACATTCAACAATGACCGCAAAATGACCGGTGCAATACCCGACGATTTGTTCTCAGACATATATGGCACCCCTGCGCCACATATGTTTGACGCAACATTCTATGACTGCCGCTTGCTATCAGAAATACCCGGCAATCTGTTCGCGAACATAACTGGCGCACCAGCAGACAGCATGTTCAACAAAGCATTTTATCAAAATTATGGCATAACAAAAATTCCAAACGGACTGTTTGCTAATATTACCGGCGCCCCCGCCACAAACATGTTCGCATACACATTCTATAAAAACACCGGCATAACCGAAATCCCCGAAGATTTATTTGCCGGCATCAACGGACCTGCAGCTGAAAAAATGTTTTACTACACATTCAGCAACTGCTCAGCATTAAACACAATCCCAGGAAATCTGTTTGCTGGGATTTATGGCCCACCCGCGCCATGGATGTTCGAGCGCACATTCGCCAGCACCGGAATCACGTCAATCCCTGCAGAACTGTTTGCAACAATCAGTGGTACGCCAGCACGTGCAATGTTCAGCAGCACATTTTCAACATGCAAAAAACTAACATCGGTACCTGAAAACTTATTCGGCAACATTTATGGTACACCTGCACAGCAAATGTTCATATCAACATTCCAAAATTGCACTGCATTGACCAGTGTTCCTGAAAAACTGTTCGGCAAAATATCTGGACCACTGGATTCTGGTTCGTTTACCGACATGTTTAACGGTTGCAAGGCACTAACCGGATATTCACCCAAGGCACTAACCGATGATGGCTACAAATTCTTGTACGAAATTTGGCCAAACGCTACCACCGCCCAGGCAAACAACACATTTGCCGGCGACACATTACTGACCGACTATGCAAGCATGCCAACAGTATGGAAATAAAAAATAAAATAAAAGAAACGCCCAAACGGGCGTTTTTCTTAACCAACTGTCAAATCCTTACCTTTGACATCTATATATACCGTACTACCTTCACCGATTGAGCCGGTCAAGATTAAATCTGCAATCTTGTCTTCGACAGCAGATACAATCAAACGCTTTAACGGACGCGCACCAAATACTTCGTCATAACCATTATCGCCCAACCACTTAATAGCCTTGTCCGTAATATTCATATCAATCCGGCGTTCATTTAAGCGTTTTTCCAGACCGCGCAGTTGGATTTTTACAATCCCAGCCATCACATCTTTACCCAACGGATTAAAGAACAGAATTTCATCAATACGATTAATAAATTCCGGTCTAAAATTCCTTTTCACTGCATCCATATCTGGCAAATTACTGGTCATGATTATTATGGTGTTCGTAAAGTTCACCACATGCCCCTGACCATCTGTCAAACGCCCATCATCCAATATTTGCAAGAAAACATTAAACACATCTGGATTCGCCTTTTCGATTTCATCGAATAACAAAACCTGATACGGTCTGCGACGAACACTTTCCGTCAGCACCCCACCCTGTTCATATCCAACATACCCTGGGGGACTGCCAATCAGGCGTGACACTGAATGCGGTTCCATATACTCACTCATATCAATTCGCGTCATAGCCGCATCATCATTAAACAAATATTCTGCCAACGCCTTGGCTACTTCTGTCTTACCAACACCTGTTGGCCCCAAGAACATAAAACTGCCCATTGGTCTACGTGGATCCGACAGCCCTGCACGACTGCGACGAATCGCGCGCGCAATCACCCCCAGTGCATGATCCTGACCGACAACACGCTTGCGCAATTCATCTTCTATATTCATCAATTTTGATTGCTCTTCTGCATTCAATCTGTCTGCAGGAACCCCGGTCCATTTACTAACAACCGCGGCAATATGTTCCGGCAACACCGTTTTATATTCACGCGCATCTGCATTCATCTTGGCAATTTTCTCTTCCAACTCTGGAATTTTTCCATATTGCAACGCAGATGCCTTTTCATAGTCACCATTACGCATCGCCGTTGCAACCTCGGCCTTGGCAACATCTAATGCCGCCATTGCATCGGACAGACCGCGCATTTTCTGCTGTTCTGCCTGCCAATCCGCAGTCAGCGCTTTTGATTCTGCCTCGACCCCAGCAATAATATTTTCCAAATCCTTCAGACGTTTTTTTGATTCGTCATCTTTCTCTTTTTTCAACGCCTGCTGTTCTATTTTTAATTGCATCAGATGTCTGTCCACTTCGTCCAACCTGTCCGGTTTAGATGCAATCTCAATCCTGACACGTGCTGCCGCTTCATCAATCAGGTCAATCGCCTTATCCGGCAAAAACCTGTCCGTAATATATCGATTCGACAACTTTACCGCCGACACCAATGCCGCATCAGCGATTCGCACGCCATGATGCCCTTCGTATTTTTCTTTCAGTCCGCGCAAAATAGAAATTGTATCATCAACTGTCGGCTCATCCACATACACTGGCTGGAAACGACGTGCCAACGCCGGGTCTTTTTCGATATATTGACGATACTCATCCAATGTTGTCGCCCCCAGGCAATGCAGTTCACCACGTGCCAACATTGGTTTTAACAGATTGGCCGCATCCATACTGCCTTCGCCCTTGCCTGCACCGACCAAAGTATGCAATTCATCAATAAACAGAATGATTTTACCATCTGATTCCTTGACGGCCTTCAGAATTGCCTTCAAACGTCCTTCGAATTGTCCACGGAACGAAGCACCCGCCATCAGTGCCCCCATATCCAAACTTAACAACTGTTTTTTCAACAGATTTTCTGGCACATCACCCGATATTATGCGATTCGCCAAACCTTCAACAATCGCTGTTTTACCCACCCCCGGATTACCAATTAAAACCGGATTATTTTTCGTACGACGACTTAACACCTGGATAGAACGACGTATTTCCTCGTCACGTCCGATTACTGGGTCCAACTTACCATCTGCCGCCAACTTGGTAAAATCAGTTGTATATTTCTCGATTGCCTGTTGTGGCGTTTCTTGTAAATCATCTGGATTCATCAAATAACTCCTTGTGTATTTTTACTGTTATCACATATATAGTGCCACAAATCCCCCTTTCAAGACACAGGAACGAATCCCCCCGGCCAAGGTGATAACCGACCCAATAAAACCTTCACATAAATAAAAGAAAGAAAAAAATGAAAAGATTGCTTGACTTTTCCATATTTTTGTTATAAATTTAGCCACGCTATTAATTAAAGGTTAAGTATTATGCCACGTGTATGTAAAGTTACAGGTAAGAAAACAGAAGTTGGGATGAATGTTTCCCACTCTCATCGTCGTACAAAACGTACGTTCTTGCCAAATCTGCAAACATTAAAGTTCCACAGTGATATTTTGGGACGTGATTTTTCATTACGTATTTCAACTGCTGGCTTGCGCACATTGACCAAGCATGGCGGTCTGGATGCATATGTAATGGCGAAACCTGTATCACGTTTAACCAGCGAAATGGCAGCGATTAAAAAAGCCATTGAAAAAAAGGCTGGCAAACCAGCAGCACCTGCGAAAAAACCTGTACACAAGGCAAACCGCAGTGCACGTTTGGTCAAAAAAGTTGAAGCAAAACAGGCTGCCTAATTCAGGTCAGTTTGTGCTTTGGCCCCGTGGCGGAATTGGTAGACGCGCTTGACTCAAAATCAAGTTCAGCAATGAGTGTCGGTTCGAGTCCGACCAGGGCCACCAGATAAAATAAAAATATCCCATCTGGGATATTTTTGTTTTTTAACATAAGGCAATAAAATGTCATCAACAAAAAAACACACTATCGAAGATATATACGAAATAACATTGGCACTGTTAACAGATAACGACACAACATTTATCAACGGAACACCCGTACACCTGATAAAGACAATCCCTGGTACATCGTATCTTTTAACAATATATACACCCATTGATGCCATTACGCATATCATAAACAATGGCAAACCGTCCAACACAACCGAAAATGCATACACATTGCAACATGGCCCACGTGGCAAAATAACATTGCACGGCAACGGTCGATTGATTGGTGAATACACAACAAAAAAACCCGTCGCCCCATGCAATGCAGAAAAAGACAACTTTATCAAACGCTTTATACGTAAAACACGTGAAGGTGATTTCTTTAGAATTGTTGATTTAGTAAATTGTCGCGATCAGGGTAAAATCGTCCTGCGTGACAACACAAGAATTTTTCAAGAACTATTAAAATCCCAAAGAACAAAGTAAACACTGTTAGCTTCCCGTGGCAAAGACCACAGGCCCCAGGTTATTCTTATTATTTTCACAAAACACCCTGTGTTTTGTCATCCCGTGGCAAAGACCACGGGACCCAGGTTATAAATCCACACTATCTGTGCGCGTTTACGCGCATATACCTAGGTTCCGGGGTCAAGCCCCGGAATGACAAAGGTTTTTAATTTATTAAAATTCGTATAACTTCACAACCATACATCCCCTTTATCATTGCGAACGAACACGTGGCAATCCAGTTTTTTTCTCTTGTCATCCCGTGGCAAAGACCACGGGACCCAGGTTTGGCTTTTTATTTTCACAAAACACATTGTGTTTTGTAAAGAAACAAAAAAACGCCCAAATGGGCGTTTGTTTTTATTCAATCCAGAAATTGGCATATGTCGTGGCATCTGCTGAACCAACCGGAACCATACCAA
Organism: Candidatus Enterousia sp.; assembly: GCA_045636045.1. Taxonomy (GTDB): domain Bacteria; phylum Pseudomonadota; class Alphaproteobacteria; order Rs-D84; family Rs-D84; genus Enterousia. The sequence goes on along the minus strand of JAZTWT010000022.1, from coordinate 926 downwards.
CAACACCATCCGTTTTGTCTATTGTCACCGCACCAGCGGCAATATGCTCATCATGAATCGCACCATAGGCAATATGCCCAGAATAAATTGCACCAGCGGCAATATGTCCAGAATAAATCGCATCATCAGCAATATGCCAAGATGTAATCGCATCATCGGCAATACCTTGTGAATCAAGCCGCCCCCAAACCGCAACACCAGAATTACCCGCAGACTTCAAGACATATCCAGGGTGCGCATCCTCTAATACCCCTCCAGTATACCCACCGGCATATATTTTATCCGCTATCACCGCACCATCGGCGATATCCCCAGAAGAAACCATACCCCAAACCGCAGCAGTTCCATGTGGATGTAATACACCTGTATAAATATTCTGTGCAGCAATTTGCTCCGGTATAATCGAGCTGTTATCAATATATGCACCGCTAATCTTCCCCCATGATACCTTTCCATTTGAACTTGCAACCAAAACACCAGTATACCCACTAGAGGTAATATGATTCGCTGTAATCGTACCAGTGGCAATATGTCCTCCATGAATTTCACCTTCGGCAATATGCCTATCATGAATCGCACCATAGTCAATAGCATCCGAACCAATCCGCGCCCATCCTACCTTACCAAAGCGATTAATAGCCAACACAGCCCCACTGACGCCGGTATTTGCATTCCCAGAAGCATCCGTAAAAGTAGTAGTAATATTATCAACTGTCACATACCCTGGATACACCGTACCATCTGAATCCGTCACCATTACTTTGTTCACATTTTCATCGCCTTGCTCTACATCAACCTTGCCCGATAATGCGTCATTCGCACTCTTTGCGCTGGCGGCTGCAGCCGCGGCACTGTCCGCCGCACTTAATGCCGATGCACCCGCCGCCGCTGCATGACCTTCGGCTTTCTGGGCTGCATTCCCGGCA
>JAZTWT010000021.1:0-2264 GCA_045636045.1 Candidatus Enterousia sp. | reverse complement strand
CTTTAGATTTGCAACCTCATCCAATGTAAAGTATTGCATATCTGCACACTTGTCCCCCTCGCAATTACGAATTGTGCCGGTGTATTTTGATACCTCGAAAAAGAAATCAAAAGATTCTGTGCGACTGGCCAAATTGCTGGTGACGTGTACGCATTTTATGTCATCAGGCGCAATGTCTATGTCCAGTTCTTCTTTGGCCTCTCGTATGGCGGCATCACGTGCGGTTTCTCCCTGCTCTATGTGGCCAGCCGGCAAAACCCACCAACCACCATCATAATTAAAGAAACCATCGTTGCGAAAGAATAACAAGACTTTGTCGTCATTTTTTATAATCAGGTTTATTACACCCTTGAACATTGCACGTTCTGCCATTTCGTATCCTTTGTTATATCTTAGACTACGATTTATAAAAACTCAATATTTCATATGCTTATTTTTATGACTGGTATTTCTAATTCGTCTGAAGTTATACCTGCGTGGTGACTTTTAAGCACAATTGTGTCTGGCCGCTGTTTCAAGTCATATTTATCAGTTGCCAGCGCAACAAAGTCACCAATAAAACGCACAGGGCTTTCTGCGTGCAGGTATTGTTTTTCAAATTCTGATTTGGTCACCAATTTGAACCATCTGCCAAAGTGTGTGTTAAACAAGGTTGGAAAACTTGCGACAGATTCTGGTTTTATGAACATCGATACGCAACGACTTTCAAGTGACAATGGATGCAACAAACATTCCAGCAATTCTGGAACATCGTCTATGAACAAAGATTCAATATCTGTATGCCCATGGTCGGCTGTTATCAAGACATCCGTTTTATTGCAAATTTGTTTTAGTGCAAATTCTATCTGCTGTTCCATGTCGCGCAATAATGTTTTGACCGCTGGGGCGTCTGAGCCCAATTCATGCAGGGTTGAATCTGGTTCTGTCCAATATGCGTAAATATATGCATCGGTATGGGTATTACACAATTCTGTAATACGCGCCAACCATTGTTCAAATGTATCAAAGCCGCCTGGGGCAAAGCCTGGCATAACTTCGTACGCATGACGACCTTTATTATTCAATTCTTCAACTACTGTTTTACACGGTAGCGTATTTGTGGTTTGGGGCATTTTAGACACTTCGCCTGTATATAGGTTGGTATTTCTAAAAACCTCGATAACTTCGTCTGTTTCTGCAAAATATTGCGCCCAACCGATAAAACCAGTTTCCCATGGCATTTTACCTGTGCGATACGCTGTTGTTGCCGCAACCGTCGTCGCAGGTATAATTGCGGTTTCGATATCTGTCATATTGCGATTAAAAAATCCGTTTTCGTCCAATAGTTTCTTAATCACAGACACACCCATACCGTCCAGTACCATTACCAGACGGTTTTTACCATGGGCTTTTTGCATCTCGGATAAACGTTCAAGTATCGCCATTTTGTTTTTCCTTTATTCTTTTATTATCTTAAAGAAAGTCTTGCGACCGACACGCACACATAACGGTTTATCAGTTATGAATGTTTGATTTAGGTCGTTTACCTTGTCATCGTTTATCGTAATTGCGTTTTGAGCAACTAGTCTGCGCAATTCACTGTTTGATGCATCCGGCATACCTAATTTCAAGATTTCCATTACGGATAATGATTCTTGATCGGTTTTTATTTCTGGCGCATTGTCTGGAAAAGTGTGTTCTGAAAAAGTTTTGCGCCAGTTTTCTAATGCCGCAACAGCCGCATCCGCACCATGGAAGATTTCTGTTATTTTCTGGGCGGCAAACAGTTTTGCCTGCATTGGTTCGTTGTCAATATCCAACGCATCAATTTCCGACAATGGAACACGAGTATTATTCACCAACAAAATACGTATCATTTCATCGGGCTGCGCCATAATCTGGGCAAACATGGCATCTGCGGTTTCATTCAAGAAAACGCCTGTACCACGCGATTTTGACATCAATTCACCCGTCACCGGATTTTCCATCAAATTGTTGCAAACAATAAACTTTTCCTTGTTCTTTAATTTGCGCAACAACATCCGCCCCATCAGCGCATTAAATGTTTGGTCTGTGCCACACAATTCAACATCCGCATCCAACGCAACTGAATCAAAGCCCTGGAAAATCGGGTACAGGAATTCGTGCAGGTGAATTGGCCGGTTATCGTTCATCCGTTTCTGAAACATATCACGTTCCAGCATATGCTGGACAGTGGTGTTTGAAGTCAATTCAATCAAATCGTGCATAGATAGTTTGTTTAGCCATTCGCCATTAAATACCAC
>JAZTWT010000020.1:0-8061 GCA_045636045.1 Candidatus Enterousia sp. | reverse complement strand
ACGATCCGACTTACGGAATTTCCCCATTATCCAAATGCGCGCAAATTTCTTCTTCAGTTAAATTTCTATCACGTGCAAACTCACCATAAATACCCGTTGCAAAACCCGCCGCCTTTTGACGTTCACGTATTTGTTCCATATCCGCAGCCGTTAAAAAGCATGGATATGCCAATCCACGTTCTAACAAATCCGCAACCACAGAATGATAAATATCTTTACGTTCTGATTGATAATAAGAACCATATTCGCCACCATATGTTGGACCTTCGTCTGGTTGCAATCCGAATGCATCTGCACATTTTAAAATAACATCAACAGCGCCCTGCACTTCACGTTTTGTATCTGTATCTTCAATACGCAACATAAAAACACCATCTGATTGTTGTGCTAATTTTTTTGCAATCATCATTTGATACAGTGTACCTAAATGCATAAACCCTGTTGGACTGGGGGCAACACGCGTCACCATTGCGCCATCTGGCAGGTTGCGTTGTGGAAACATTTCTTCCAGTTGTTCAATTGTATACTTTGGCGCACTGCCCAAAACACGTGCAATTAAATCTTTTGATAAACCATTTCTCATATTACTTTCCCTTTTCCCATTCTGATTTTAATTTTGAATAAACCGCAATATCGTGCACAACTTCTGGGCGCAAGACCTCTGCTGAACGCAAATTTCCTTCATGTGTATAGCCTAATCTTTTTGGCACCCCACGCGACAACAAATTATCTGTTGCACAGCGAATTTCAACACGATTTGCATCGCCACGTTCAAAGCATAAATCCTGAACCTTTTTTACAGCCCGGGTCATAACACCATTTCCATTCACATCTTGCGATAACCAATACCCTATTTCCATCGTACGATTTACATTATCTTCACGAACGACACCAACCATACCAACCAATCGCATATACCAATAAATAAAATATTTACAGGTATCATCTTTTGCTACAGACTGAACAACACTAAATTCATCTTCGGGGCTTTTTACAAAATCAACCCACCCCAGCCAAGGACGAAAGAAATCACGATTTCTGTCCACCGCCAAAAATATATCACGCGCCACAGAAAACTCAGCCCCGGGTTTGCGCAAACAAAAATTTGGTTTTTCTATACTTATTTCTCTAGGATACTTCGCCATATCTATATATTCCTTGTATTTTATAAAACTCAATTCTATACTAAAAGTATGGAAAAACAAGAAATAAGAACATTTGGTCGCCGTCACGGCAAAAAATTATCAATTCGTCAATCTGCATTAATTGACAATCTGTTGCCAACATTGCGCCCCACGCACGGCAACATATTGGAAATTGGCTTTGGCGCGGGCGAACATGTACGCGACCTGGCCCACACAAATCCGGATAAAATTATAATTGGCGCCGAACCATTTATGAATGGCGTGGCGTCATTACTATCTGCAATAACAGATGAAAAAACGAATCGGGTTTTGGATGAATATGCCGGCATTCGCATTTGGCCAGATGACGTTCGTGATTTCCTGCGGAATACCCATTCGAAATTTGAACAAATTTGGGTATTGCACCCTGACCCCTGGCCCAAGGCACGACATGAAAAACGTCGCCTGCTGTCTGCAGATTTTTTAAACACACTGTCTAAGTATTTAGCCCCTAACGGCGAAATAATTATCGGCACAGACCACTGGGAATATTTCGATTGGATTTTGGAACAGATTAAATTGACATCACTATCGGCAACAATACCAGACATGGAAATAATACAAACGCGGTATCAGCATAAAAATAAAGCCGGCACAGATTCGCCAAAATATTTGATTTTAACCAATTAATAATTCAACCAAAAACACAACCTGTTATCCAAACTTGGTTTTACACAGTGCGTCATACGCAACGCCTGCTCTATACGCATGAAATTCGGACCAAACGCAAAATGCAAACCAAATTTATTTTCCACACTCCATGCATTCAGCATCGCATAAATACGTCCAACAAAATCTGACTTATCACCGCTATCCTGGGATAAAGTAAACACAACAGCACTGGCATTTATCTTGCGCAGATTTGCAAACACACCTTCCCAATCTGTCACATCAATATTTAAAATGTCCATTCCAACTATCAAATCTTTATCAAAAAACAAATCATCACGAATAACATGCGTCTGTTCAACCAATCCCGACAAAGCAGATACCTGCAGGAAAATTTGTGCACCATACGCCCCGCGTTTAAAGGCTTCATTAATCTGAACAGTTATATCCGAAATTTGTTTTTCAGAAATTCTTTTATCCGGAAAATTAAAACGCGCATATATTTTTACATCTTTTTCTTCTAACCATGGCCACACCGTTGCAACAGCGCCTGCTCCAACAGAAATCATATTCATATTCTGTTGTTCCAGTACTTCAACCGCACGGGCTAAATCAGCACCATCCATATCCGTCGCACACCACAATGCCGCACGTTCACCAATTTGACTTAAAATTACATTTTTATCAATCATTGCACTTTTTAGTTTATCATAAATATGATACAATTAAAAATGTTATGAAGAATAAACTAGACAATATTTTACTTTCTATCCTGTGGTTGTCAGCATCAGCCCTGGTTGCATGCTTCTGGTTCAATATTAAATTTGGATTTAATATTTTCAGCGCTGCCCATTGGCGACACTTGGCATATATGCAGGCGAATCAAACACCTGTTAATTCCATGTTTTATGTATCACTCATTGCATCTGCTGTTATTATGATTACTGGTCTGTACATGCTGATTCGCCCAAATTTCAGAAGAATCACATTGCCGGTACGCGACACAAAAAAGACACATATCAAACAAAAAAATGTTTCACCACACCCACAGCAAAAATCACAACCAACCGTGACACAGTCATTACCCACAGAACAAAATCCTGCACCCAGACCACAAATCCCTGAAACATCACTGGCACGTCCACCACGATTAAACCTGGGCACACCTTTACTAAATCAAACAGAAAACTTTACCGCACCAGTACCAGGTGCAATTCCACAAACCGCACCTGTAGCACCCACATCACAACAAGCCTCCACCCCCCAACAAACAAACCGTTGGCCTGAAATTGACGAAATATTTGAATCCACTGGATACACACTAAAAAAGCCCCCTAAGATAAAAGGGGTACAAACCTCGCTATTTGCAATCGGAACCGGCGAAACCCTATGGATTGGCGCAGTCGGCATTGAAACACTCGCACTTCGTAATGCAATCGAAAACATACAACAGATATTTTCAGACACCCTGGAAGACATCGAAATAAATGTTTACGGTTTTGTTGTGTCGCCCCGTGACGCATCTGAACCAGTCGCCCCTGAAATATTAACATTTGACAGCACGGATTCATTACGCAACTATATGAATGAACACAGAAATACACCGCCAGATAATGACGAGATAGAAAATTTTGAAGCATTTTCGTCATACATCTCGACAGTTATTGAATATCTAGGGAAATTTTAATGCAATTAAATAAATCTAACGCAGAAAGACTTATTGCAGACCTGGGCATGAAAGATATACCACTTATCGAGGTCACACCTCACGCCTGCAACATTTCTGCAGATTGGTTTACAAAATACAAAGAATTATGCCATGAATTTATGCTGTCCCTGACAGACACTGTTGAAACACTGGCATTCATGAACCTGCCCCAAGAAGACTTCATGAACCTGATTATGGGGCGAAGTGTCCCAGAAAACATGTCATTCAGACTGCGTATTCCATTGATATGGGGTGGAAAACTAGAAATCGACAACATGTTTATGTGCCGCACATTTCCACATGCATACAACATGGACCGTTTTATAATGACCCAGTCAGACGCCACAACAATATGGTTGCCCAATCCAGTAAACAAAGTTTATCACCCTGCCCAAACATTTGGGGGTGGCGATGGTGGCAATGGCACCGAAGACAGATTGACTGAAACAATTGCCTCTCAAATTGCCAGCAATCGCGATTTCTAACACATGGGGGATAAAATAAAATGACAATCGAAGAATTTTTATCCGCAATAAAATCCCGTGGTGCAATATTTGCGCCGGCTGCGACAACCAATCAAATAACTTTTACAAACACAACCCTGCAACAGCGTCGTCATGCAATGATTCCACAGACACTGATTGACCTGTACACGCACACGGGCTGTATAAATCTGGGCAATGGTTATATCTTTGGCCCAAATGAAATTGCGCGTTCTGAACTGTATCCTATTCCAAATATTTTGCAGACAAACGCCGACATTGCACCCCTGGGGAAAACGGTCGGCAAAACAATATTTGGACGAAATGATTTGTTTTACTTTGCATTTGATGCATTTGGTACATTCTATTTACTGGACAACATAACATTAAACCCATTGCGCAAATATGACGATGCATATCGCGCAATATCAGATTGCCTTATCGCAGGAAAAATATAAATAAAATGAAGAAAATATCAGTATCTTTATCAGGACATCAAACCAGCATCACACTGGAACCAGAATTTATCGAAGCACTGCACGCATTAGTCGCACGTGACGGTCGCCCATTGGCCCAAATAATTGGTGAAATTGATGAAAATCGCGCTGCAAACACCAATCTATCATCCGCAGTACGCGTATGGATATTAAACCAGATGATTTTACGCATCGCCCAAAATTAACATAATTATTAAAGATAATAGTATAGATAAAGGCGTTTATGGCGACGTAGTGTACAAACGCTACATAAGTTGCCATAAACGCCTTTAGATATGCTATTAGATTTAAATTTTCCTAGAACAGAATGTTTACACGCCCCCCAACCTGCACATCATCAGATTCAAATTCATAGTCCAATCGACCAACATATTGCGTCCGTCCAAATTGACGCACCAATTTGGTATGCAACCATTCTTGGTCGAAATCTGTACCATAAACCGGATCATTATGCGTTGCCTTGCGTATGGTTAAGCCTGCACCCATTCGCCAATCTGGGGCGATACGAAAATATGCCTCAGGCGTAAAGTCCAAGAAAGAAACGCCACGCATATCATCAAAAACCCATGTTGATTTAATTGTCGCAGCCAAAGTCATACCAACCCATTGGCGCCCGAAACGCAAACCTGCATAATACGTAGAATCCGCATAATCCGGCGTACGCACACGTGAGCTGCCACCAAATTTAAACCCAAACAAAACATCTGATATAATACGCGCATCATTATCATCAGCATTCCCCATACGATAAACCGCCCCCAAATCAATCGCAGAGACCCCATCTTCTGAACCATTAAAATCATGCTGATAATGAACATCTGCGCCCAATGTCAAACGACTGTTTACACCATATGATACAGATTGCCCGACACGTAATATATGATTCCAATATGTTGCAGATGTTTGTGACAAAACGCCTTCTGTTTCTAACAAGAACAGCGGATCAGATGTATCCTGGGACAAATCATTTGCGCGTGCAGCCACTGGCAACATAACAAACACAGACAATAAAAATGCCGATAAAAATTTACGCATAATACCTACTCTCTCCCTAAAACAAATAACAAGACACTGCCCCCAGTAATCTGGGGGCGTGTATTTTTATATATCATTAAAACTGGAACATAACCTGCAGACCAATCGATGTTTCTGCATAATTATCCAAATCAACTGTTCCAATCTTGGTTAGGTTTTCCAAACCAACACTTGGTTCCAACCAGTATAAATCCAGATTTTTTCCATCTGCGCTGTCATAAAACACTGTCTTTGCATACAGATTTAATGCGAACCAATCATTTGGCTGCCAACCAATGGCGCCCTTAATTGATGCAGAGTTATGCCAGTCATAGTGACCAAACACCCCTTCCAGATTCAACGTCCAATCTTTGTTCAGCACACTGAACACACCCATACCGCCTTCGAAATACATTGCGGAATCATCACCAACCTGATATGGGATATACATCATTGCCCCAACACCGTTCGCATCTGTTCCTTCGACACCATTACCATATGAATTACCATCCAGTGCCAAATACCAACCACGTGCCAAACCATAAACGGTCGAAGACGAAATCTTGTATCCCAATTTTGCTTCTAACAAGAAATTATCTGAAATATCTTTCTGGTGCTGATAGTATGCAGATGCCATCCCAATCCACTTTTCATTATCCAAGAAACGCCATTGTCCACCAATACCAAACATATTCAGGCCATTTTCATCCATTTTATCAGATGGTGAATTATCATCCCATTCAAACTTATATTCATCCATATCAAATTGCATCATCCCCATCACTGCAATTGTATCAGTAATACCATAACTAAAGTCTTCTTTGATGGTAAGGCGCCCCATATCCCATTTACCACCCAAACCATTCAAAGGATATATTTCCGTGGCTGGTTCAACAGAAATATCATACAACGGCAATGTCTGATTAATTGTGAAATCATATCCACCCATTGTATAACCAAAATCTGTCACAGACCCAAACACACCACCCAACGGCTGATAGAACGGATGTGCGATAAAGTATTTGCGTGTTAATTTATTAACAAGCTTTTCGCTGCGCGTTGAACGCTTTGTTGTTTTTGTCGCCTTGGCAGACGAAGATTCTGCCCCCTCGTACTGCTTGTACAGTGCGCTGCGATTTGCGGGTTTTGTGTAATACAAATCCCCATCATCTTTTGATTCATATGTTTTTGTTGTCGTACGCGTCTGATATTTCTGATAATTTACTTTTTCAACCGCGCGCTTTGCTGGTGCCCCAGACAAATCCACACTGGATGCTGCACGTGTTCCTGAATTAGTTGCTGCATTTGCATCCAACACCGCCAACACAGACAACACTCCAACGATACCAAATAATGTTTTTTTCATAATTGTTCTCCTTTTGAAAAAATTATATCATAAAAAAATCACCGTGAAAAGCCAAAAAACACAACAAATCCCCCAGGTTTCCTAAACAAAAAAACACCCCAATCGGGGCATTATTATTGCACGTTACGACTTTCTGATTGCCCATTCGTGATTTTTACCATCTCCAAAGCCATCTGGTCTGTAATACGTATCATTGCAGAATAGTTACCATCAGATGAAATTTCTGTATCTTTATCTATCTGTGTCCTCATCATACGGATAGACCAAGTTGCCCCCATATCCACCAAACGTTTTTGAAAATCTTCATACTTCTTTCTATATTCCGTACTCTTAAACGGTTCACGATTTGCAATTCTGATACTCTCTGATATATTGTCCGTCGTAAAATATTTCTTACCTTCGCTGGTATTATACGCGGCACGCACTGTTTCTTCGGTCTGATCTAAATCCGGGAAATAACATAAAACATCATACCGACGATATCCTTCGCCGCCCACACTCTTTTCAATACTTAACACACCATTATAGGTGCTGCACTGTTGCGCAAATTCATTCCATGCCGCATCCACCGCATTGCTTGATTGCTTGCCAAATTGCGTTGCCAATTTATCCAATACTTCACCTGCATCCGTAATATTTTTAATACGACGGATTTTATCCCCATCCATTACAGTCCCATCAGCTGATTTTGAAATATCATCTGCCACCGGCACGTTATAGCGTTTTTCCTGATTTGGATTATCTGGATTTGTGGTTTTAACAACAGCCGTATCATTCGGTGTTTTTACCTGTGTTGCGGCCTTATCCTGTTCTTTGACATTCTGTTCTTTCTTGGCGGCGGCCACACCTGATGCGACACCGGTCACATCTGCCTTTTTAAGACCCCCAACCAATTTATCTGTCCCTGCTTCAGGTTCTGTCGATTTTTTATCCGTATCATCAGATTTTTCAACCGCACCATCATCCTTATACTTTGCCAAAATATCTTTGCTGTTTTCTTTGGCACTGTTATGATTTATCAACAGATTACCTGCCACGCCGGCGACTGCGCCAATGCCTGCAACCTTTAATCCTGTTTCCATATTTGATTTTGAGTTATCTTTCTGTGCGGCCCATGCTTTGGCATCTTCGCCATCTGGATTCTGTAATGCACGCGCCAGTGATGTAAACGCACCCGTTGTCTTGCCAATCGCAACATCGT
>JAZTWT010000019.1:0-101054 GCA_045636045.1 Candidatus Enterousia sp. | reverse complement strand
ATATATTCAGTCGGGGGGGGCGGGTCGGAGCGTGCGATGTCGTGGTTGGGACGGTGGACTGGACATCGGTTGCCGATTGTGTGGTGGATAACGGTTGCGTCGTTTGCGGTGTTTGTTGTGAGGTTTCCCGGCCCGTGCCCGTGTTGGATGCGCGTTTTGCGCGCGCACGGGTTATGTGACGGATGGGAATACGGATTTTTCTGAAACGTGGCCTTATCAGTAAATACAGACCAAATATAGTCACAATAACTGATATCACCATAGATATGTAAAATAATGGGGAAACAGATATTTGTGATGCCTGCATATATGCAAGATGCTGCCAATGGGCAGACGAAAATATGTTAAAGCCAAACCGAATGTTAAACCAAAAACATACCCCCAGTGTCGATGCCACCAGCCACAAGATTGCAAGTAAGAAGTTATCTAATTTATTATTCATAACGTTTTTAATTGTATCATATTTATGATAAACTAAAAAGCGTTATGATTGATAAAAATACTGTTTTTGAATTGTTGGGTGGCCGGGTGGCGTTGTGGTGCGGAACCGATATGGATTCTGTTGAATTGGCGCGTGCCGCACAGTTCGCAACGGATAAAGGGGTGCCTGTGGTGTCGGTGGCGCCGAATGCGGTTCAAACAATATGGCCGTGGATGGAAAATAGTGCTGTAAAAATAATGACACGATTTTACCTGGATACTAAAAATATTACTGAAAAACACATATCAGATGTGACTGTACGTATAAATGCCGCTTTGCGTCAGGGGGCGCACGGTGCACAGATTTTTTTGCCATGTGTGGCATTGCCGGGACTGGTGGAACAGACACACGTTGTGCGTGATGATTTGTTTTTTAACAAAGATTTGTCAATTGGAATGGATATATCTGATATCGGACCATTTGATTGGGGGACTGTGTTCGATAATTTAAGAAAAATAAATGCATCGTCTGTGATAATGGCTTTTGCAGATGATGCGGGTAATAAATCTGATTTTGTGGGACGAATTTATGCAATGCTGAATGCGTGGGGGTCAGGAAATAAATTTAATTTGCATTTCGCGTTTGGCCCGAATTTTATGCGTATAGAGCAGGCGTTGCGCCTGGTGCAATATATGCGGCCAGATTTGGCCGGTAATATGCGGTTTTGGGTTAGTTTTTAAGTATCAGGTATTTTGGGGCGTCTGTGCCGGCCTTGTTTTTATGCTGATAACGGGTTTGTATTATTTTCATATCCGGGATGGCGGCTGTTAGCCCTGTTGATTTTGTTTGTTCCAAAATCCAATCAAAATATTCCCAGTGGTCTGTGCCGATAATTATTTCGCCATTTGTATCTAAATATTTAGACAATGTGTTCAAAAATTCAGCAGATAGCAGGCGGCGTTTTTCATGGCGTGCCTTAGGCCAAGGGTCGGGGTGCAACACCCAAATCTGAGAAAATTTCGAATCGGTTGCACGCAGAAAATCACGTACGTCGTCCGCCCAGATTCGAATGTTTTTATATTCGTTCAGGACTAGATTTGATTTTTCGTCGGTTATCGCAGACAAAAGGCTTGCCACACCGTTCATAAATGGTTCTGCACCAATGATGATTTTGTCTGGGTTGCCCAGCGCCAAATCGCGCACGTGTTCGCCTGCGCCAAATCCAATTTCCAATATGTCGCCAGTTGTCGGTTTTAATGTTGGCAACAGTTCGTCAATCAGCGATTGTTGGCGTGTTGATAATTTTTTGCCGTGACGGCGACCAAATGTTCTTATTTCTTGTTTTTCCATATATTTAGTATAGAATTGAGTGATTAAAAACACAAGGAATATATAGATATGAGAAATGGTTTATCAAAAGATTTAATCGCACGCGTTTTGGGCGCGGCGCCAAAGTATACAATTGCAGAACTGGAAGAAAAATTCCCAGCACGTAATCTGGCAGAGGGTGCGATGGTGACGCGTGTTGCGCCAAGTCCTACTGGGTTTATGCATTTGGGTACATTGTATCAAATGATGATTGCGAAAAAATTAGCGCAACAGTCAGATGGTGTTTTTATGTTGCGAATCGAAGATACGGATACAAAACGTGAAGTGCAGGGGGCGGTGGATGTTATCTTAAAGTGTGCGGACAGTTTTGGATTGCAACCAGATGAGGGGCCAATATATGGTGGTGTATATGGGTCTTATTATCAATCGGAACGTAAAGATGTTTATCACAGTGTTGTTGCAGAACTGTTAGAACGGGGATTGGCATATCCGTGCTTTTTATCTGCCGAAGAAATGGAAGAGATTCGTAATAAGCAAAAGGCCGCAGGTTGGGGAACAGGTATATACGGAGAATGGGCGCGCGATAGAGATTTGACCGAAGAAGAAATTGTTGCGCGTTTAGATAGTGGACTGGTTCCGTCTATTCGTTTGTATTCAACAGGAAGTAAAGATAATAAGATTTTTTATAATGATAAGGTGCGTGGACGTTTGGCATTCCCGGAAAATGAAGAAGATATAGTTTTGATTAAATCAAATGATGGATTGCCGACATATCATTTTGCGCATTTATGTGATGATCACTTTATGCGTACGACATTGGTTCAGCGCGGTGAAGAATGGTTGTCTTCGTTGAATCTGCATTTACAATTGTTTCGTATGATGGGGTGGCAAAATCCAGAATATGTTCATGTTGCAACAATTAATAAGTTAGACGAACAATCGGGGAATTCGCGAAAGTTATCTAAACGTACAGATCCGGAAGCCAATACAATGCATTATTTAACAGCAGGTTGGCCAGTTGAGGCAGTGTTAAACTATCTGTACAATATTGTTGCGTCTGGATTTGAAGAAGAAAAAAATAAAAAGGCAGATACAACAATTTGGAATTATCCATTGCGAGTTAAAAAAATCCCAACCAGCAGTGCGTTGTTTAATACAGATAAACTGGAATGGTGGGCCAAGGAATTTATTGGTTCGTTGCCGGTGCCAGAATTGGTTGCGCGTGTTGTGCGCTGGGCAAATGAATATGGAACGGACGTAAATAAAATGCAGGTTGCAGATGTTGATTATCTGACGGGTGTTTTGGCAATTGAACGCGATAATCCAAAACGTGTGCGCAAGGACTTTGTTACTTGGTCCCAGACGTTGGAAAATGTTGCATTTTTCTGGGATGAATTATTTGTTCCAAATGCGGAATATGAATTTAATAAAGATGTTTTAAAAGCGTTCTTGGAAACATATAACGAATCGGATGATAAGGATACTTGGTGGGGAAAAATTGTCGCAGTTGCGGAAAAATGTGGTGTAAAAAATGGTGATGTTGCGATGAATCTGCGTGTGGCATTGTCGGGGCGCACAAATACACCAGATTTGTATTCGATTATGTCGGTTATGGGTGGTAAACGCGTTAAAAAACGAATCGAAGGTTTGTTGAAATGACAGAAAATAAAAGGGCGCGTATTCGCGCAGTGAAAAAAGATGAACACGGGTCGCGCCTGCTAAAGGTTTTGCGCGCAACAGGATTGTTTCGTTGGGAAAAACCAAGTACACACGCCGAAGAAGTTGTAAACATTTTAACGCATGGGATTGGTATTGGATTGGCGATTGCAGCATTGACATTGTTGACGGTATTTGCCGGTATCAAAGGGGATGCGTGGGCGATTGTGTCGTGTGCGATTTTTGGTGTGACAATGATAACACTGTATTTTGGTTCAACAATGTGTCATGCAACAATTGGTAAAAAGGGCGAGTGTTTTTTTGAAGTGTGGGACAGTGTTGCAATCTATGCATTGATTGCGGGGACTTATACGCCGTTTTTGTTAGTAAATCTGCGTGGTTTTATTGGATGGACCGTATTTGGAATTCTGTGGGGAATTGTGTTGTTTGGATCGTATATGAAAATTCGTAACCCAAAACAGCAGCCCAAATGGATGGTTGGTTTATATGTCGCGATGGGGTGGACACTGTTGTTCATATTGCCGGCAATGATTCGAAATATTCCGATGCGTGGTTTGTGGTTTATATTGGCTGGTGGTTTGTCATATACGATTGGCGTGATATTCTATCTGTGGCGCAGAATGAAGTTTTCGCATGCGGTATGGCACCTGTTCGTAATTGGGGGCAGTGTATGTTTCTTTTTTGCGGTATTGTTTGGATGTATTTTTGATTTGTAAGGGTATGAATTATGTCATATGAGTATCAAAAAAATACCGCGGTAGATGAAAAGAATATTATACAAAATCCGTTTAGGGATATTGAATTAAAGTTTCCATATACATGTGATGGGTGTGCGGAAAGATGTCGGTTGTCTGTAAATTTGCGTACAGTGCCAACAGAGACAAGGTTTTGTTGTGGGGTTGGCTCGGTTCGTTTCAAAGTTGTGCCCGAGATGTATGCAGGGGATAAAAAGTTGTTTGAATTTCCAGTGAACAGACCGAATGTATATTATCCACATGGATGTAATTTGACGGTTTTTCAGGTTTGTGGTGATACTTCGTTATGTTTGAATGAGGCGAATGATAGGTACAAAAGTGCACTGATGTGGTGTCGTCGGACGTGCAAGAACAGTAAAATGAGATAGAATGGAATTGTGTGCTGGATTGCTGTGGCTGCGCATTGTGATGCCAGGGATAAATTATAATTCTTGATTTTTGTTTAGAATGGTAATACTATATTGGGCATGAATTTGTTTAAAAGTTTCTTTACAACAACTACTACAACCCCGTTGGGGGTGTAATTTCTATTGCGGTAAAACGCGTTTCTAATTTAAAATCTTAATCAAATAAAATAACAAAAATAAAAATATAAAAAAGCATAAGGATATTATTATGTCGTATGATATTGAATTGATTCGTCACTCACTGGCGCATGTTATGGCGGCAGCGGTAAAAAAATTGCACCCAGATGTTAAATTCGCGGGTGGGCCAGCAATTGAAAATGGTTTCTATTATGATTTTGATACTGAATATCGCTTTTCCGAAGAAGATTTTGCACAGATTGAAAAGGAAATGCGTGATTTAATCAAATCAAATGGTCGCTTTGAACAGCGTAATGTTTCATTAGATGAAGCAAAAGAAATTTTTGCAAATCAGCCATATAAAATGGAATGGTTGAATGAATATGACGCAGCAGGCGAAGATTTATCAATCTATACTTTCCGTGATTTTGTTGACCTGTGCCGTGGGCCACATGTGGAAAGTTCCAAGGATTTGCCACGTGATGGATTTAAAATTCGCAGCGTAGCCGGTGCATACTGGAAAGGGGATGCAAAAAATAAAATGTTGCAACGTATTTATGTTGATGCGTTCGCCAGCAAAGAAGAATTGGAAAATTTCTTGAAAATGCAGGAAGAGGCTGCTGCGCGTGATAATCGTAAATTGGGTAAAGAAATGGATTTGTTCCATTTTGAACCTGACTATGCGCCGGGTGCAGTATTTTGGCATGACAAGGGATACAAAATGTACCGCAAATTAATTGAATATGTGCGTCATCGTCAAGAATTGGCCGGATACCAGGAAATTTCAACGCCTGCGGTTATGGACAGATGTTTGTGGGAACGTTCGGGACATTGGGCAAAGTATGGTGAACATAACTATTCAGGTAAAACACAAGATGGAAAGGTGTTCTGTATTAAGCCAATGTCATGTCCAGGGGGAATGTTGGTGTTTGGGCATGGTTTGCGTTCTTATAAAGACCTGCCGTTGTATATGGCCGAATTTGGCAAGGTTCATCGCTATGAAGCCGCAGGTGGATTGGCAGGATTGATGCGTGTGCGTGAATTTACCCAGGATGACGCGCATATCTTTTGTACTGAAGAACAGTTAGAGGAAGAAGTGGTTAAAATCTTGCGCTTTATCAAAGATATTTATGGTAAATTTGGATTTGATAAAATTACCATGAAGTTGGCAACGCGCAAGGAATCAGAATTCCGTATCGGTAGTGACGAAATCTGGGACAAGGCCGAAGGGGCATTGAAACATGCGCTGGATGCGAATGGTATTGAATATGAAATCGCAGAAGGTGATGCAGCGTTCTATGGGCCAAAGATTGATAATTATCTGCGTGATTCTATGGGACGTGTATGGCAGTGTGGTACGGTGCAACTTGATATGAATCTGCCAGAACGTTTTGATTTGAGTTATGTTGGTGAAGATGGTGAAAAGCATCGCCCAATTATGTTGCATCGCGCAATGTTGGGTTCGATTGAAAGATTTATGGGTGTGTTGCTGGAATCAACAGGTGGTAATTTACCACTGTGGTTGTCGCCAGAGCCTGTTGTCGTGACACCAATTTCACAAAAACATGCAGAATATGCAATGGAAGTTGTTGCAAGCCTGCGTGCGGTTGGCGTAAATGCACGTGCCGATTTGCGTGATGAAAAAGTTAACTATAAAATCCGTGAATTGTCGTTGGCAAAAACGCCAATTATTGCCGTTGTTGGTGAAAAAGAAATGGCAGAAAAAAATGTCACTTTGCGTCGTCTGGGGGTAGAACAACAGGAAAATATGCCACTGTCTGAATTTGTTGAAATGATGAAAGATAGTGTTAAGTTGCCATTGTAATAATAAGGGAGAGAGGTTATGAAAAAAATTATGTTGGTGTGTGCACTGGTTGCGATTCCAATGGTTTGTGCGGGATGTGCCAAAAAGTGCGAGGTGGAACCAATCGTGGAACAAAATCATAAACTGATTGTTCCGCCAAATTTTGGAAATATGCCAAAGTAAAAAAAATAAGCCAAAGATTTTGTCTTTGGCTTTTTTTTATGATATAATAGTCGTAATGAAATATGGGGGGATTTTATCATGAATGATGATAACAATTTGGATTTATTAGACTTAGATGATGATAACAGTTCAATGGATACATTGCCAGATGCGGTGCCATTTGGTGCGCCACGGCCGAAAAAACCATGGTTGTTATTGACGGTTGGTTTGGCGGTAATCGTGTTGGCGACATATATTATCATTCGTGCGATTGGTGATGATGATACCAGTTCAATAGAAGTGGATTTAGATGTGCCAGTTATGGTTGATAATGGTGCAGGGCAGCCAGTGCCGGTTGATATGAATGTTATGCCACCGGTTCAGTCTGTTCAGGTTGCACCAAAACCACAATCTGTGCAAAAGGCTGTGCAACCAGCGCCACAGCCAGTGGTGCAACCAAAACCGCAACCACAGCCGGTTGCACAACCTGCACCGGTTCAACAGACTGCAGGTGTGCCAGTACGAGTTATTGAAGAACGCAAGGAAGTTAAATTTAATCCGGCTGCAACCGCAAAACCAGCGGTGCAACCGCGT
The DNA here is from genome assembly GCA_045636045.1 of Candidatus Enterousia sp. Taxonomy (GTDB): domain Bacteria; phylum Pseudomonadota; class Alphaproteobacteria; order Rs-D84; family Rs-D84; genus Enterousia. The sequence goes on along the minus strand of JAZTWT010000019.1, from coordinate 93,788 downwards.
GCAGTAAAACCAGCGGCAAAGCCGGTTGCAAAACCAGCAGCGAAGCCTGTTGCGAAAACACAGTCCGCACAGCCGGCTGTGGGGTCATGGTATGTTCAGTTTGGTTCGTATAGTTCACGGGCCTTGGCGGAAAGTGCACAGCGTCAGATGCAGAATGCGCATAAAGGCTTGTTCGCGGGGAAACAGTTTGTTATACTGGCGGCACAGTTGAAAGATGGCAAGACAACATATAGATTACGTGTTGCGTTTAAGAATGCAAATGATGCAAATGGTTTCTGTCGCAATGCGAAGTCCGATGGATTGGATTGCTATGTTGCGCGTTAATATAAGATAAAGAGGTATAGAAATGTTCGGACGTTTAGGATGGGCAGAAATATTGGTTATTGTTGTGTTGGTTATTATCCTGTTTGGGCATAACAAAATACCGGGTATGATGCGAAATTTAGCAGATGGGCTAAATATCTTTAAAAAAGAATTGAAAAAATCTGCAGCAAAAGCCCAGGAAAAGCCGGCAAAGAAACAGCCGGTGAAAAAAGCATCTGCGAAAAAGAAATAAAAAAATCCCCAAATGGGGATTTTTAATTTTTATGGCTTTCGTATTCTTCTTGCTCTTCAATTGTCATGGTTGCCAATGGACGCGCCATTAAACGTTGAATGCCGATTTCGTCGCCAGATACAACACTGTACCCATATTTGCCGTTTGCAATACGATCCAGAGCGGCGTTTACTTTTTGCAATAATTTATTGCTGCGGTCAGACATGCGCAAGTCCATTGTGATGTCTTGGTTATATGTCGCGTTGTCCGATTCGTCGCCGACGCCAACGGCCTCGGTTTTATCCGCCAGACGAACCGCATTCAAAACAGATGTGCGTTCGTTTTCCAGTTCGGCCTTTTGTGCGGATAGTATACGATAGAAGTAGGCCAAATGTTCTGGGCACATGTATGGTTCGGTTTTTTTTGGTTTATAATTTGCCGCCAATTCTATTGACATATAATCATTGTTTGCCATTTTTTATCCCTTTAATTCTTCAATCCATGCAAGCAGGGTGTCACTGTCCATGACGCCGGTGCGTGCCTCGACCAATTCACCATTTTTAAACGCCAGGATTGATGGAATACTGCGAATGCCGTATTTCATTGGTGTTTGACGATTTGATTCATCGATTTCAAATTTTACAAATTTTGCATCAGATGTTTTGTTGGATGTTTCTTCGAAAATTGGACCAAACATACGGCATGGTCCGCACCATGTAGCCCAAAAGTCAACCAATGTTATCCCGTCCCCAATCAAGCCTGCAAAAGTTGCATCGTTAGCATGTTCTATTGCCATAGATTTTCTCCTTTCTTTCTTTGTTGATATTTGGCAAGAGTGTATTATAATCAGCCCAAAATGCAAGAGAAAACATTCATGAATGAAATCATATACTTAGATGCCGCGGCAAGTTATCAAAAAGACGAAACTGTGATTGAGGCAGAGGTAGATTTCTTGCGTAATCATTATGCAAATTCTGGGCGTGGAATTTGTTCGCGTGCGGCATGGGTTGATGATATGCTGAATTTTATGCGCCGGCGTGTGGCGTCTTTTATGAATACAAACGCTGAGAATATTATCTTTACGCATGGTACAACGGATTCGATAAATCAAATTGTGCGTATGTTGAATCTGACAGACGAATCGGTGGTTGCGGTTTCTGATTTGGATCATCACAGCACGCGTTTGCCATTTGTTATGTCGGGGGCAGGGATTGTTGTGTGCCCACTGGATAATAATTATGATATTGATTTTAATAAAATTCCATACGCGGACGTCGTTGTGATAACTGCAATGTCAAATGTGTTGGGGGCTGTGCAAAATGTTGCAGAAATAATTCGTTGTGCGCGTGAAAAAAATCCGAATGTAATCGCGGTTGTTGATGCAGCACAATTTGTTGTGCATGAAAAGATAGATGTCGCAGAGTGGGGGGCTGATTTCGTATGTTGGTCGGCGCATAAAATTGGTGCAGATACGGGGTTAGGGATTATGTATATGAAAAATCCATCCCGATTCGCACCTGTTCAATTTGGCGGTGGAATGGTGAATAAAATAGTCGCTGATGAAATTATATTTAATAATGTGCCCGATGTTTTTGAAGCTGGGACTTTGCCATTGACCCAGATTGCAGGTTTGGGGGTGGCGATTGATAAACTGGAAGAAAATCGTCCAAATCTGGATTTATTAAAATATATGTATGATGAATTAAAGGAAATGTCTCGTGTGCGGATATTGACTGCGCGTGATGCTGCATTGTTGTCTTTTGTTATTGATGGAATGCATGTGCTAGATTTTGGGGCCATGGTGGGGGTGCGTGGCGTATGTGTGCGTGTGGGAAATATGTGTGCGTCATGGATTCATAAATTAATGGGGATAGATGCATCGATTCGTATTTCTGTTGGGTCGTATAATACAAAAGAGCAGGTGCAACAGGTTATAAAATATATAAAAGATATTGTAAAATGATAGTCGTAAAAGATAATATTATTAATGCATTAAAAACTGTATATGACCCGGAAATTCCTGTTAATGTTTGGGATATGGGGTTGATATATGATATTGATGTTCAGGATTCTATTGTTGTTGTTAAAATGACTTTTACCAGCCCAACATGCCCCATGATGGAAGAATTGATGCAGCAGGTTAAAGATGCGGCAGAAACTGCAACAGATGGAATTCCAGTGCGTGTAGATTTGGTATGGGATCCACCATGGGATTTGTCACGTATGTCTGATGCGGCACGGATAGAATTGGATTTGACAAACGAAGGGTGGTAGTCGTATGACATATGAACAGATGAAGACTTTATTAAGTATGACGGATGATGCTGCGCAGAAGTTAGAGTTGGTTATGGATTTTGGTGTGCATATGGAAAAAGTGCCAGAATCAGCCGTATGCAGCGAGATTGTTGGTTGTGCGTCTTTTGCAGAAATTTGTCGTGATGGTAATCATTTTTATGGACGTGCCGATTCGGCACTGGTGCGTGGTATTGTGGCAATTATGGTGGCAATGGTTGATGGAAAAAACGTAGATGAGATAAGAAATTTGGATATAGAACAAGAGTTTATGGGGTTGAATTTATCATTGGGGGCGGGGCGATTAAATGGTGTCAATTCTATGATTCGTTTTTTGAAAAATTTGTGATAAAATGCCAGGGATAGGGGGGCGGTTATGCGTGATGATGAAAAAATGCTGCATATTGGTGTTTGGTCGCTGGGGGCGGTATTGATGGTCAGTGTTATGTTGCAGGTTTGTTTTCGTACGCAAAATCGTCAAATAAATCGTGTGCGTCGTGATATTGTTGAAACCCAGCAAAAAATTGCTGTGGCCCAGGCTAATTTTTCGTCGTTGGTTCGGCCCGAAGTTTTAAGAAATATGGTGGTAAGTATCTTGCCAAAGGTAGAAGGTATTGGATTCCAGAAATCTGTTGCGGTTGATGAATTAAAAAACAGGGATGTCTTGTAATGTTCGAGGTAGGACGCGATATTTTAAAGCATGGTTTTAATACAGGACGTGGAAATGCCGAGGCAAGAAAACGTTTGGGCTGGTTGCATGCGGTGTTTTTATGTGCGTTTGTTTTATTTATTGGTCGGACATTACAGTTGGGAATTCAGGGGTCAGACAGGGCGCGTCGTGATGGGGCCGATGGTGAATGGGCAGTGCATCGTGCAGATATTGTAGATAGAAATGGCGAAATTTTGGCAAAAAATGTTGCGTCTGGTACTATTCAGTTGGTTAATAAGCAGGTGCGTGATAAGGATAGAGAAGAAATTGCGCGTATAATTCATGAATTAATGCCGTATAAATATACGTTGGCCCAGGCTGTTAATTTAGTTCGCCCTGAACGTGGGTATGTGCAGTTGATAAAAACTGCATCAGAAAAACAAATTCAGATTGTTAAGGAAGCAAAACTGCCGGGGTTAGAAGTTAAAGAAAAGCAAACGCGAAAATATCCAAAACGCAGATTGTTTTCACATGTTGTCGGATTTGCAGGACAGGATGGTCGTGGGCTGGAAGGGGCCGAACGGGTTTACAATGATTATCTGATGGAAAATAAAGATCCCTTGCGTTTGTCGGTGGATTCGCGTATTCAGTCTGTGTTCTATGAACAGTTATCGTTTGCTATGCAGAAATATCAGACCAAGGCTGCGATGGGAATGTTGATGAATTCACGTACAGGTGAAATAATTGCCATGGTATCTTTGCCTGATTTTGATCCAGAAAACCTGAAGGCAGATCCGGTTGTTAATCGTACTTTTAAACCAATGCGCAGTGTGTTTGAATTGGGGTCTATTTTTAAGATTTTTAATACGGCATTGGCATTAGAAAACGGAATAGAACCAACCAAAGAATATTATGTTGCAAAGCCGTTCCCAATTTATGACAAGAATGGAAAGTTGGCAAAAAAGATTACGGATATTCGCAGTTTTAAGCCCCCACGTCCCAGTATTAATGTGGAAGAAATTATGATGCATTCTTGTAATGTGGGCAGTGCGCAAATTGCGCTGGAATTGCCAGATGGGGCGCAAAAAGAATTTTTTGAACGTTTGCATATGGATAAGGCATTGAATCTGGAGTTTGGACGAACAGAAAACAGTATCCCACAACGCAAATGGGGACCTGTTGAACGTGCGACGGTTGCCTATGGTCAGGGGTATGCTGTTACACCAATGCATTTGATGTTGGCGGTAAATGCGGTGACAAATGGGGGTATTTATATATATCCAACATTACAAAAACGAAGTGTTGGTGTCGTTCGTGGAGAACGGGTGTTGGCAGATGAAATTTCTGCAAAATTGCGGCCGATTATGTTGCGTGTTGCCGAAGAAACCAGTGGTAAACAGGCGCGTGTTGCTGGTATTCAAATCGGTGGTAAAACATCAACAGCTGAAAAATATACAAATGGTAAAATTGATAATAAGCGTAATGTGACTGCCTTTGTTGGGGTGTTCCCGGCAAATGCACCACAGTATACAATTCTGGTTGTCTTGGATGAACCCCAGGGGACAAAAGAGTCGTGGGGCTGGCGTACCGCTGCATGGAATGCGGTGCCAACAACGGGCAAGATTTTAAACAGTATACTGCCGTTGCTATTTGAATAATTTTAGATTATAATACTCTTGATAATAAAAAAGAGTAAGTAAGTTGAGAAAGATAGTGGAAAAATCCATGCTGGGCAAGGCATGGGTGATGGAAAATGATGTTTTTGATGGCAGTGGGGATTTAGTAAAGAATATTTTGCGTGGGCGTGGATTTGAATCTGACCCAGAAATAAAGAAATTTTTAAATCCCAGTATTAAGGAATATATGCCAGACCCTGCTGTGTTGCAGGATATGGATGTTGCTGCACGCATTATTGCGGATGCGGTGCAGAATAATCAAAAAATTGCGATATATGGGGATTATGATGTTGATGGTATTACCTCAACAGCGGTGTTCGTGAAGTATTTGCGCGCGGCAGGCGCTGATGTGGTTTGGCATCTTCCGACGCGTGAAGGGGAAGGGTACGGTCTGAATAATCAGGCGATTGATGAAATTGTGCAGTTGGGCGCAAATTTGCTGGTGACGGTTGATTGTGGTATATCAGGTATAGAAGAAGTTAAACATGCGCGTCAGTGTGGTTTGCGTGTCGTCGTGACAGATCATCATTCGCCAGACAGTGTTTTGCCAGATGCAGAAGCGGTTGTTAATCCGAAACGCGCAGATGATGTGTCGGGATTGACATATCTGGCGGGGGTTGGGGTTGCGTTCCTTACACTGGTTGCGTTAAACAGGGAATTAAAGAGTCGTGGTTTTGGGCTGGATAATTCTGAGTTGATGAATTTTATGGACTTGGTGGCATTGGGTACAATCTGCGACACAATGCCATTGATTGGTTTGAATCGTGCATTTGTTGCAACGGGATTAAAGGTTTTGGGGTTGCAACAGAATTTGGGATTGCGCGTGTTGATGGATATTGCAGGAATAAAAAAACCATCTGTTTATGCGGCAGGATTTGCATTGGGGCCGCGATTAAATGCAGCGGGACGTTTGGATTCTGCAATGCCGGCATTGGATTTGTTGTTGACGGATAATCCATTGATTGCACATGACTTAGCGGACAAGTTGCACAAGATGAATCAGGAACGAATTGATATTCAAAATGCAATTATGTTGCGTGCATGTGAAATGGCGGAAAATTGTTGTGCATCAGGAAAATGCAGTTTGTTTGTTTGTGGTGATAACTGGCATGGTGGCGTAATGGGTATTATTGCAGGACGCTTGAAAGATAAGTATAATTTACCATCCTGTGTCGCAACGCGTGTAGATGGTATGATTAATGGATCGGGACGGTCAATTTCAGGTATTGATTTGGGCAAGATAATTCATGATGCTTTGGCGCAGGGTATTGTTAGTGAAGGTGGGGGGCATGCGGCCGCGGCTGGATTTTCGTTGCCAGTAGAAAATGAAGAGGCTTTTTGTAAGTTCTTAGAAGCCGCAGTGAACGAACAGTTAAATGGAGTGCGCCCAAGTCCAGAAGTCTTGGTCGATGCAGAAATTGATGCAGGTGGTGCAAATATGCGACTGGTTAAGCAATTAGATGCATTGGAGCCTTTTGGTCAGGGGAATCCAGAGCCTATGTTAGTGTTGCGAGGAGGACAGTTGCGTCATGCTTCGATTATGGGGACGGGCGGTGCACATTTGCGCGGAATATTGGCGACCAGTGCAGGTACGCAGTTGGCCTTTGTTGGGTTTAATCTGGTTGGAACGCCGGTTGGTGATTTTCTGCTGGACGATGCAAATACAAATACTAAAATAATGATGCTGGGGCGGTTAAAACAGAATGAGTATAATGGTCGCGTCAGTGCACAGTTTTTCTTGGAAGATATTGCAATATAAAAATGGTTGGTATGGAACAGAAGATACAAGAATTTTTTGAACGTGTGAAAAATGCGAAATCTATCGCTATTATGGGACATAAAAATCCAGATGGCGATTCGCTGTGCAGTGTTTTGGCCTTGGCACATTTAATTGAGGATAACTTTGGTGTTTCACCGGTTTGTACATATGATGGAAATATTCCAGATGCGCTGGATTATGTGCCGTTGCGTTCGCGCATAAAATATTTTGAACGTGTAGATACTGCTGTGCAGTATGATTTGGCGATAGTTATGGATTATGGTAATCCGGCACATATTGGTGGACCGCGTCCGATTGTTGATAATGCAAAATATGTAATAGAAATTGACCATCATAGAAATGAAAATAATGTTGGCTCCTTGTGTATTAATGATGAAAATGCGCCTGCAACCGCGGTTATTGTATATAAAATTATGCGTGGGGGTGGACTGTATATGGATTCGCGTACGGCGGATTTATTGGCGTTGGGGATTTTAACAGATACGGGTAATTTTAAATTTGTGCGTAATGGTGATGCGTTGCGAATCATGGCAGAATTGGTGGATAGTGGTGTTAATATTCGCGAATTAATTGAATTGATGCAGAATAAACCCCGCAAGGCTGTTCAGCTAGAGGCACGCACAACAGCAAATGCTGAATTCTTTTATCATGGGCGTTTGGCTTTGGCGATGATTCCAAAAAAGGACTATAAATATCTGGACGGACGTGGTGAAATGGTGTTGAGTTTGTTGGGACAAATTCAAGGGGTTGATTATGTTGTGTTGTTAAAAGAACAAAAGCCAGAGCAGATTGGTATATCTATTCGCAGTCGCAGAAAACCAATTGACCATATTGCGGTTGCGTTGGGTGGCGGTGGACACGAAAGGGCGGCAGGTGCGGTTGTTCGTGATACAATGGAAAATGTACGCAATCAGGTGTTGGCGTTGTTTAAAGGAGAGTAGGTTTATGAAAAGATTATTTATTCTGTTTGCAGTTTTATTTTGTGGCGTGGCAAATGCGGCAGTTGATGCAAAGTTGGTTGCTAATGCAGAAAAGTATTTAAATTCAATAACTGGGTTGGACGGTAAATTTGTTCAAACCGCAAATGGTAAGCAGCAGAACGGTGATTTTGCAATGTTGCGTCCAGGGCGCGTTCGATTGGACTATGATAATATGCCAATACAGTTAATTTCAGATGGTCAGGATTTGTATTTCTTTGATAAGTCTTTGGACCAGATAACGACAGTGCCAATTACCAGTACGCCGGCTGGCATTTTAGTGCGTAAAAATATTGATTTAAAAACTGCAGATATTAATGTTGTTGAGACGACAGATTATAAAAATTCTTTTGCATTAAAATTAAATCTGCGTGGTCAGGAAGGGTTGGGGCACATGGTTGTTGTGTTTGATAAAAGCCCAATTAAGTTAAATTCTTGGACTGTTGTTGATGCAACAGGTGCAAAAACAGATGTTGTGTTCCAGGGATTGCATGAAAAAACGAATTTTGGAAAAAATTATTTTCAGATTCAGCGCCATAAAACAGTTAGCACCAGCGGTGGTGATGATTATTATGATTAATAAAAATGTTTGGAATTAGTTGGGCAGAACTTTTTGTGATTTTGTTGGTTGGGGTATTGGTTATCCCGGTTCGTTCGTGGCCAGATGTTGCACGATTCTTGGCGCGTGCGATTAATGCTGTGCGCAAATTCGTGTGGAAGATTACAGATGTGTCAGAGAATATTAAACAACAAATTGACTTAGAAAAACCGATTGATGAATTGATACAAAACACAACAGATGAAGTATTGGATTCTTTTTCCGAAGTTATAGTGGATAAGCAAAAAAAGCCTAAAACAGTGCGTAAAGGACGGATTAGATGAAAAATATGACATTGTTGCAGCATTTTTCAGAACTGCGTCGTCGTATATTGTGGTTGGCATTAATTTTTGTGCTGACATTTGTTGGGGGGTGGTATGTGGCACCAATGATTCAGGAATTTTTGACGCGGCCACTTTTGAATGTGTGGGGACAGGGAAGTTTGTTGTATACAGGATTGCCTGATGGGTTGATGATTCGGTTTTCTTTGGCGTCATTGTTTGCATTGATTGTGATTTTGCCTGTTGTGTTGTGGCATGCGTGGGCATTTGTTGCGCCAGGTCTGAGGAAGAATGAAAAAAAAATAATTTGGCCGATGTTGTTTGCATCGCCAATATTGTTCTTGTTGGGGGCGGGGTTTGCTTTCTATTTCTTGTTTCCGGTTGTATTTCGTTTCTTTGTTGAATTGAATCAATCGGCACCAGTCCCCAGTATGTTGATGCCGGTTGCGCGTGATTATTTAAGTTTTGCGATTGGTTTGTTAAAGGTATTTGGTGTCGCGTTCCAGTTGCCGTTGGTTCTGGTTTTGTTGAATAAAATTGGCATTTTATCACGTTCAAGTGTGTTAAAAATGCGCAGATATGCCATTGTGTTGATTGTTGTTGTTGCAGCGGTTTTAACACCGCCAGATGTTGTTTCCCAGGTTATGTTGGCGTTGCCAATGTGGGCACTGTTTGAAATAAGTATTTTGTTTATGCGTCGCGATTGATTTTATGCTATAATACAATCATGAATAAAATCTTTTTGATTTTTGTAGGTGTTTTGTTCACGCAAACAGCATGTGATTTGCGACCCAGAATTCAGTCTTTACCTGATTCGGTTGGGGAGTTTATTTCGGCGCGTTATCCGGCGTTGTTGGCCGATCCAGATGAAAATCCAGAAATCTATAATTCTGCGGCAACAGATTATGGTGTGTATGCGGCGCCAGAATTATATGGCCATGATGAAAGTGATGATTATGTAATGTATGCATCTGTTGATGATTATGTTGTGCCTGCCGAAATTAGTGAATATGGTATGCCGCCCCAGGCTGATACAGGTGGGGATATTATTGTGGCCCATAGGGAAGATGAGAAGACCGAGGATTATTTAGTTGTACCAAAGTATGCGGCAGGAGAAAAAAAAGTAGAGATGACATCTGAAAAAGAAGATGTATTAATGGTAAAAAAACCAAATGTTGGCATTAATGCATCAAAACGGGTTGATTTGAAAGAGATAAAGGTTGCAAGTGGTGATACCTTGTATTCTTTGTCCAGGAAATATTCAGTGCCTGTAAATGATTTGGCGGTTATAAATAATTTAAAATCTCCATTTAATTTGTCTGTTGGTCAGGGGTTGCGTGTGCCCGATTTAGAAGAAATTGTAGTGGCGCAGGATAAGAAAAAAAGTGATGCGATTCCTGTTAAAAAAAACCAGAAATCCAGCGTAGAGATAAAGTCGTCAGACAAAACGATGGTTAAGCAAACGGAATCTGTTGTCACAGAACAAAAGAAAGTACTTAAAGAAGAAAAGAAGATTTCTTCAGATCCAAGTAAGAAACTACCAAAAATTGTTAAGCGTTCATCGTCAAAGTTTTCGTGGCCGGTGCGCGGTAAGGTTTTGTCTGATTATGGTGCAAAGTCAAATGGTTTGTTCAATGATGGTATAAATATTTCTGCGGCCCGTGGAACAGCGGTTAAGGCGGCCGAGAATGGTGTTGTTGCGTATGCAGGTAATGAGATTAAGGGTATGGGGAATTTGGTGATAGTTCAACATTCTGATGGTTGGATGACGGTGTATGCACATATGGATTCGATGAATGTGCGTCGTGGTGTGCGTGTCAAGGTGGGGGATAAAATTGGTGCTGTGGGGCAAACAGGCAAGGTTGATTCGCCGCAATTACATTTTGAAATACGCAAAGGGACCAAAGCGTATAATCCGACATCTTATTTAAAGAATTAATGACAGATCACCGAAACGGTGGTCTGTTCGTTATAAGAATACTGTCAGATAATATTTTTTTATCCCTGGTGTTAAACTTTGTTTAGCAAAGGGGGATTATTATGAAACGTTTGATTTTTATTCTGTGTGTGTTGTTGGTTATATTTGTTGTTGTGTGGTTGGTTGCGTATATGCATAAATCACCTGTTGTTGCAAACAATGAATATCAGGCATCGAATCGTGATACTCAAATTGTTATATATGATATAGATGATTTGGAATTAGAAGCAGCAGGGATTATTCCGCAGGGGGGATTTGATTATATTCGTGGTGGTGCGGAAACAGAACAAACAATGATGCGAAATATAACAGCATTTGATGACGTGGATATTGTACCGCGCGTTCTGACGGGGGTGGTTGATCCAAATATTTCAACTAGTATCCTAGGAATAGATATATCATTGCCTGTGATTGCAGCACCGGCAGCTGCGCATGGTCTGGCACATGTTAGCGCCGAAGCGGGTACTGCACATGGCGTAGCAGCATCAGGTACAATTATGAGTGTCAGTACATATGCCAGTTCTACATTAGAAGAAATTGCACAAGCAGGGCGTGGCGCACCACAGTGGTTTCAGTTGTATCTGAGTAAAGATGAAGCATTTAATCGTTCCTTGATAAAAAAAGCAGAAAATTTAGGATACAGGGCGATTATATTAACGGTAGATGCGCCAGTTGGTGGTAATCGTATTGCGGATTTACGTAATGATTTTAAGTTTCCATTGGAATTACCAAATGTTGCCAAGAAATCAATCAAGACCAAAGGGCAGGGAATAAGTAAAATATTTGCGACATCGAAAAATGATTTAAGTCCATACGATGTTATGTGGGTGAAGTCTGTGACAGAATTACCAGTAATTGTAAAAGGTATTCAGCATCCAGATGATGCAGAATTGGCAATTTTGGCCGGAGCTGATGCGATATGGGTTTCGAATCATGGGGGCAGGCAGTTGGATGGTGCGCCGGCAGCCTTGGAAGTGTTGCCAGGTATTGCGGCGCGTGTAAACAAACGTGTGCCAATTATTTTTGATAGTGGTGTTAGACGAGGACAACATATCTTTAAGGCGATTGCCAGTGGTGCAGATGTTGTTGCAATTGGACGGCCCCTGATTTATGGATTGGCATTGGGGGGATGGCGTGGTGTTGTTGATGTTTTTGATTGGTTAAAAAAGGATTTGCGACGTATTATGATATTGGCAGGGGCACATAATGTAGAAGATATAAAAAATATAGAATTGCGTCCAAAATGTATGATGGTTCGATGTGCTGAACTGTAATAAAACCGCCGTATAGGCGGTTTTTTGTTTTATCTGGAATGCTGTCGTTTTAACAGTGCAATTCCGTCATGGAATTTTTCGCCAGATAATAAAGCTTGTTTTATTCGTTGGCGCAGGTATGTGTCTGATGGGTAGTTTGATATGTTTTGTGATGATGTGTTAAACAGGAATTTTGAAATACTGGATTCGGGTAGTTGGTGCAGTATGTCAAAACGATTACGAAACAGGCGGATGTTCGATTTTTCTGGCAGGTGTAAATCTAAATTTTTATCCATCAGCCAACTTTCTATGAACATGTTTGGTGTTTGTTGGATTTCATGAAAGTATTTTGGAATGTATTGATATGCGTAATCGAGAGATTTAGAAACCGATTCGTTTGATAATTTTTCACCGCGTGGAACATGAATATTAATGCAGAATTCGTTGTCGGGTTTGAAATTTGGAATTTGGTAATCATATTTCATTAATTCGTATTGTAATCGTCCAAATTCAATGATGTGGGCATTGATGAAGAAGCTGCCCCATATTAGTTGTGATATTTCTGAACCGTTTATTCTGTATACATCCAGACCGCGTGTACATGTTTCGCCGATTCTGAAACGGTGTTTGTTTTGTTGGTATTGGTCAAATTTTTTGTTGGTCATATTTGTCTGGTGGGTGTGTAATCCTGATAGCAATATTAAAGCTGGCAAGGGGTCAATTGTTTTTCGTTTCAGATTGTGTGTCCAATTATATTTATTTGGTGAAAACATATATTGATTCAGTATATATGCGGCGTGTTGCAGGTCGGGACATGATTTGAATTTTTGTAAATAATTATTGAATAGGGGCATGAATTTTTTATGTGTATCTAAACTATAAAATTGAAGGGCCGCTTTGAAATCTGTTTGATTTAGCCAATCACGGATTTTGTCGGGCGTGCAAACAATTGTTGATATATCATGTGGAACATGTGTAAAACCAATTTTGTGTAATATTTCAGAGTTTTCTGTCATGGTATATCCTTTCTCTTGGGGTGTAAAAGTTTTTATTTTATATGCATTTTTGTATAAAAGTAAATAAGATTATAAATACTTGCATTTTGCAGAAAAATAGATATAATTATCGCGCTGATAAGAATAAATGTGGTTTTGGATGCGTAGCTCAGTTGGTAGAGCAACTGACTCTTAATCAGTGGGTCCAGGGTTCGAGTCCCTGCGCGTCCACCAAAATGCACGGTCGCAAATGCGGCCGTTTTTTTGTTTGTTTTATGAATTTAAGTCTGGAATATTTTCCCAGAAAACATGCGTATAGAGCAGGTATTCATACCTATATAAATTTCAATAAACTGTTGATAGAATTACAGTGTTGACATGAAACATGAAATCAAAATACAAAAAGGAGAGAAAATGAAAAAGTTAGCATTATCTACACTGGCGGTGTTGATGGCGTGCCCGGCTTTTGCGGGTATCAATCATCCAGATCAGGGCAGCAGTTGGCAAATGTTTGGGTTAAACCCATATATAGGTTTGAGAGGCGGTATGAGCTATTCAAATCTGAACTATAAATATAATGGCAGCAAGGAAGCAATGACAGACTATATTTTCCAAGGACGTGCTGCGATGGGTTTGGAATTGTGCAAGACGGTTCGATCAGAAATTGAATGGTCTTATTTTGGTAAATTGTCTGATTCAGAACGTTTCGGTGATGCAGGCAGCGTTGATGTAGAAGCCAAAATGCAGACATTGCTGTGGAACAACTATATGGAATTTGGTTCATACAGCATTGTTCGCCCATTCGTTGGTGTTGGCGCAGGTATCGCAATGACAGATGTTAAACGTCATGGTGACCTGATTCCACGTCACAGCAAAGATGAAACTCGTTTTTCTGCGATGGGAACATTGGGTGTGACATTTGATATGGAACGCTTTGCGGTTGATTTGGCAGCACGTTATACATACGTTGATATTAATTCTGGTATGCATAATTTTGGCGGTGATGTTGGTATTAGATTCATGTTCTAAGGAATCTGAATGCCGGGGGTGCTCCATTTGGAGCACCTTTTTTTGTGATGTTTTTGTAATAGAAAAATCCCCATTTTATGGGGATAGGTTTATGTTAATTTTGCCAGTGCCAGTTTGTTAAGAAAGCCTTCTTCTATGCTGCTTAGCAGCGAGTTTAGACCTTCGTTTGTCTCGCCGTCATTCTGTAATTCTTCTAAATGAGAAATTATTTTTTCGCATGATTTTATCAGGTCGCGATTTACAAATTTTGGGTTTAATATATCTGATTTGAAAACCGTTTTTTTGTCTTCAGCCATAAAGTATGTTTCTGCAATTGCGTCTACCCATGTGTCAATGTCACCAGTCAGTCGATCAAACAGCAGGTGTTTAGAGTAGTTGTCTGTTGACCAATGGTTTACCTTACATGCATATTTAAATGCAATCAGGTGTTGTATTAATTCATACATTTTCTCTCTCCTTTGGTTGTATGCATGATAAACATATCATGTTTCTTTGTTTTGTGACACAGGATTGATGTCAAAAAAGTGCGCTGTACGCATGAAAACTGATAAAATCCTAGGGATTCAAACCTGGGGTAAACGATGAAAAAATATAGTAAACTGTATATGTGTAACCACAAAGGAACATAAAGGAGAAATAAATGAAATATGCAGGTAAAAAAATGTTAACTTTTGCATCTTTGATGGCAGCGATGGCTGTATTGTCAGGATGTATGATGGAATGTCCGGCTAAAAAACATCATAAAAAAATGATGCATAATACACCGCAGGCAGTTGAAGTTATCGAATCTGATACAATTGTTGTTTATCAGACACACGAAAACACAGATGTTGATTATGTATATGCAAAAATGTACACCCATAGCAGTAATGGTGGTGAATCAAAAATGGGGCATATTAAATTCAAGGAAACCGATAATGGTTTAAAAATGATGGTGGATTTAAAAGATATGCGTCCAGGCGTTCAATATAATGTCAAGGTCTATCAATGCGATATGTGTTATAACGATGCAAGGTGCTGTAATAATTCAAAGAAGATGAATATCAAGTTGCCTATGTTGCAGACAGGTATGAGCGGCCGCTTGAATCAGACCTATTTGATTCAAGGCATTAGTGCGGCACAGTTAAATGGTGCAAATATCTATCTGGAACGTGATGGTGGTTATAAGGCAGGATGGGGTAAGTTAGAAAAATAATTTTTATCACTTAATGCTGAAACGCCTGGGGATTTCCTGGGCGTTCTTTTATGCTTGGTTTAAGAAATAATTCTTGTATACTTTTTTGTATGAGAAGTTTGTTTCTGTTATTTTGCTGTATTTTGTCGTTTGCTAATAATGCTTTGGCATCAGTGTTTTCAGGTGATAGGGTTATATATAATGATTTGTTTATTGATAAGGGGGAATATTATAAGCCGGATACTTTGAGTATCTCAGAAAGCATTAAAATAGAGAATAATGGTTTAATTGAAACGAATATTGTTGTGCGTGATGGTGTGCAATTGAATCTGGAAAATCATGCAATTGTGAATTCTGTGTTTGTTTTGGGAAATGGGGCAAGTATTGTTCAACATGTTTCTGATGTGGCGGATATGAACAAAATTGATTTTAATGTACCATATTCTGTCATGGTTGATGGGGCAAATATGTTGTCGCTGTTTGATGTAATAGGGTTTGCAAAAGGGGCGGATAAAATTATCTTGGGTGATTCTTGGTTTGATATTCAGGGGATGGGTGTCGGTAATGATGTTAGTATAGAATTAAATGGTAATGTGTTTTTGTATGCAGATAATATTGATGGTTTATATGATTTGCCATTTATAACGGGTGTGCATGGCAATGGGATGATTTATTTAATTACAGATAATCATGATTTGTTGTTTATAGATGTTGCAGTGTTGAATGATGGAAAATTATATTTTGAGCGGCGTCGTGAATTGGATTATCAAAAGGTGTTTAATGATAAAAAAGGCGTTTTCTTAAATTTATTGCGAAGAAACAATCATAATGACAAATTGTTGTATGCGCTGGATTCTGTGGGGGATATGGATTCTTTTAATCATGTGTTAAATCAAAGTGCGCGTTTTAATGATGATATATTGTTGCGTCCATTAAGAATTTTAAATGCAGTCAATACGCAGAATTATTTTGATGGTGTGTCGGCTGGTGGGTGGGCTGTTTTGTCTGATGATTTTTATTCTGTTGGAATAAATGCGTTGGTGTTAGAAAATGTATTGTCCGGCTTGGAATTAGGAATTGGGGTCAGTGCAGGTAAAATAGAATATGACGGTTTGTATGATGCTTATTCTGGTGATTTATTGGGTGTAGATTTGTTTGCGATATGGAATGTGACGGGAGATATTGTTTTACGTGGGCGAAGTGGTGTTTTGTACGAGAATGCAGATATTGGTGATGTGTTTTATGATAACAAGGTTTATGAAAATCCAAATCCTTTTCTGGGGTATGTGCAGTCTGATGTTGTATATGATTATAATTTGTTCGATTCACTTAAATTGAGCGTTTATTTGGGTGCCAAGACAGAAATATATAGTGTGGTTGATGTTTCGGGATATAATTTGAATCTGTATTCTGGGATGGGCGCTAAGTATAAATTCGAATCGCTTGGGATTAAGTATGAGTATGCCATAGGTGTTGAGATTAATAGCGATTCGGATGTTATGCTGAATGCCGCTGTTGGATTTGTGTCCGATATGGACATGATTGGTGGTAGTATGAATTTTACTGCGATTCGCATGTTTGATGTTATGACATATAAGATATCTTTGGGCGCACAGTTATTGTTTTAGTCTTTAAATTTACCGCGCAGGCATGCTTTGTTTGCATCCGTAATGATAATATCAGTTAATTCTGGGGCTTTGTCGCGGTATTCAACAATGCACGGTTGCATGTAGGGGGTGCGATATATTAGATGCTTGCCGGTTTTGTCAGGACCTTCTAGCAGGCAAGATAGTGTTTTTTCGATGCACGAGATGTTAAATTCGCGTTGAACTTCGTTTAAATGTGTGTCCAGTTTTGCCAGGCGTTCTGCTTTGATGTTTTCTGGAATTTGGTCTGGCATTAATGCTGCGCCAGTGTGTGGTCGTGGCGAGTATTTAAATGAATATGAATTTATATATTTTATTTGCTGTGCAATTTTCATTGTGTCATCAAAATCAGAATCAGATTCGCCAGGAAAACCAACAATGAAATCAGATGATATTTGAATATCTGGACGTGCTGTTTTTAATTTATTTATTATGTCACAGTATAGTTCCAGTGTATATGGACGATTCATGCGTGATAATACATTTTGTGAACCGCTTTGTATTGGCATGTTTAAAAATGGCAGCAGTTTTGGTTCTGTTGCAAACATAGAAATTAAATCGTCTGTCATTTCTGTCGGATAACTGGATGTAAAGCGTATACGCATGATTTCTGGGATTTTTGCTGTTTCGCGAATTAAGTCTGAAAGACGGAATAGGTTGCCGTTTTCGTCTGTGTATTTGTATCCGTTTACATTTTGCCCCAGAAAACAAATTTCAATTGCCCCAGTTTTCGCAGCGCGAATCGTATCTGTCATAACCGAATCGAATGAACGTGAGATTTCACGGCCACGTGTGTATGGAACAATACAGTACGTGCAACAGTGATTGCAACCTTCTTGGATTGGTATGTATGCAATTCGTGGTGATTTTTCCAGTTGTGGTAGGGAATCAAATTTTTCCAGTCCACCCAGGTCTATGTTTAATAAACGCGAATCGGGGTTGTCTAAGATTTCTGGTAATTTGTGATAACTTTGTGGCCCCAAAACAAAATTTAACTCTGGAATGCGTCGAAATGCATTTGCGCCGGCTTCGCGTGCAACGCAACCAACAATACCAAACAGTGCGCTTGGTTTTTTTATGCGTCTGATGCGTCCCAGGGCAGAAAAAACTTTATCTGTTGCCTTGGCGCGTACAGCACAGGTGTTCAGAATTATAATGTCTGCATCTGGAATGTTGTCTGTTTGTGTTAAACCACGATGTTCCAGCATTCGTGCAATGCGCCAACCATCGTAAACATTCATTTGACAGCCAAAGGTTTGGATAAAGAATTTTTTCATGTTATTTTTGTCTTGTTCGTTTGTTGATAATGTTCTTGTTTGTTATTTTTTTGTTTGCGTTAAAAGCACGCAGGGCGTATTGACGTTGATATTTTTCTTCGCGTGCTTTTATTTTTGAACGGGCCTCGGCTGTTACCATTTCACGCAATATTGAAATAATTGAGTCTGAATACATTTTTGTGTTTTTACTTATTTCTGGTTCGTGTATAGCGAACAACTTTGTTTATTTGTTTTTTGTGTGCATGAAAATCACGCAGGGCATATTGTTTTTGATATGCACCTTCGCGTGATTTGGTATCAGATTGTGCCTGCAGCCTGGCTAATTCACGATTTATGCCAGTCATGTCTGTATACATTTTCTGCTGCAGGACGATAAATAATTCTTTTAGATAATCGGTAATAATCATTTTTTACGTGTTCGCTGATTATGGAGTTGGTTTGTATAACATTTTTTTGTCTTGGCTTGTGCTGCCTTGTATTTTACTAAATGTGGCACTGTGTTTTTTGGTTCTGGAATAACAACCAGACCGTATTTCACGCCGAATAATATGTCATCTTCTATAATTTTAATAATTTGTACCATTTTATTTTCCTTTTGTTTGTTGTTTTGTTTATGCCAATTTGTTGCGCAAAATTTCATTTACAACAGCTGGATTTGCAGTGCCACCGGTTTTTTTCATAACGTTCCCTACAAAGAAGCCTAGTAACCCAACCTTGCCAGATTTGTATTGTTCAGCCTGTGATGGGTTGGCGGCGATGACTTCGTCAATGATTGCTTCTATTGCGCCAGTGTCGGTCATTTGTTTCATGCCGAACTTGTCTGCGATTTCACGAGGACTGCCCGATTCGCCATCCAGCATTTTGATAAAGATTTCTTTGGCCTGTTTGCCGTTAATGGTATTTTCACCAATCATATCAACCAGGTCTGCTAAATCAGATGGTGTGATGATACGCATGTCGTCCACAATGCCTGATTTTTCGTTTTTGACATCCCAATTTTCTGGGTGCGCGAATAATTCAGAAATCATCCAGTTGGCGATTCCCTTGGCGCGCTTTGCATTCCCGTTAACTGCGGTATCGTACCAACGTGATATGTCGGTTGTTTCGGTCAAACGCGCGGCATCGTATTCAGACAGCCCGAATTCATGCGTATAGCGCGCGCGGGTTGCAGATGGTAATTCTGGCATAGTGCTGCGTATACGTTCTATTTGTTCGTCTGAAATTTCAATAGGCAGCAGGTCTGGATCTGGGAAATAACGATAGTCCAGTGCGTCTTCTTTGCTGCGCATTACGGATGTGACACCTTCGCCTTGGTGATAACGCATTGTATCTTGTGAGACGGTGCCGCCGTTTTCATATATTTCGATTTGGCGACGTGCCTCATACTCGATGGCGGATTTAATAAATTTAAATGATACCATGTTTTTGGTTTCGGTGCGCGTGCGAAATTCTGTTGAACCGACGGGGCGAACCGATACATTGACGTCTGCGCGCATAGAGCCTTCTTCCATATTTGCCTTGGATACGCCAAGTGCACGTGCAATTTCGCGAATTTCGCGCAGATAACGTTCAGCTTCGTCAGGGGACGAGATGTATGAACGATTTTCTGTATCTTTGGTATTTAAATATGTGACGATTTCTAGCAGGGCAACACCTGTGCGGTTATAGTCTGCAAAGGATTTTGTAGGATGGACATCGTGTTTTAATTTCCCGGCGTCCTGTTCCAGGTGCGCACGTTCGATTAAAATTTTCTTTGGGTTGCCGTCGTCGCCCATAATTTCAACCCATCCACGGCCAACAACCGGTGCTTCGTCGGCAGGTTGTGAAATCTGATATCCCTGGGGCAGGTCGGGGTAGAAATACTGTTTACGGGCAAAACGACTGGTACGTGAAATTTCGGCATTCAGTCCCAATCCCATTTTTATGGCCTGTTCAACACAGTATTCATTCAGTACCGGCAACATACCTGGCATGGCAACGTCAACCATTGAAACCTGGGTGTTGGGTGAAACGGTTGGGTTATAGTCAGCCGATGCACCGCTGAATAATTTTGAATTAGAAAGGACTTCGATATGTGTTTCCAGCCCAATTACCAATTCCCAATCACATGTTTTGCCTTTTATTGTAAACATTTTGTCTTTTTCCCTTGCTTTTTTATTTTTTGTATCTTATTATTGTCGTCGCGTTGGCTAGGTAGCTCAGTTGGTAGAGCAAGGGACTGAAAATCCCTGTGTCGGCGGTTCGATTCCGTCCCTAGCCACCACTTTTATTTTAAAAGCGGCCGTTTTTACGGTCATTTTTTATTTCCCCATAATTTTTGTTGGGCGGTTGTCAATGCTGGCCGCGGTTTCAATGTGTTTTGCCAATTGCAGAACGCGCATGTCGTCAAAACGGCGACCCACAACCTGAATCCCCAGTGGCAGACCGTTTGTGGCAAGCCCCGCAGGTACACTGCATGCAGGAACGCCAGCCAGGTTCATAGCAACCGTGAATAAATCCAATGCATAGTATTCCAGCGGGGACAGGTCGGATGCCAATGGCATGGCGGTACCTGCACTGGATGGACAGATAATTAAATCGCATTGTTCAAATGCAGAATTGAAACTGTCTGCAATCATGCGGCGAACGCGGGCAGCCTGCATGAAATATACATCGTACGATTCGCTGCTTAACACTGCGGTGCCAATAATCATGCGGCGTTGTACTTCGTCACCAAATCCGGCTGCGCGTGTCTTTTTATATGTGTCAACCAAGTCGGTACCTTCAACACGCAGACCATAACGCATGCCGTCATAACGGGCCAGGTTTGATGAGGCTTCGGCTGGGGCGATGATATAGTATGCCGCCAATGCGTCCAGGATGTTTGGAATGGACACTTCAACAATTTCTGCGCCCATAGATTTTAAATCGGCAATGCGTTTTCCAAATAGATTTTTCATATCGTCTGAAATTTTCACATCATTAAATTCTTTGATAATCCCGACACGTAATTTTTTGCCGTCGCCCAGAATAGGTTTTAATGGTTCTGTGCATGTAAATCCGTTTTGGCTACTTGTTGAATCTTTTGGATCGTGTCCTGCCATTGCGGACAGTAATAATGCCGCGTCGTCTACAGTGCGTGCGATTGGACCTGGTGTATCAAGTGATGATGCAAATGCAACGCATCCCCAGCGCGAGCATAAGCCGTATGTTGGTTTCATGCCAACCAGTCCGGTAATCGCAGCAGGGAAACGGATTGAACCGCCTGTGTCTGTGCCGGTTGCAGCAATGGCCAGTCCCCCCGCCACTGCAGATGTAGAACCGCCCGATGAACCGCCGGCGGTTAAGTTGCGCTCAATTTGCCATGGGTTGATTGGGGCACCAAAGTATGATGTTTTGCTGAATGTGCCCATTGCAAATTCATCCAGGTTCGCTTTACCCAGTAATACGGTTCCTGCATCAATTAATTTTTGTGATACAGTTGATTCGTATTCGGGTGTAAAATTTTCCAACATGTGTGAAGCTGCTGTTGTGCGAATGCCGCGTGTAGCAAATAAATCCTTCATTGCGATTGGTGCGCCGTCCAAGAATTTAATGTCACCAGCCGCGCGACGTGCATCAGATGCAGCCGCATCCATCATTGCGCGTTCAGGTGTGGTTGTGATGTAACAATTTAGAACTGCACCATATTTTTCAATACGGTTCAGATAGCATCGCGTTAATTCCACGGCAGAAATTTCACGGTTGTTTAATTTTGCTAAGGCTTCTGTTAATGTCAGGTTTATCATCTTTTGCTCTTCTTTATCTTTGTTTGTCTTTTGCGTAATGTTGGGGGAACAGTGTTGCGCCCAGCGTGCAACGCATAAAATTATCGCAACATTTGCCAGCCGTCAGATTTTTGCAACATATCTTCATTTTCATATCTTCGTCTGCACCACATGGTACATTTGTACATTTAGGTTTTGCGTCTGTGAAATAGAATATGTTTGATATCTCGACCGACTGATTGCGTTTGTTGTGAAATGGATTCATGCCAAAATTGGCTGTGTCCAGATGCTGGATAGACATCGTACGTACGCATGAGTTTGGTTTTACAGTATTATATTCGTTGGAAAATTCAGACATCAGCCATTCTAAATCGTTGCGACTGATTTTTCCTATTTCCTGTTCGAACGATGCGAATTCTGGGTCGTATGCATCTGTGACAATGAATTTTACGGGAATATTTTTTTCGGGCATGTTATTCACCGTCCATAACCTTGGGTACTGCGAAATAGCCACGTGATGTGCCGGCGTTGTCCGGTGTGTTTGCCAGAACTAAATCGCGAATGTTGCCGTCTGTCACAATGTCTGGGCGACGTGGTAATTTGTGTTCCGCCGGATTCAGCATCGGTATGACACCGGTTGTGTCGATTTTTTGTAATTTGTCCAACCATTCAATAACGGAATCAATATTCATTTCTTCCAGTTTTTCTGGTGCGACTTCGATTTTAATTAAATCTGCAAATTTCTGTAATTGCTGCTTGCTAAATGCCATTTTCAATCCTATTATTTATAAAGCAAGAGGAATTATACTATGATTTTGCTAGATTTCAAGGCTTTTCCGCGTGAAGGGCGTGTTTTAGGGGTTGATTGGGGACTGCGAAGAATAGGGGTTGCGGTATCTGATCCGATGCGTAATTTTGTCTTTGTGCGTGATATTATAAATGTACCGCGTGGTGCAGAAAATCATGCAGATTTAGTTGCGATTTTGGCAGCGCAAGAAAATGTTGTTGGAATTGTAGTTGGGGTGCCAGTGTATGAGGATGGAGCAGAATCTGATACAACAAAATTGGTACGTGAGTTTATGCAAAAATTATCAGAAAAAACATTATTGCCAATTTGTGGAATAGAAGAAAATTTAACATCGCTTGCCGCTCAAGAAGATATGGGGCGCGTGCGTGTTCGTGATTTAAAACAGCGGTTGGATTCTGAATCTGCACGTGTGATTTTAGAAAATGCGATTGCAATGATAAACCGGGCATAAAGCCCGGTTTTTATGCGTATAGTGTGAATTTTTATTCTTCGTTTTTGTCTGGTATTTGACCGTCAGCAGATAATAGTATTGCAATCCAGCGTGTGGAATCAAATTGTGCGCATACAATGTAAAGTGCAACCAATAATGGAACACTAAAGAACATACCTGCGATTCCCCATATCATGCCCCAAACAACCAGGTTTATTAATATAGCCAGTGTGGACAGGTTCAGGGTCTTGCCGGTTAATTTAGGTTCAATAATGTTTCCAAATAATATTTGCAGACCGATTAAGCCGATGGCGGTCAGAATCGGTTGTTGCAGTGATGGGGCGGTGACCAATGAATAGATTATTGGCATGCCACATGCAACAATTGCGCCGATGGTTGGAATATAACTGGTCACGAAAACAATAAATGCCCATACGCCTGCAAATTCTAGATCTATTGTTTGCATCCAGAAGTATGATACAACACCAGTTATTGCGGATATGGTTGTTTTTACAAACAGATATTTTTTCATGTTTGTGTCAATGCTGTCTAGGATATAACGTATCTTTTTATATTGTTTGCGGCCTGGGAACATGGCTGAAAATTTTTTGTTAAATGTACTTTGTTCAACAAACATAAATATCATATAGACCAAAATCATGCCAAAAGATGCAGCAATGCCGGCAATAGATGAGCCAATGTTGGCGGCGATCTTTGTGATGTTTGGTATCATGTTGTTATCGAATTTTAGCCCAAGAGAATTAGATAGATAGGCACCGAATTCTGCTATTTTTGTTTGTAGTGTAGGCAGGGCTGCTAACAGTTCCGAAAACATTGGTCGAATTTGCGTCGTAAATATATAACCGACCAGAAAAAATGTTGCCAGGGTTGCGATGTTTGCAATCCAATCAAATGTGTGATTCAGGATGTTGTTATCTTTTATTGTTGGTATTGCACGACGATAGTATTCAGAAATTGCGTTCATTAAATACCATAAAAATCCAGCGATTAATAACGGTATGAATACTGAGCGGCCAATCCATAGTAGGAAAATACTGCCGATAAAAATTATTATTTTGTTCATTTTTTTGTGTCCTTTTACAGATTTATTGTTTCTGTTGTTTCGGTAATATTTATTGTTGTCTTGTTTAGATTTGTATATATGCGTGTTCCCAGCGTAAGGATTATGATTATTGCAATGTTCATAATTACTGAGAAGGTTGAGTATTTGTTTGGCATGCTTTTTATAAATTTTTTTGTTCCGGTTGTCAGTGACCATATACCAAAAATCAGGGCGAGTATAAATGTTAACAGTATGGTGTTTATGCCGTATATAAAACCGGACAACATGGTTATTAATGTGAATGCTGAAATGGTTGTCGTTTTGTGTGATGTGATGGTATTAGTTATCTTTTTATACCAATTTGATTTTATTGTGATGTTGTTTGTGCTTGCGTGTTCATCAGGTAATATATATCCAGGTGTCCACAGTGCGGAAAAGCCAAATGGTATGCTGCAGAAAATTTTCCATGTTGGAATGTTAAAATTTTGTATACGGCGGAATTTCAGGAAAATATTTGAAAGTAGTACGCCAACAAGATATAAAAATACCAAGCAAAAGGCAGTAATTGTTATGATGAATGTCGGGGCTGAAGTTGTTTCGGCTAGCATCAGTTTGAATAATATTTCCTGGGCGTGTTGTGACAGGTAATACGACATCAGTATGAATGCGACAGAGATTAATAATATTTGTGCGTTATGTGTTGCGATAAATGATGTGCGGTCTGGTGTAAAGCGTGGAGCCTTATAGAAAAATAATGATGTGCAACACATAAATGCAAAAAGGCATAACCATAAAAGAGGTTGGGGCGGAACTGGGGCGGGGGCATAAATTTTGCCAGCGATTAATGAGTATAGTAATCCAGTAATGGATAGCGCTAAAAAAGTGATTGTTGCGAATCGCAGTGGTTGCCATAATACCAGCGATGATAATTTTGTGGTATTTGTTTCTTTCATTTCTTTCCCTTTTTCTGTAATACCTTTACTATTTTATCATAATTTTTCCGTCTGACAAAGTTGTTGTGTTTGTTATATTTATCATGTCTGTGAAATCTGTTTGGTGGCTGATTACCATGAATGTTGTGTCTGACATCTTTTGGATTGTTTGTGCAATCAATTTCTTGGTTTCAATGTCTGCGCCAGAATCTGGCTCGTCCAGTATCGCCAGTTTTGGATTGCATAACATCAGGCGCAGCAACATTATTCGTTTGCGTTCTCCGCCAGAAAAGCCGACGTTTATACTGCGGTTCAGCCATTCGCGTGGAATGCTTAGTTCGGTACGTATGGTTTCTAGTTTTTCAAGGAATTCTGCCATAGACAGGTCGCGTTTATCGTTGTAGTGTGTGTGTGCAGCGCACGAGTGCTTTAAGAAACTGATTAAGGTAAGTCCGGGAATTTCAGGGACGTGTTGTGCGCCCAGAAATATTCCCATTAATGCGCGTGTTGTTATGTTTTCTTTTGTTATGTTGTAATCATTAAAAAATATCTGGCCCGATTTTATTTTGTATTCTGGAATACCGATAATGGTTTGTGCTAGTGTGGATTTGCCTGAACCGTTGTGGCCGCATAACAGGTGGCGTTCCCCTGGTTTGATTTCCAGGTTTATGTTTGTTAACAACTCGCGTTCGTCCATTGTGACGGATAAATTTTTTATCTTTAACATTCTTTAATCCTTGGATAATGCCATTTGTATTAATTGTTTAGATTCAACCAGAAATTCCATGGGCAGGCGTGATAGTACGGGTGTTGCCGCAGCGCCAATAATCAGTGCGGTTGCAACATCTGTGTCTATGCCGGCCATGTTTAGGTAGTTTAATGTTGTGGTGTCTATGGTTCCGGTGCGAGCCTCGTGCGATTGATGGTTGTTCAGTCCGTTATGTATTATGCGTGGCAATGTGTTTGCGGCTGCGTTGTTGCCAATCAGGCGACTGTCACATTTTGATGCGTTTGTGCAGTTGTTGCCGGTGAATGATACCAGGCTGCGGAATGTTTGAATCGAATGGTCAAGTGCGACACCATATGAAACAATATTTGATGTGGTTTTGTTCCCAATATGAATCATTTTTGTGCCGGTGTCTGCCTGTTGGGCACCACGGGTTATGGATAATGAATAAAAATCGCTGTACGCATTGTTTCCGCACAAAATTGTTGATGGGTATTTCCAGGTAAGGGCACTGCCGATTTCCATTTGGGTCCATAATAATTTTGCGTTATCGTGACACAGGCCGCGTTTTGTGACAAAGTTTAAAATACCGCCATTGTTTTTTGTTCCGTCAAATTCGCCGGTAAACCAGTTTTGAACGGTGGCATATTTTATGGTTGCGTTATCGTGTGCGATTATTTCAACAACGCCACTGTGCAGCTGGTGGTTTGGACGACGGGGTGCGCTGCAACCTTCCAGGTATGTTAATTCTGCACCGCTGTCTGCGATGATTAGTGTTCGTTCAAATTGGCCGATTTTTGCGGTTTCGATTCTAAAATAACTGGCCAGGTCTATGGGGCATTTTGTGTTTGGAGGAATGTATACAAATGTGCCATCGGAAAAGACTGCTGCGTTTAATGCCGCGAAGAAATTGTCGGTTGCTGTCACCACTGTACCCAGGTATTTTTTTACTAAGTCTGGGTGTTGTTTTACTGCGTCTGAAAATGGCAGGAATATTATACCGTATTTTTCTAGTTCTGCTGTGTATGATGTGTGGACGGACCGACTGTCGATGACGGTGTCGGTTGCCATGCCCATAAGTGCGTGTTTTTCTGATTCTGGCAGGCCCATTTTGTCATAAACGGATTCTAAATCGGAATTGTCAATGGGTTTTGGTGTGTTGTAGTAATCCAAGTCGTCATAATTGATTGGTTGATAATCAATTGTAGCCCAGTGGGGTTCATGCATTTTTAACCATGCAGAGTATGCGTCCAGACGCCATTGCAATAACCATGTGGGTTCGTCACGCTTTGATGATATTTCGCGAATAAGATTTTCACACAGTTTTGCCATTTATGCCTTTTTTATTATTATCCGTTTTGTGTGGCCAGTTGTTTTGCCTGGGCGAAGAATGTTAGCGATTGGCCCAACAGACCGTCTGTAAATGTATTAGACAGTAAACCATCTGGTTCGGTCGTTGTCAAATGGTGCAGAAAATTATCTGCACGGCGCATGTAGTTGTCGATGTTTCGTGCGACTTCGGAATCCAGTTTGATCGCACGACGTAATTTTTCCAATGCGAATGGGTTTTTTGCGTATTCATCCATTATCCCCCCCAGTGCACGCCATAATGCGTGTTCGGGGGTATTGCGTGGCATAATGTCAATCGCTGCCATGATTGGAATTAGATTTTGCAGCAGGTCTTGGTAAATCATTTCTGCGTTTTCTGCGACCGCGTTTGTGGCAGATTTGTTTTTAAGAATGGATTGAATTTTAACCATCAGATTGTATTGATGTTCCAATGTTTTGTTTATGTTGGATATTTGCAGGTTAGTTCGGAAAATGTAAAAGCCAAGAAAAGCGGTGGATAAAATAATTAAACCAAGTGCGATAAAAATAATTGTGTTCGTCATTTCTTGTTTTCTCCCTGTGGCTGATTTGTTTTCGCCGATAGTATAGCATCTTTTTGCGAGTCGTGCGATTTTATCTTTTTTTATGTTGTTTGTTGTGTGTTTTTGGTCTTGCACAGATTCGGTCAAATTGTTATAATATATTAAAAATAAGGGAAGTTTTATTAGGGAAAGGAAGTTTGTTATGTTCCGTAAAGTATTGATTTTTGCTATGTTTGCAACTGCGGCGGGGTATTGCTTTGCAGATGAATTGCCACAGGTTGTCACGTCTGAGATTTTCTATGAGCAGGATAGATTTGTTAATGGTGCGGATTATGAACAGACTGATATGATGCAAGTTGAAGCCCAGGACGGGTTTTTGTTGCCAGCACAGGTGCCGGCGTGGCCGTTGGCAGGAAGTGAGGCAGATGTTGAGGTTTCGTGTGAACATGGTGCGTGTAATAAGAAAAAGCAGGATGATAATATTCGCATAGTTTCTAAGATTGGTGCGGATTTGGTTGTGGAAAATAATTTTAATTTGGGCGCGCGTGGCTCTTTTGGTGGGTGGTCTGGTGGTGCAAATATGTTGCATGGTAATCAGATTCCAGTTGGGTTTGATGATGAATGTTATAATAATTCTGAAATGCCGTTGTTGCATCGTGAAGTCTTGGAAGATGATGGTGGAAATGTGTTGGCGGTGTCGCGCAGTGGACGTAAGAATTGCGGTAAGTATGCAGATAATTATGAAGCGTTTGCGTTGCGTAATGGGATGCGTGTTGATGCGCAGACCGCAGATGGTAAGAAAATCGTGACCAAGGAAGATGGTACAACTGTTGTAGAAGAAATTGTAGAGGAAGAAAGCGAAACAGAAATTTTGGTTGATGCATCTGCGGATGCAGAAGCGCCAAAGGTTGTAAAGGACCAGGTGCGTTCGTGGGTGGTTGCAAATGGTCAGACCCTGCGCGAGGTTTTGCAGTCGTGGTGTGATAAAGAGGGGTGGGATTTGGTTTGGACAACACCGCGTGAATATCCGATTGAGGCAAGTGCTGTGTTTAAGGGACGTTTTGTTGATGTGGCGTCGGCTTTGGTTCGTAATTTTGGACGTGCAACACCAATTCCATATGCCAAGTTCTATAAGGGAAATCGTGTATTGGTGATTTCGTCATCGCAGGAATAATAAAATATACAGATGTCGTAGGAGAATATAAATATGATTAAGCCAATGAAAATTTTAGTTTTGTTTGCGCTGGTGCTGGCGGCTGTGACAGGGTGTGCAAAACGTGAGTCAGCCAAGGTTGCGGCATCTGTAGACCAGGATTTTATTAATGCGTATGATGCTTTTGAAATGGCGAAAAATCCCCGGGCCAAGGTTGCCAGTGGTGATACGGTTTCTATGTCCGAAGGGGTTTGGTTGGGAAATAAATCGATTGTGTTGGAACATAGAAATAAATTGCCAGCAAAATTTGAAACGGATATGGGGGTGACTATTTTGTTGGATGAACCGGTTGCGTTACAGGTTTTGGCAAATGATGTTTATTCTGTGACGGGAATACCAGTTAAAATCGATGGCCAGGTGTCCAGTGAGAAGTTAAAAAAACAGGTTAATGTTGCGTATACGGGGCGTTTGTCGGGGCTGTTGAATCAGGTTGCAACTGATTTGGATTTGTTGTGGTATTATGATAAAAATTCGATCGTGTTCTATGAAACAGAAACCAAGACTTTCTCGTTGTATGCATTGGGGACCGAGGTTGCATATAACACATCTGTTTCAACTGATGATTCTAATGAAGTTTCTTTGGAGTCGACATTGAAAGAGTGGGACGAGGTGGAAAAGGCCATTGGTTCTATTATCGGCAAGGCAGAAAATGCAGATTTTACAGTGTCGCGCAGTTTGGGAACGATTACTGTGACGGCATCGCCATCGGTGTTGACGCGTGTCAGTGAGTATATTGATCGTCAGAATAAGCGTTTAAGTCAGTTGGTTACGATTGATGTTAAGGTTTTACAAGTGACGATTTCTAATAATTCGGCATTTGGTTTGAATTTGGCAGCAGCGATTAACTCTACTTCGGGGTTGAATATTGTTGCGAATCCTAAAAATAATTTGGCTTCGACCGAGGCCAGTTCTATGAATATTGCGGTGTTGTCGAATACTGTATCTGCGTTAACAGGTGCTACACATATGGAAAATGGTTCGGTCGTAGAAGGGGCCTATACAAATGATCAAATTATGAATGGGTCTTTGTCAGGGGCAGCGGGCAGTAATGCATTGATTGAAGCGTTGGCAAAGCAGGGCAAGGTTTCGTTGGTGACAAATGTTGGTGTGACAACACGTTCAAATCGTGTTGCACCGGTCAGCAATACGCGTACAACAGGATATATTAAACGTTTTGAATCGCGTAATTTCACAACTGTTGAATCCAGTACCGTTGACCAGGATGATTTGGAAACGGGTTTCACGATGCAGTTGTTGCCAAATGTGTTAGAGAATGGAAAAATCTTGTTGTTATTCCGTATGTCTGTTCGTGAATTGTTGCGTATGTCAACCCAGACGATTGGCGAGGTGACCCTGCAGTTGCCAGAGGTTGAAGAACGTAGTTTTATGCAGGAAGTTATTATGGAATCTGGTCAGATGTTGGTTGTTTCTGGGTTTGAGAAACAGACCAGTCAGGATACGCGTTATGGTTTGGGTGATCCGGATTTTATGGCACTGTCTGGTTCGCGTGAAACCCAGGCGACACGTGAAGTTTTGGTGGTTATATTGACCCCACAGGTTTTGATTAGCCCAATGGATATGGAACGTAATATTCAGCAGCATTGGGGGGCTCCATTGAATTAAGAGGTTCTTGCCTGGAATAAAAAATCCGCCTGATTGGGCGGTTTTTTGTTCTGTAGATAATTTGGTTAGATATTTTTTATTTCCCCAGGCATAATTGACCGAATGTTTTATCCAGAACTTCGGTTGCGGTGATTGTGCCCAGAATTTTGCCAATGGAATCGGAGGCACGACGCGTATGTTCCGCAAATATGTCATAGTTTCCGTTTGTGTCTAATGCGTGGTTAAGTTCGCTGCATGCGGATTCTAATAGGGTCTTGGTTCGGGCGTTTATTGTTAATCCGTTTTCTGTGTTATCCATTATTTCATGAATTTTTTCGCGCAGGATTTCTGTAAGTTTATCCATGCCGTATCCAGTTTTTGCAGATGTGTATAGGCCGAATTCGGTGTTTTGTTCCAATTCAGGTATTGTGTCGGATTTGTTTACAATATTTATACTTGGTTTAATTTGCGCATTGTCAATTTGTTTCATTGGGACATTTTCAGGTGTGTAGACGTTAATTATAATGTCTGCATTTTCGATTTCGGTCTTTGTGCGTTCTATGCCGATTGATTCGATTTTGTCATCTGTTTTACGAATGCCGGCAGTGTCTGACAGGTTTACCATATACCCATCAATGTCCAAATTAATTGATACGACATCACGTGTTGTGCCGGCAATGTCGGATACGATTGCGCGGTTTGATCCGGCCAGATAATTAAATATTGATGATTTGCCAACATTGGTTTCGCCGACCAGTGCAATATTTATCCCACCGCGAATTGCGCGTGATGTATGATAATTCTTTAATGCAGCGCAGATTTCTTTGTGTAATTTCATGGTGCGTGTGTAAACAGTTTCGCCAATGTTTGCAGGCAGGTCGTCTGAGTTGTAATCCAGGATTGCCGCCGCATATGCAGAAATTTCAACCATCTGTGTGCGCCATGTGTTGTATATTTCGCTGTCTGCGCCCAGCATGGAACGCAGGGCGTGTTTGCGTTGGATGTCTGTTTGTGCATCCAGTAATGCTGCCAGACCATCAATATCGGTCAGGTCCATTTTGTTATTATAAAATGCGCGGCGTGAAAACTCGCCCGGGGTTGCCATGCGCATTCCTAATGTTTTCAGGTATTCAAATATTGCATTAATTGTTGCCGGTGCGCCATGTGTGTGCAATTCGATAACATCTTCGCCAGTAAATGAATTTGGGCCGTGAAAGTATATTGATAAACACTGGTCCAGCAGGTCGCCATTATTATCGCGCAGGTTTGTAAAGTATGCATAGCGATCTGTAAATTCAGATTTGTTTATAAATCTAGAAAATGTATTGTGCAAATCATTTCCAGATATACGTATTACGGCCACGCCAGATTTGCCGTGACCAGATGATAGTGCAAAAATTGTGTCGTTATTCATGTTGTGATGCCTGATGTTTAATTAAATCCATTTCCATTGTTCGGGCGATTTGAGATACGTGTTCAACAATGCCCGTTGGGTTTATGATTTTTCCGCCCATTGGATGTTCAGATGCGGTTTGCTTCATAATTTCAGTTAATTCATCCTGCCAATTTTTGCGGGTGCAGAATATTGTGTTGCCCTGTAGTGCGCAGGCAAAAACCCCCGCCAGGTATGGTGCAGCAGATGAGTCGCCGCCATTAGGGTCAAAACGCACATCTTGGTGGTGGTCAATGTGTGACATATTGCGTGTCGGAATACTGATTAAATCTGGTGATTTTACAAATCGTCCGAATATGGGTTGGTTTGGGTTGCGATTGCTGAATTCTTGGTCGTGCCAATGAATTGTTTGATAGCCATGTTGTTTTAGTATTTGTTCGACTTGGGCGCGTTGTTCAATGTCGTTTTGTTCCGTTGGGGTGGGGGAACAATGTATTATTTGAATTCCAAGATTATGTAATTGTTGTATAAGTTCATATACCTTTGCGATTTGTTCGGTGGTGGCGCGTTGACCGCTGGTATTGGCGCGCAAGCCAAAACTGCATGATAAAATGTGAATTCGTTCAGATTCGGGGGCGTTTTTTTGGTATTCCAAGACACGTTCAAATGCATCTATATTAGAGTCAAAGAAATTTGTTTCGCGATTTTTTGCGACATTAAAATAATATAAATTGGCATCAGGGGCCGTGCCTGTATTTTTGCCAACGGCGCGACATGCAACCAGGGGACCGTGGTGTTCAGGGGTCGTGTTTGATGTCTGTATTTTTGTGCTGTGGGAAATTAATTTTATTTGATTGCTGTATTCTGGATTTGTTGCGTCGATTTGACCGTCTATGATGGCGATATTAATGCCATGTCCTGTTTTTCCAGATTGGTGCAAGTCTTCGATTAACCGTGGTCGCATAGATGATTCAAGCAGTTTTTGTGGGCTAAAGTTCGCGGGCATTTTATCAGGCGTTGGCCATATGACATTGTTTGTCCATGGGTGGGTTTTGTTTCCATCATAGTCATAAAACAAATCGCCGTGTTCGCGTAAATCCAGTGCAGATAAATCGTGGTAATTTAACGCATAGACTTTATTTAATTCATCAATTGTTTTGATTTTGGTATATGGATTAATGCGATATTTAATCGTACGAATTGCATCGTTAATTTTCTTGATAAAATCGACCATATATTATTTCCCCTTGCTTATTTCTTTTAATGCCAATGGGACCAGTTTTGATACGTCTGCCGTTGGGTTTTGGTTTACTAATTTCTGTGCCATTTCAATTATGTCCAAACGGCGATAGCCCAAGGCTTCCAACGCCATTAACAGGTCGGGCAGGGCAGAAGATGCGGATGTCGTTGCGCCTGTGTCCGGGGCAAATAATGTTGCGGATGCGCCGCCAATTTTGCCCTTTAGTTCAACAATGATTTTTTCAGCCATTTTTTTACCAACCCCTGGGGCGGTGGCGATTGTTTTTGCGTCGCCTGTTGCGATTGCAGACATTAATGTGTCTGAATTTATTGTGCCAAGGATTGCCAATGCAACCTTGGGGCCTACGCCAGAAACGCCGGTTAGCATATTAAACAGGTTTTGTCCATTCAATGTCGTAAAACCAAACAGACGGATTGAATCTTCGCGTACAACAGTTTCAATCCACAATTCGACCGTTGATTTATGGGTCAGGTATTCTGCTGTATGTACCTTGTATCCAACGCCGCCAGTTAGTAAAATAACAAAACCATCACCAATATAGTCAACTATGCCTTGCATTTTTCCAATCATTTGTTACCCTTTTGGGGTAATTTTAATCTAAATAAATAAAAAGGTCAAATATGAGTGGACACAGTAAATGGCATAACATCCAGCATAAAAAGGGTGCAGCCGATGCAGCACGCAGTGGTTTGTTTACTAAACTGGCGCGCGAAATTACAATGGCGGCAAAGTTGGGGGACAAAAATCCAGATAATAACCCACGTTTGCGTTTGGCGATTTTAACTGCACGCAAGGCGTCGATGCCAAATGATAATATTAAACGTGCAATCGAAAAGGCATCGGGTGCGAATACTGAAAATTATGAAGCAGTGCGCTATGAAGGTTATGGTCCGGGGGCAGTGCCGGTTATTGTTGAGGCGCTGACCGATAATCCACGTCGTACAGTGCCAGAAATTCGCAATATCTTTGGTAAAAATGGCGGTAATATGGGCGAAGAAGGGTCTGTGGTGTTTATGTTTACGCGTGCAGGTCAGATTATGTATCCTGTATCTGTTGGTAAAACAGAAGACGAGATGATGGAAATTATTATGGAGGCAGAAGTAGATAATATGGAAGCATCCGAAGAAGGTTTTATCATCACAACAAAACCAGAAGATTTTGTTAATGTTCAGAAATTCTTGGCGGATAAATTGGGTGAACCAGAACAGGCAGAATTAACATGGTTGCCAAATATGCCAATGGATTTGGACGATGAAGTATATGCCAAATTGGAAAAGTTGGTTGATGCATTGGATGCGAATGATGATGTGCAGAAGGTTTTCACTGCTGCGGCATAAGTGAAAATAATTTTCTGGAATATATAAACCGGTGACTTGTTGTGTCATCGGTTTTTTTTTATCTAAATTACATTGATTTGTGTGCTTGCAAGTATATTGGGTATTAAAAAATCCCCGATTTGGGGATTTTTTAATTGTGTGTTTATTATTTTGCCTGTTTCTGTTCATACAGTTGTGCAAAATCAACCGGCTGCATTGTAAATGTTGGGAAACCAGATTCAGATGTTAAACGTGTAATCAGCGCGCGAACGGATGGGAACAACAATGTTGGAACATCAATTAACAGTGTGCGTTTTTTGTCTTCTTCGTCTTTTTCTTCTTCCAGTTGTACCAGGCCAGAATATGTTGATTCAATCAGAAAGATTGATTTATCGCCAGCTTCCAGTTTTGAATGAACCTTGGTAATTACATCAACCATGAACAAATTATTGTCTGCGCCTTTGATTTGAATGTCAATGTTGATTTCTAATTTCGCCTGGCCGTTATCGTTTTTAAAGAATAATTCTGGTACGTTTGGGCTTTCAAAAGAAATATCCTTTAAAAACTGGGAAATAATATTAAATTTTGCCATGGTTTTTCTCCTTCGGTGTTTTTGTTTTTAATCTTATATGTCTGGACTTGTGTCCCGATTTTATGTTAATATAGCATTATAAAAATGTTTTACAAGTGGGGGGATTGGTAAAAATGCAATTTTTTCAAAAAAATGTAATTTTTCGTTCTTTTATTGCTGTTTTGTCTGCGTTTGTATTGGCGTCTTGTGATGTGTCAACACCAACAGTTGTTGGGGATAATTCGGTAATACCATCTAATTTTAAACGCGTGTCTTATTCTGATTTGCCGGGGTGGCGTGAAGATGATGTCAGATATGCATTGCAGGCATTTCGTAATTCATGCAAGGCAAAAATTCAATACACGGGGCGTTTGATTCCAGATAAAGAATTGTTTGCAGAAAAATGCAGAATGTTGCCAAGCGCGTCTGCAGATATCGCAACGGTGCGTGCATGGTTTGAATCGAATTTTCAGCCGTATCAAATCTTTAATGATAATGGTGGTGATAAAGGAACATATACAGGGTATTATTCCCCAATAATTCCGGCCTGTCGTACAAAAACATCTGTTTGTAATGAGCCGTTGATGGGAATCCCAACTGATGGGCGTAAGTACAAGGGTGTGTCAAAAAAGGATATTGTTGAAAAACAAATTGGGCGTGTTTTGTATTGGGCAAATATTGTTGATGTGCAAAATATTCAAATTCAGGGATCCGGGAATCTGCGTCTGGAAGATGGGACGGATGTAAAATTGAACTTTGCGGCGGTAAATGATATGCCGTTCAAATCAATCGGTGAAGAACTGCGTAAGCGTGGTATTAGACCTAAAGGTGGCTTTTCTTCTGAGGCGGTATGGCAACATCTGAAGGCGAATCCAGAATTGGCAAAAGATGTGATTTATAAAAATCCGCGCTATGTTTATTTTTATGAATCAACACCACCAGATGTTATTGGTAAATTGGGAACGCCGTTGTCCAAGATTCGCAGCGTTGCAATGGATGATGATTTGTATACATTGGGGTTGCCGGTCTATGTTAATACAAATCTGTCAGATGGACGTGCGTTTCGTCGTCTGATGATTGCCCAGGATACAGGCAGTGCGATTCGTGGGTGGATTCGTGCGGATATTTTCTTTGGCAAAGGTGACGAAGCGTATAGGTTCGCCCAGGGGCAACATGCCCAGGGGCAAATGTTTATCTTGATGCCAAAAGAATACAGTTATGTCAAACCAAACTAAGAAATTTGAAGAACGTTCAAAACGCCCCCAGACGATTGGTGGGGCGTTGGGCGGTTTGATTAGAATCTTTGGTGTGCGTGCATCGGATTCGGATTTGGTGCAGCGGTGGGACGAAATTATGGGGGTGGATATAGCGTCTGTTGCACGATTGGCAGCAATAAGAAAAAACAGGGATAATACATTTAATGTTGTTATCAGACCGGCGGTGCCAGCGTATGCGTTGCAGTTGTCGTACAGGTCTGACGAGATTATAAAAAAGATAAATAAATACTTTGGTTATAATGCAGTAAGTAAAATAAGTTTTAGAAAGTAAAGGGGGGTGGGGTGAAAATAGTTTTATTTGTTTTGCTGTTTTGTCCGATTGTTGTTTTGTATAAGCTGATGTCGGAAAATTTGCCTGAAACGATGCAACCAATTAATTTATTGCTTTGTTTGTTGTTAATGTACTTTATATATGTTTGGTGTACAATTAAAACGGAAGTATTGGTTGTTAAAAAAAAGGAAATAGTTAAGGTTGGTAGAAAGACTGTAAAGATATTGTGTGTCAATGATAATCGTTGTTTTGAAGTATGGAATGGGTTTAACTTAACTATGATATTGTTTGAGCCGTTTGTTTGGTTAAATATGATGCCTAGGTTGACAGATCAGGAATTTAAGAAAATAAAGGTTGGGCAAAAATATCGTATAAAGCATTATTATTTATTGGGGACTAAAAATAGATGTATTTGGTCTGTGGATAAAATAAAAAAATAAGTTTTAGAAAGTAACAAAAGGGGTAAAATATGGACGATATGACTTTGGATGAAGTACTGTATACTTTGGCGTTGTTTGGTGTTTGGATGTTTGTGCGTGTGGTGTATCAATATTCGACAATTAAGACACAACGTGTGACGATAAAATATTTAAAATATGGTGCAGATGCAGGTTCGTCCCAATACATGGTATACACAAAAGATGGCCAAGTGTTGCGGAATACTAATTTGTTATTTTTTGCCAAGTTTCGTTCAGATGAATTATTTGCAGGGTTAAAGGTAGGAAAAACCTATGATATAAAGACATGTGGTATTCGTGCTCCGTTCTTGGGGTGGTATAAAAATATTATTTCTGTTAAAGAAGTAAAGGCGACTAAACGCCGTGTGGTGAAAAAATCAAAATGACGACACGTGTTTTGGGAATTGATCCGGGTTTGTTGCATACAGGTTGGGCGGTGGTGGATTCAACGGGGCAATCGCGCAAATATATTGCAAGTGGTGTGATTTTGCCAAATCCAAAAATGGAGATGGCACAGCGATTGGTGACGATATTTCGTGAATTGCGAAAAATTTGTGAAACTTATTCACCTGATGAATGCAGTATTGAAATTATTTTTGTTAATAAAAATCCGAAAACAACATTGTTGTTAGGGCAGGCGCGTGCATCTGCGATTGTTGCGGTTGCAGAAAGTGATATTCCGGTTTTTGAATATGAACCGAATGTGATAAAAAAAGCACTGACCGGGGCTGGGCATGCGGATAAATCTGCTGTTGATAAAATGGTAAAAATGCTGCTGCCGATGGCGCATCCAAAAACAGCAGACGAAGCAGATGCGATTGCCATAGCATTAGCCCATACCAACATGCTGAAAATTAAAATCTGATGGTATCTCTGCTGGTGGTCAGAGTGGTTGGTGTTTAGTTAGTATTTTACTGTTTTAAATAATTGTTTTTTATGTTATAATTCTGGGAAGAGAATGAAAAAACTGTTGTTGTGTTTTTTCGGTGTGTTTTTAACTGCGCCCGGTGCATTTGGTGCCGATGGTGCTGTTTCGCGTGTAATTCCAACCAGTTCATCTGATGTTAAGGCACAAGAGGTTTCAAATCGTACAACGGTTGCACGTACGGCAACGCGTGCGGTTGATGTGTCGGAAAAAGGTAAGACAACAGATATGCCGGAAAGTACTGCTGTGCGCAGTGCTGTATCGCGTGTGTTTGCTGGCACGCCAGTGGTTAAGCAAAATAATGATTCTAAACTACAGCAGGTCAGGGGGGCGGTTGTATCGCGTTCTGTGAAATCTGTGACAGATGCGCGCAGTGGTTTGGATGCGGCGGTAAATACCGTTGGGCGTAATAAGCGCGTTGCGGATGCCAGTATTAACAGTAATCCAGCAGTGCGCAGATTAGGTGTGACATTGCGCCCCAGTACGGCCGAGGTTGGTGGACGTGCAACAATTGGTGATACGGGGCTTCAGACAGGGTCGAATATAGATGAACAGTTGCGTTCTGTGCATTCACGTGCGGCAAAAAAAGAAGTGACCGCAGAAAGTATTGCTGAGGCAACATCGCGTCTGGAACAGACGGCAGAATTGAACAAGTCCTGTCAGGAACAGTATAATGATTGTATGGATCAATTCTGTGCGGTAATTGATGCAAACCAGGGACGTTGTTCGTGTTCGTCGAATTTATCCAGATATACCAAGGTTGAAGAAGCGGTTAAAGATGCAAATAATAAATTAAATGAGGTCGCACAGCGTATCCGTTATGTTGGGTTGTCTGCGGATGAAATTCGTGCAATTCTGACCGAGACCGAGGCAGAAGAAGCGTTGTCGGGGACAACGGATAATTCTGAAAATCGTAATATGTTGGAACAGATAGAAGAATTAATTCGTGACCCGGTTTCAAATACGGCAACATTTACAGAATCGGACAGTTTTGGTCTGGATTTGGATTTAGATTTTTCTTCTGAAAGTGTTGATATATTTAATTTGGATTTTCTGGGGACGGGTAATACAGGAAGTTTTTCAAATCTGCGTGGGGATGAATTGTACCGTGCGGCCAAGAAACGCTGTAATACAGTCTTGACCCAGTGCAAGGAAGCGGGGTCGACAACATCACAAATCACAGGTAATTATGATTTGGCGATTGATAAAGATTGTATTGCGTACGAGAAAGGCTTAAAGAAGATGAATGAAACATTGGTCGCGAATGTCGGCAGTGCAAATCGTATGTTGCAAAAGGCGCGTTTGGCGGTTTTGCAGAATAAAAACATGTATGATGCCAAGGGGTGTATCGGCGCATTGGAAGCCTGTATGAAAGATGAAATGGTTTGTGGTGAAAAATACTATAAATGTGTTGATCCGACCAAGATTTATATTGATGAAAATGGCGAGGTTGTTCTGGGGCAAAAGGTATCGGATATTCAGAAATTTATGACATCTTATAATAATGCAGTGATTGTTGAGGACTTTTTGAAAGGTGCGTATGAGACAACAACTATAAATATGACAAATTGTACGGGTAACAATGGACCAAAATGCGTTGCTAAAT
This sequence comes from Candidatus Enterousia sp., assembly GCA_045636045.1. Lineage (GTDB taxonomy): Bacteria > Pseudomonadota > Alphaproteobacteria > Rs-D84 > Rs-D84 > Enterousia. The sequence goes on along the minus strand of JAZTWT010000019.1, from coordinate 54,178 downwards.
ATTTATTGCAGAAGATTGGGACCAAGCAAAAGGTGACGGAAGAAGGGTTATGTCGCGCGGTTTTGGACAAGTGTCAGGCGTATACATATAATTCCGAAGGTGTTTATCAACCATATAATGATGTTGTTGTGAATTATATTCAGCGTGCAATGGTGAACATTCGCGCGGCCCAAAGCAGGATTATTTCAGAATATGCATCAAGTTGTATTGTTGATATTGCAGATTGCTATAATTCACAAATAACCCAGGTTAACACATGGGCTTCGGGTGCAAATGTTGGCAGTGTTCAGAGGGTTCTGGCCGGTGCGTGCAGAAATGTGGCATTGACATGTGCGTATGCAGTGTTTAAGGATGATGGGAATAGTTGTCCGTCTAATGATGCGCAGACGTGCATTGCATCAATATCAGAAATGTTTTATCAGTCATTATTGTGTCCGGAAAATTCAACGTATCAGACATCAGGTAGTGGAGATGTTAATTCGCATTGCAAGTGTAATTCAGGGTACGAGGTTTCAGGAAGTGCGTGTGTCAAAACATGCAACGATGATGAGGAGCGAGATAGTTATGGTGTATGTCAAAAAACGGTGCAGTCCACGAATGTGGAATAGTGGAATAAATAAAAATGAATAAAAAAACGGCAATCGCCGTTTTTTTATTCATTTGATTGTTTATCGTTGTTTCTGGGTTGCCAGATAGTCATTTATTTTTTGTTCACGTAATCTTAATTGTTTGTTTAAATCGCGACGTGATGCATGATTCAGGTGCAGCATATAATCAGCTTCGTATTTATCGAACACGTACCAGCCTTCTGGGTAGACCTGGACAACGGGTTTTCCGGTATATTTATCCAGATATTCGATAATTGTTGCGGATATTTTATCGCCCATAACTTCACGCAGTATTTCATGACCTGTCATCATTTCTGTTGCGCACGGATTTGGAAATGGTAAACAGGTTATCCAGCCTGTTTTTGCTTCTTGCTTTACACCATTGATTTCAATAACAGGTAGTTTTGCAGATTTGCACAGATCAAGCATTTCGTGTTCTGACATTACATTGAACATTATTGTGTATGTATTTTTTTTCTTTTTGCTGATGTGATTTTCAGGAATGTTTGTTTTTTGTTTGCCTGTTTCATTTGTTTCAGGTTTGTTTATGTTTTTGTGTTTAAAAATACTAAAAAAGCCCATGTTTTATCCTTTGTTATATATGGATATATTAGTTATGAAAAAATGCTTGTCAATCATGGAAGATAAAAAAAACACCGAATTTTCGGTGTTTTTTTGTTATACGAATAAATCTTTAACAAACTGGGCGTGTTCGGTTATGAACTTGAAACGGAATTCTGGTTTTTTGCCCATCAGTTCGGATACGATTGTGCGTGTTTTTTCTGTGTCTTCGGCCCCTTCTTCGGTGCGCGGTGGCAGGTCAACACGAATCAATCTGCGTGTCTTGGGTGACATGGTTGTTTCTTTTAATTGATTTGGCATCATTTCGCCCAAACCTTTGAATCGTGAAATTTCAACACGTTTATTTTTGTATTTATTTGCCTTTAGATTTTCTAATTCTTCGTCTGTATCAACATATATCGATTCGGTGCCGCATGTCAGTTTATACAGTGGTGGACATGATAAATACAGGTGGCCGCCGTAAATTAACTGGGGCATGAATTGATAGAAGAATGCCATCAATAATGATGCGATATGGCTGCCGTCAACGTCAGCATCGGTCATGATAATGATTTTTTCATAACGCAATTTATCTTCGTTCCAATCTTTGGCAGTGCCAGCGCCAATAATGTCAATCAAATCGTTTAATTCTTTGTTTGCGCCGAAACGTTCATCAGAATTTGATATAACATTTAAAACCTTGCCGCGCAGGGGCATAATCGCCTGGGTTGCACGATCACGTGCCTGTTTTGCGGTTCCACCAGCTGATTCCCCCTCAACAATAAATAATTCTGTGCCAGCGATTCCATGTTTCGAACAATCCGCCAATTTTGCGGGCATGCGAATGCGTTTTGTTGGGGTTTTACGTGCGACGTCTTTGATCTGTTTGGTTTTGATGCGTGCATTTGCCAGATTAACAACAAATTCCAATAATGCGTTTGCGGTTTTGGGATCAGATGCCAAAAACATTTCCCACGGGTCACGCAGTGCGTTTTCAGTGAAACGTGCAACCTCAGGGTTGGATAATTTTTCCTTGGTTTGTCCAAGAAATTGTGGTGTTTTATAGAATACAGATACAATAGCAGCCACAGAATCAAATACATCTTCGCCGATGATTGTTGATGCGGTCTTGTTGTTAACTTTTTCGCCGTATGCCTTAATCCCCTTGGTTATTGCGGATTTGAAACCGGTTTCGTGCGTGCCGCCGTCAATTGTTGCGATTGTGTTGCAGTATGATGAAAAGAATCCGTCATCAGATGCAGCACCGTTTTCGTCGGTTAGAAATGTTAATGCCCATTCAACGCGGCCACAGTCGTCAGGAAAATCTACGCTGCCACTGAATATGCGTGGCAAGATGCGTGGTTTGTTATCTGTCTTTTCCGCCAAGAAGTCTGCAACGCCATTCGGATAAAAGAATGTTGTGTTGGCAGGAATGTTCATGTCTTCGGTTAATAATTCTGGATTACATACCCATTCAATTTTTACACCGCGTGACAGAAATGCTTTGGCCCGGGCCATGCGATAAATTTTTACTGGTTTGAATACGGCGTTTGCGCCAAAGATCTCATCGTCGATTGTAAATCTGATTTTTGTGCCGTGCGCTTTGGTTGCGTCGCCGCGTGTCATAGGGGATGTGGTTATACCACGCGAAAATGTTTGATGCCAATTATAACCATCGCGTGCGATGTCAACAATCATTTCAGACGATAGGGCATTTACCACGGCAGAACCTACGCCATGCAGACCGCCGCTGGTTTTGTAAACATTATTATTAAACTTACCACCAGAATGCAGTGTTGTTAAAATAACCTCTAGCGCGGATTTGCCAGGATATTTTGGGTGTTCGTCAACTGGTATTCCACGACCATCATCGGCAATTTCAATCGTTTTAGAATCGATTAATTTTACGGTTATTTTCTTGGCAAAGCCAGCAACGGCTTCGTCAATGGAATTGTCCATAATTTCAATCGGCAGGTGGTGCCATGCCTTTTCGTCTGTGCCACCAATGTACATTCCTGGGCGCAGGCGAACGGGCTCAAGACCTTCGAGAACCTGGATATCCGATGCATCGTATGTGTGTGTATTTTTTTCTGTCATAATGATAATATTATTAAAACATTTTTAAATTTTACGCAAGTCTAAAGAATTTCCGCCTAATTCATATTTTGGGGTTGAATTTTTGATGTGTGCAACTTATATATTTGTTAACAACAAAAACCATATGGACAAATATCATGAATAAAAACCCGTACGAAGTTTTGGGCGTGGCCCGTGATGCGACAGATGCTGATATTAAAAAAGCGTATCATAAGTTAGTGATGAAATATCATCCGGACAGAAATCCAGATAACAAGGATGCAGAAGAAAAGTTCAAGGAAGTTAATAATGCATTTGATATTTTAAAAGATCCGCAAAAGCGTGCGGCGTATGACCGATTCGGAGACGCAGCGTTTGCAAATGGTAATGGTGCAGGTGCCGGATTCGGTGGGGGTAATCCATTTGGTGATGGTGCATTCCATTTTAATATGGGGGGTGGTGCAGGAATGGAAGATATCCTGCGCGAGGCAATGCGTGGTTTTGGATTTGGTGATTTTGGTGGTGGTGCGTCGACCAGTCGTGGTGCGCCGCAACGCGGTGGGCGTGATTTGCTGGATGAAGTTGTGATTGATTTAAAAGATGCATATTTTGGCAAGGTGCATACTGTTAAATTTTCCAGTAATGTTAAATGTGAAAAATGTAATGGGTATGGTACGGCAGATGGTAAACCGGCCCCAAGTTGTTCGCGTTGTGGTGGCAGTGGTTTTGTGCATACGCGTCAGGGATTCTTTGCAATGGAAACACCGTGCCCAGAATGTAATGGTTTGGGTAGAAAGATTGATAAAAAATGTTCTGAATGTGATGGTACGGGAACCCAGCATAAACAGCGTACATTAGAGGTGAAAATTCCAGCAGGAATTGAAGATGGGGCGCGCTTGCGTCTGGCTGGTCAGGGCGAGGCAGGTTCAAATGGTGCGCCTGCAGGTGATTTCTATTTAGATGTGCGTGTTCGGTCAGATAAGCGTTTTGAACGGCGTGGTGATGATTTGATTATGCGTATGGATGTGCCGTTTACGACACTGGCGCTGGGGGGTGAAGTCGAGGTTGAAACCATTGACGATAAAAAGTTAGATGTTAAGGTGCCTGCAGGAACCCAGGTTGGCGAAAAATTGCGTGTCCGTGGACACGGTATGCCAAGTGTTCGTCGCAGTGGCAGTTATGGTGATTTGTATATAGAAATTGCTATAAAAATACCAACAAAATTGACGGATAAGCAAAAGAAGGTGTTGACTGAGTTTGCAGGATTGAAATCTGATAAAAAGGGTTGGTTTTGATTCTGGAGGGGTGATTGTATAGGAATCGTCACATATGTGGCGATTTTTTGTTGCATTGAATTTTATTTTATATATGATATCTTAGCTTTTTTTTGTGAAAAAATAAAAGGATATGAAATATGAAAAAAAATAATAACAGATTGAATTCTTTTGTGCTTGGTCTGTGTTTTATGTTGGCTTTAACTGGCGCGTCTGGTTTTGCTTCAAAAAAAGATGATGAAGCGGGACAGGTAAAAAAAACAAAATCAGTTAAACAAGATGATAGTGCGTGGCGTGATACATTGTATGTTTTAGGTGCATGGCCATCAGTGTCATCAAATGCCTATGATGTAGTTTTTACAAATCGTCATGGAACAAGGCAGATGGTTCGTGGCATGAGAGATAATGTTACAACTGTGCAAGATAGTGATGTCGTTGTTATTGATGCAGATTGCAAGGTTGTTCAACTGTTGGAAAGAAAATGTAGATTAGATAATTTTATGAAACAGAAATAAGAAAAAAACCGCCAAATGGCGGTTTTTATATGTATGGCATATTTTTTATTTTATTTTTTTCATGTGGCCCAGGAATGTTTTTGTGTATTGGGTTGCAGACCATACAGATGCAATCAATGAAATCCACAATCCGTAAATGCCAATTTGTGGCAGGGCATATACCATGTACATTAATATGCGACTGTCTGTGTCTGGTTTGATTAATGTGCCGATTGCAAAGATTAATAAAAATGCGCCGATGGAAATCATCTGAAATGTTGTTTTGATTTTGCCTACGGAAAAGCGTGCCTTAGGTACAGGCATTTCGATTTTCTGTGTGCCCAGGAATTCGCGCAGGCCGGATATGTACAGTTCGCGTGCAATCATGATGATTACGGGCACGATGACAAACCATACAGGCATCATAATGGTTAGCATAATTAATGTATTCACAACCAGTAATTTGTCACCAATGTGATCCATTACGCCACCAATTTTTGTGCATACATTGTATTTGCGTGCCAGATATCCATCAAACCAGTCGGATATAGCGGCCAGTGCATATAATATAAATGTTGTCCAATACATTTGGAACATCAGTGTTGGAATTATTGCAAATGATGCAGCGATCCTGAATGCGGATAAGAAATTTACAAAGAACTTCATATGTGTCTCCTTTTTATTATGATTATATATGAATTGGTTTAATTATATCACTTCTGTATGAAAATGGGCATAAATTTTTTCTGCGATATTATCCCCAAGGCCAGGTACGTGTTTTAGTGCATTCAGGTCTGCGTCGATGATTGCACGTGGCGTGCCAAAGTGTTGCAGCAGCGCGCGTTTGCGCGCGGGACCAATGCCGTCGATTTCGTCTAAAACAGAGGCAGTCATTTGTTTTGCACGCAGTGTGCGATGGTATGTTATGACGAAACGGTGGGCTTCGTCACGTACAGTGCGCAACATTAGGAATAAAGGCGAGTCTTTTGGTAGGTCGTGATAGATATTGCCGTCGGGCAGGATAAAGTGTTCGTCGCCATCACGAACTTCGCCCTTGGTGACACCGAATATTGGTGTGTTGGGGGCGGCGCGTTTTGCAATGCGCCATTGTGCAATACCACCGTCAACGATTATTAAATCCAGTTTTGGTCCGCGTTCGCATGCGCGTTTTACAAATTCTGACATCATTGCAATGTCGTTGCCGGCGCGTGATTTATCCTGTAATTTAAAGTGTCTGTATCCGGATTTTTCAAAGCCGTTGTGTCCAAAGGTTATCATTGCACCAACGGGTTGTTTTCCAAATAAGTGTGAGTTATCAAAAACACCAGCCAGATTAATTTTTATCCCCAGCCATTTTTCCAGTTCTGAAACATTTTTGTCCCAGTTTAGATTCGGTGTGTACGCATGTTTTTGTGCGTTTCCGCGGTTTGATGTGTGTGTTAGTGCCGAAATTTTATCGCGAATTATTGCGGCTGATTCATAGTCCATGTTTTTTGCAAGTGTTTGCATTTGTTTGGTTAGATCAGATATTATAGGGCCGCTGTCGCCAGTTAGTATTTTTCGCGCTGTACGCACTGAATCTGCGTATTTTTGTTTGTCTGGATTGCAGCATGGTGCGCTGCATCGACCAATTTGATACAACAGACAGGGGCGTGTTCGGTTGTGCATTTGTATGTCTGTGCAGGTGCGAATTTGACATACTTTTTGTATTGTTTTGATTGTTTCGTTTAAACTGGATACAGACGGGTATGGACCATATACATCACGTCGTTGGTTGATACGACCGCGGAATTTTAATAGGCGCGGAAAGTCGCCAGATGTTAAAGCCAGCATTGGATACATTTTTCCGTCTGTCAGCATGATGTTGTATTTTGGTTTTTCAGATTTAATCAGTTCTTGTTCGCGAATAAGGGCATCTGATTCTGTAGCAACTGTTTCCCATTCAACCCGTGAAACCAGTGTACGCATAACCTGTTTGTGTAATTCTAGTTTTTCTATGTCCATATATTGACGAAGGCGATTGGACAGGTTTTTTGCCTTGCCCACATAGAGCAGGTTTCCGTCGCTGTCATACATGCGGTACACGCCAGGTGCGTGTGGTGCGTTTTCAATTAAATCAGAAAATTGAATATTCATAATCTTTATGATAGAATAATAATTAGTAAATAGCAAATAAGAGGTTTTTCAATGAATCAGGAATCAGGTCGTTCAATGATTGAAATGCTGGGGGTGCTGGCAATTATGGGGGTGATTACAGTTGGGGCAATAGGTATGATTTCAACTGCGATGCGAACCCAGAAATTAACAACTATTAATGACCAGGTGGTTCAGATGGTGACCATGGTTCGTAATATTCATGGTGAATATGATGATTTTTCAAATATGAATGGAACAACCATATTTGGTGCGATTGGCATGAGTAATCAGAATCCATATGGAGGTAAATATACTTTGTCGGTTGATCCGTCTAATCCGCGTCAGTTTATTGTTGGTATTGATGGGTTGGCGCAGTCTGAGTGCGAATCGTTATTGGCCAAGGCGTGGTCTGATTCGGTTGGGTATCAGTTGTCAAACGGTAAACAGGGTGGTGCAACCGGTGATTGTAAATCAGCAGGGGCAAATAATTCTGTTCAGATTGTTTATGGTGAATGATTTTTTTTGTGCCAGTTGAGGTTGAAGTATGGCAGATTTTGTTGAAGTTTCAAAAGTAGAAGAAGGAACACGCCTGTTGCGGTGGTTTTTGCGACATTTTCCATCAATGCCGCAGCGTGAATTTTATCGTTTGTGTCGTGGTGGACAGATACGCGTGAATTCAAAACGTGTGCGTGGAACAGAGGTCTTAAGTGCGGGGGATGCGGTGCGTATTCCCCCGACTGTTGCTGGTTATGCAGAGGCGCGACCAAAGAAAACAGAAAGTGGTGAATTTTTTACACTGGAAGATTTAGAAGGACTGCGTAAGTGTATAATTCATAATGATGCAGACGTGGTTGTTTTTAATAAACCGGCAGGTTTGGCGGTGCAGGGCGGAACAGGAATTCGTAAATCTGTTGATAAAATGGCGGCTGCATTATTTCCATATGATAAAATTTCTTTGGTGCATCGTTTAGATAGAGAGACCAGTGGAATATTGGTTGTTGCAAAAAATCAAAAAGCAGCACAAAGTTTGTCAATGCAGTTTCAAACTAAGACAGCGCACAAGGAATATTTGGCGCTGTTGTCTGGTGATGTTAGTCCGAAAAATGGTGTTATAGATAATTATATGTTAAAGGGGCAGGTGTTCGATAGCCCAACGCGTTTAAACAACGGAACAGGACCGCGTCCCCAGCGTGCGATTACAGAATATTCTGTATTAACATGTGCGGCAGGGTGTGTTTCTTGGGTGCGTTTTTTGCCAAAAACCGGGCGTACACATCAGTTGAGATTGCATAGTGCAATATCTTTGAATGCACCGATTGTTGGTGATGTGTTATATGGTGGTGCAAAGAAAAATTTAGATGGGGCGTTGGCTTCTATGTTGGAAACAAATAACTTGTTTTTATTTGCGTATAAGTTAACATTCCAACATCCGTCAACAGGTCGCATGTTAACATTACGTGCCAGTGTGCCAGATTTTATGGTGCCGTTGATGAAATTTTTAGAATTTAAATTGCCATAATGAGAGTTAGAAGAAGCGCTTTTTTACCAATATTGCGAATTATCGGTCTGTTTTTTGTCGGACTGGTTGTTGCGGTTGTGGTAGCGTTAAGTCGCGTTAATCTGGAAACGTTGCGTGGAAATTTGGTTGCGGTGTTGCGTGATGCAACGGGTATGCCGGTTGAAATTGATGGTGCGGTTTCATGGAAGTTTTCTTTGCGACCGCGTGTGGAATTAAATCAGGTTCGTATTCCAAATGCACAGTGGGCCAAGGCTAAATATGCATTCAGCGCAGAAAGAATAGATGTCCGATTGAATTTGGTGTCACTGTTTCGTGACCGCCCAACAATTCAAAATGTTCGTGTGTATGATGCAGATATAAATATTGAAAAAAACAGCGAAGGTATGTATTCGTTGCAGCGATTGGTAAAGCCGGTTTTGCCATCTGATGATAGTGTTCAGGCGCCAGAAAAATATCCGTTTCGAGAGGCAGGGTTGGGCGCGATTCAGGTTAAAAATTTGCGGTTGAATTTTTTGGGCGATTCTTATTCCGTTGCAGGGTTTAATATTCGATTGATGCCAACTTCTGTTGGGCGTGAGTACTCGGGCTGGGTGAAATCGGGTGATGATGTGTTGCCGTTTATTGTGTCGCTGTCTGAATATAATACGGTGCGTAAAATTTACCCTGTGCGAATCGCAATATCTACAGGTGGTGATGCGTTGATTGCAAATGTTGCGCTGGAAGGAAAAAGCAAGATGCCAATAGACTTTATTGTCAGGGGCGAGGTTTTAGATGCGGAAAAATTTGGGCGCTTGTTCAATCTGGGGTTATCGGATGTGCCACCGTTTAGTTTGAATGTCGTAGGTGGTATGGATAGAAAGAAGATTACATTGCGAAAATCAGAAATTGTTGTGCGTGGAACTAAATTTGTTGTGTCTGGCGATTTGGATTGGGGTAAGAAAAATTTGTTATCTAATTTGAATGTTTATTCACCACGTTTGGATTTATCGCAATTATTCCCAGGGTTGTATGGTGGTATTCGTGTTCGTAAAAACAGGGATTTGAATGTTTTTAAAGATATTCCATTGTTCGCAGATGAATTAATTGACAGGCAGGTTGATTTAAATATAAAAATTGACGATTTTATAATGTATCGTGATTTGAATCTATCAAAATTAAATTTGAAAATTGGTGCTAACAATAATTATGTGCGAATTGACATTGATACAGGTTTCGCAGATGGAAATGTGAAGGTTGGGATAGATGCAAATATAGAAGATAATGGTCATGTATGGTTGCAGTCTGCAGCGTATGGTGAAAAAATATATGTTGGTGAAATTTTGGATGAAATTAACAAAAGGGATTTGATATCGGAATTGCCGATGGATCTGGAATTTTATGTTCAAGCAAACGGCAAAAATTTGTCTGAAATTATGCAAACCATTACAGGGCCTGTTCGTGTGTATTCTTCGGGCAGTGGGTATGCACATTCTGCATTGGTTGCGTATATGTATGGAACGGATTTCTTGACATCGCTACGTCATAGTATCCAGGATTTGTTTTCATCACAGAAAAAACATGATCAGATTAAGATTTCCTGTGTTGCGTTGAATGTTAAGTTGCGTGATGGTGCATTTGAAACACAGAATGGTTTCGCGATTGAAACAAATGCGATTAATATGCGATTGGCTGGTTCGTTGAATTTGGGTGATGAAGATATGAAGTTGTCTTTGACAACGGTACCGGTGCGTGGATTGAAATTGTCTTTGACAGGGAATGTTGTTAATTCCGTGTCTTTGTCGGGCAGTTTGGCACAGCCAGATATAAAAATCAGTGGTGCGGCAATGGCGGGCAAGGTTGCGTCTGCAACCGGATTGGGATTGTTGTTGGCGCCTTTTACGGGTGGTATTAGTTTGGTTGCAGGTGCGGGATTAGGATTGGTCGCAGGAGATTTGCTGGAAAATTGGTTGGCGGACAGTAATCCATGTGAAACAGCATTGGAAAGTGGGGCGCCAGATAGACGTGATGATCCAGAATGGCTGTCACAGCCGATATCTGAATTGATGAATATTGTTTTTAATAATTAGGGAGAGAAGAAAATGCAATGGTGGATTGATTTAGCGCAGGTTTTGATTATTGGTGGGGCGATGTGGTTATTCTATCGCAGTTTTATTCAGAATACGCAATCTGAAAAATTGGTGCGTGGGTTGCTGGGGTTGGCGGCGTTGTGGGTGTTGTCGTTTGTGTTAAGTTGGGCGCGTTTGGATTTGTTGTCAACTTTTTTGCATTGGGTGGCATTGTTCTTGTCGTTAAGTTTGATTGTTGTTTTTCAGCCGGAATTGCGAAAATTTGTGGCCTTGATGGGGAATGTTGGACAGTGGAGGCGTGTATTTAAACGTGGTGGTGTCAGGGTAAAAAAAACAGATGGGTTGGATGCAATTGTGTCTGCGGTTGAATATATGTCGCAAAAGCATACTGGGGCGCTGATTGTTTTTTCTGGGTCGTTAGATGAAAGTGCGATTGAAAAAAAAGGTGTTGCCATTGATGCTGAGATAAGCAGTGAATTGTTGTTAACATTATTTTTTAATAAAACACCATTGCATGATGGGGCGGTTATAATTGAAAATGGACGTGTTGCGTATGCAGGGGCAATTTTGCCATTGTCGCAGAATAATTTAAATTGGAAATATGGAACACGTCATCGTGCTGCACTGGGGCTTAGCGAGGTATCTGCAGCAACAGTGTTAATTGTGTCCGAAGAAAGTGGGGATATTTCAATCGCCGAGAAAGGTAGGTTTACCAAATATGATGATGTTAAGAAGTTACGTACAAAATTAGAAAAGATTTTGGGACGCTAGGAAGCTAGTGTTTTATTCGTATGTGAATCCGTTGGTTGAGTATATTTAAACATATGCATCCAACGGATTTTTTTGTTTTCTTTTGCCCTTGCACCGAATCGGGGTTTTTTGGTATGGTTGAGATAAAAGAGTGTGGAATACACATATAATATAAGGAAACAGGAGTAGTATTATGGAATTTTCAGTGTTTCGTCAGGTCTTGATACGTGCGCTGGGGCATATGCAATCGATTGTAGAGAAGCGTGCGACATTGCCTATTTTGATGAATGTTAAGATTGAAGCAGCAGATGATTTGGTTTTGTCTGCAACAAATGTTGATTTGGAATTGGTTGAACATGTCGCAGCCGATATAACATTGGGTGGTAAAATTACTGTGCCGGTTCAGATGCTGTATGATATCGTGCGCAAATTGCCAGATGATGCGGAAATTTCTTTTAAACAATCTGGGGATCAGTTGGTTGTATCCAGTGGGCGCGCAGTGTTCCGTTTGCCAACGTTGCCGGCAGAAAATTTTCCAGCAATGGCAGGCAGTAATTTGACGACCAAGTTTCAGATGACAACCGGGGATTTGGCCCATCTGATTAATCAGACAAAATTTGCAATTCCAACAGATGATGTGCGTTATCATTTGGGGGGAATTTATTTCCATATCGCAGATGAAGGTGATGCGAAGAAATTGACTGCGGTTGCAACCGATGCGCAGCGTATGGCACTGTGTGCAATGCCGGCGCCGGTGGGCAGTGCGGAAATGCCAGCGGTTATTCTGCCACGTCGCGTAATTGGTGAATTGTCAAAGTTGTTAGAAGATGCCAATGTTGATGATGTTATGGTTGAATTGTCTGATACCAAGGCGCGCTTTACAGTGGGCAGTGCGATATTGACCAGTAAATTGGTTGATGCGCAATATCCAAACTATCGTGTTGTTATTCCAAAAGGGAATGACAAGATTGCAATCTTGGACAGAAAGCAGTTTATTAATGCGGTTGACTTGGTTTCAGTTGCAAGTGTTGATAAAACTAAATCTGTTCAGTTGACATTCAGTATGAATAAATTGGTTATTAATGCATCCAGCCCAGATGCTGGTACTGCGACCCAGGAATTAGATATTGAATATAATGGTGACAGTTCGTTTACTGTTGTGTTTAATGTGAAGTTCTTGTTGGATGTTGCTGGCCAGGTAGAAGGTGAAAAGTTCCAAATGGAGATGCAGGATCCATTGGCGCCGACCAAGATTAATTCGGTTGATAAAGATACAGATGCGTTATATGTATTAATGCCGATGAGAATGTAAAATTGAATCTAATGTAATATCCATAGCGAATTTTGGGGGTATGTGTACTATGAACCTTCCTGTTGTTTGTTTAGCTGTGTTATTATCGTTATTTTTTGTCCCGTCAATTGACGGGATTTTTAATTTTTTCCGATAATAATTGCAAATTGAATTTTATATGATATTATTTTGTCAACATATTAAGAGGATTATAAATGACATTAGAAGAAATTTCACCGGGTAAACTGCCACCGAAACGTATGAATGCGATTATTGAAGTGCCAGAAAACGGATATGTTAAGTATGAAATTAATAAAGAAACGGGTCTGTTAAAGGTGGATCGAATTTTGCATGCCCCAATGGCATATCCTGCGAACTATGGATATTTTCCAGGTACATTGGGTGATGATGGTGACCCGTTGGATTGTGTTGTTGTTTGTAATGCGCCACTGCGTCCCGGTGTTTTGATTGAGGTACGACCAATCGGGGTTTTATTGATGGAAGATCAGGCCGGCGGTGATGAAAAGATTATTTGTGTGCCACTGGATAAAATTGATCCTTATTATACAAATACAGAATTTGTTGAGCAGTTGCCAGCAATTCTGCGTTCTAAAATTGAATATTTCTTTCAGCATTATAAAGATTTGCAACCAAATGCGTGGTCTAAGATTTTGGGGTGGGCAGATCGTGAAACTGCTGATAAGTTAATTATGGATAGTATTGACCGTTATTGGGCGCATAAGCGTGGAATGCAATAATGTTCGCGACAGTTAAATAATAAAAAACAAAAGGGTATAAAATGGCATCTTATATTGCAAATGATATGCGTGTGGGTTGGGTTATTTCACACAATGGTAAACGTTATTCTGTGACATCTATTACCAAGGTAAAACCAGGTAAGGGTGGCGCATTTGTTCAAGCAGATTTGCGAGATATTGATTCTGGAAACAAAGGTGGTGACCGTTGGCGCGCAGAAGACAAAGTTGAAAAATTGATGGTCGAAGATTTTGATTGTCAGTATTTGTATGCTGATGGAACAGATGCTTTCTTTATGAATTTGTCAGATTATGAACAGTTTACAATGCCTGTTGAAACAATGGGTGACGCAATGAAATTTTTGGCGCCAGAAATGATTGTTAAGGCAAACTTTGTAGAAGGCCAACCTGTATCAATTTCTTTGCCTAAGACAGTTATTGCGACTGTTAAGGAAACAGAGCCAGCGCTGAAGGGGCAGACGGTTTCTGGTAGTGGTGGTAAGCCAGCGATTCTGGATAACGGTGTTCGTGTTCAGGTTCCTGTATTTATTGAACAGGGTGAAAAGATTGTTGTGAATACAGAAACACTGGAGTACGTTGAACGCGCAAAATAAATTATAATAATTCATCTAAAAACAATTCGGGCATCGTAGTGTACAAACGCAACATAAGATGCCCGAATTGTTTTTATCTAAATCATTCTAATTTATTTTGTTTATATAAGTAATAATTGTAAAAAAAATCCCCTGGTGGGGGACTTTTTATTCTTCTGTGTGTTTTTTTAATTTTTTACGTGTGTTGCTGTCCAGTTCTTTTTTGCGCAGACGAATCGTATCTGGTGTGATTTCAACCAATTCATCGTCCAGGATATAGGACAGTGCTTCTTCCAAAGAAATACGGCGTGGTGGGGCCAAGAATAATTTTTCATCTGCGGTGACTGAACGCATGTTGGTTAATTCTTTGCCCTTAATCGGGTTTACTTCCAAATCGTTTTCTTTGCTGTGTTCGCCGATAATCATACCAGAATATACTTCTGTTTGTGGGTCGATAAACAGTGTGCCGCGTGGTTGCAGATTAAACAGCGCGTATGTTGCAGCGGCGCCTTTTTCCATTGATACTAGAACGCCTGGACGGTACTGTTGAATTGCACCACGGTATGTGTCGTATTTATCAAATACGCGGTTCATGATACCTGTGCCACGTGTGTCTGTGCGAAATTCGGACAGATAGCCAATCAGACCGCGTGATGGTGCAGAAAATACAATACGTGTTTTACCGGCGCCTGATGCCTTCATTTCTGTGATTGTTGCTTTGCGTTTGGTCATTTTTTCTATAACAACACCAGAAAATTCGTCATCAACATCAATTACGACATCTTCGATTGGTTCTAGTTTTTCACCGTTTTCATTTGTTTGCATAACAACGCGTGGGCGTGATACGGATAATTCAAAGCCTTCGCGGCGCATTGTTTCAATTAAGATGCCCAGTTGTAATTCACCACGACCAGATACTTCGAACGCTTCGTTGTTTTCACTTTGTTCAACCTTTAAAGCGATGTTTGTTTCGGCTTCTTTGAATAATCTTTCGCCAATCATTCGTGATGTTAATTTTTTACCGGATTTCCCTGCCAATGGCGATGTGTTTACAAAGAATGTCATCGTCAGGGTTGGTGGATCGATTGGCATTGCTGGAATTGGTTCGTTAACAGATGGGTCACACAGGGTGTCTGCCACGGTTGCCTTGGAAAATCCTGCGACAACGACAATGTCACCGGCAGATGCAGTGTCGCGTGAAACTTTTTCAATGCCGCGGTGTTCAATAATTTTTGTGATTTTTGCATTTTCGATAAATTCACCGTTGCGATTTATAGCCTTGACTGATTGACCAACGCGAACTGTACCTGATTCGATTTTTCCGGTCAGAATACGACCGACATATGGGTCGGCCTCAAGCGTTGTTGCCAGCATTGTGAATGGCGCATCCAGTTGACAGCGGCTGCCATTGCAATCTGGGGCTGGTACATGGTCGACAATTAATTGGAATAATGGGGTTAAATCTTTCTTTTCGTCGTTTAAGTCGCGTACTGCCCAGCCATCGCGTCCAACAGAATATAGATATGGGAAATCAAGTTGCGAATCGGTTGCTCCTAATTTATCAAATAAATCGAAAGTTTCAGACAATACTTCATCTGGGCGTGCGTCGCCACGATCGACTTTGTTAATGCAAACGATTGGGCGTAGTCCCAGTTTTAGGGCCTTGGATAATACAAACTTGGTTTGGGGCAGTGGGCCTTCGGCACTGTCAACCAGTAGGACAACACCATCAACCATGGATAATATACGTTCTACTTCGCCGCCAAAGTCTGCGTGCCCTGGTGTGTCAACAATATTAATTTTATATTCGCCCCATTGAATAGAAGTTGGTTTTGCAGAAATGGTAATGCCGCGTTCGCGTTCGATATCTCCGCTGTCCATGACGCGTTCGTCAACGCGTTCGTTTTCGCGGAATGTCCCAGCCTGTTTTAACATATTGTCAACCAGTGTTGTCTTGCCATGGTCAACGTGCGCAATAATTGCAATGTTGCGAATTTTCATGATTTTATCCCCATAATTTTGTTTTAATCGGATACAGGGTATAACTAAAATAATGAATTTTCAACTTTTTTATACAAAATATTGACATTTGTTTAATTTTGTCTATATTTGTTGTGTGTGTTGTTAGTAAATATAGCCAAAGGAGATATGGAATGATAGATTACGATGCAACATTAAGAAAGTTTTTTGAAGAGATTTTGAAATATTTGGATAAGTGTGTCAAGAAATCCAAGGATAAACATGTTCAGCAGAGTGTGTTTGATGCGATTTGGGCTGTGCGTACGATTGCGGATTATCCAAAAATGTATGCAGATTATAATGTGCGTGTCAAAGCGAATTTGGAGCAGCATAGTATTGTGGATGGTTTTATGGCAGGGACGCGTGATAATTCTGTATATCAGTTATACAGTAAAGTTTTGAATTGTATGGGGGAATTGGACAGTGAATTTTCATGGAAACGTGAAGAGGCGCAAAAGGTATTGTTGAATGCCAAAAGGGCGATTGAATATAAAAACTCAACAAGTATTTTAAAAGATTTTGTTTTTCCGTTTCGTTCAAGGGAAAGTTTTGCGGTGAAAGTGAAGCAGAAATAATAAAAAAAAACGCCTATTTGGGCGTTTTTCGTGGTATAATGACAGAAAAGTTAAGGGAGTTTAATATGAGTGATAAATTTTCAGATGCAGAGGTTTATTTGGCGATTAAGTCGGCCTTTGTTGCGCTAAAAGGGTTGTCAGAAAATTCATTGAAAAAACATTCTTTGCCCAAAAGCCAGGTGATGGTAAAAAAATCAATGGAAAATATAGATTTGATTATAAAAAGACCACGTAATGCGTTAGATGCGTATAAGGATATGGGTGGAAAAAAATCTATTTCCGATAAGATAATAGATGATGTAGAAGGGATTTTGGGTGCTAGCTGTGATCATGATTTGTATGTCATGTTCCATAATTTTTCTGTATATGTTGATCATTGGTTCACAGGTACTAAAGATGCAAAGCAGGCCAAGAAGATTATTGCAGAATCAAAACGTTTAAATAATATGTTGGATTTGCAAAATTCAAATGCGTTGGTGCGTCCGTTTAAGAAATTAGCGCATATGTTTCAAAGATAAAAAACGCCCATTAGGGCGTTTTTTTGTTTTTTAGTGTTTGCCACCAATTTTTGTTCGGCCACCCATTAATGGTTGTAATTTCTGGGGGATGTTTACAGATCCGTCTGGGTTTTGGTGGTTTTCAATAACAGGTACAATTGCGCGTGGTAGGGCGATGCCTGTGTTGTTTAATGTCGCACAGAATTGCATGTTGCCATTTTTGTCGCGATAGCGCGTATTTGTGCGACGTGCCTGGAATTGGCCAATTGACGAGCAAGACCCCAGTTCGCGATATGCGCCTTCGCTGGGGAACCAGGCTTCGACATCGTTCATTTTTACTTTGTTGAATCCCATGTCGCCCGTACATGCTGCGATAACGCGGTATGGTAATTCCAAATCTTCCATAACTTCGCATAAATTATTCAGCAAATGTTCATGCATTTCGTCTGATTGTTCGGGTGTGCAATAGATGTATTGTTCAACCTTGTTAAATTGATGTATACGCACGATTCCGCGTGTGTCACGTCCGGCGGCACCTGCTTCTTTGCGGAAACATGGCGAGAAGCCTGCGTATTTAATTGGCAGGTCTTTTTCATTCAATACTTCGTCACTGTGCAGGCAGTTCAAAATAATTTCTGCCGTGCCAGCCAAACAACGGTCGGTATCTGTTAACATAAATACGTCATTATTCATAACGGATTGGTCTGTGCCCATAAAATGTCCGGCGTTAAAGATTGTTTGTGGCTTGGTAATTGATGGACAGCTGACGAATGTGAAACCTTTGCCCATTAATTTTTGCAGAACATATGTTTCGATTGCTAATTCTAGTTCAGCGGCTTCGCCAAACAGGGCGTATGTACGTGTGCCACAAATTGAAGCGATTTTTTCAGGCTTCCACCAGCCGTTCATTTCTAATAAATCCCATTGTGGACGCGGTGTAAAATCGAATTTGCGTGGTGTGCCAACGCGTCTTACCTCGATATTTTCTGTGTCGTCACGGCCGATTGGGGCGGCATCAGATGGAATTTGTGGAACGCGATGTAACAGGTCTTGTAATTTTTCTTCTTTTTCTGCCAGTTCTGACATATCGGCAGCGATTTCATTGGCGATTGCCTTGGAAGCGGCAATTAATGGGGCCTTGTCAGTTGCAGTTGGAATTTCACGCGTGATTTTGTTTTTTTCGGCTGTCTTGGCCTGGGTAATGGTTTTTAATTCACGAACGCGTGTATCTAATGCCAGAATTTCATCGGTATAGTCTGTGAAGCCTTTTAATTCGCAGGCACGTTTAACGGCATCTGGATTTTCACGAATAAATTTTATATCAAGCATGTTATATAACCTTTTTTGCTGTGTTTTTATGTGTTCTTTAAGAATTTAAATTGTAATGTAAAGTGCGTGATAAATCATTCCCCCAACGGGGATGAAAAGCGACTGAAAAAAGAAAACTTTATATTCATGTTGCTTTGATTATAGATTAATCAAATTTTAATTGCAATGATTTCATTTGCATATTATGTATCTATTTTGTATGTTATGGACAACAAAGGTAAAGGAAGGTAATCATGTATGATGTTATTATTTTGGGGTCGGGGCCTGCGGGTTTGACGGCGGCACTGTATACTGCACGTGCAAATAAAAAGACATTGGTTTTGGGTGGTGATAGATTGGGTGGGCAGACCGCCGGGATTGCAGTTCTGGAAAATTATCCTGGTTGGGCAGGTTCGGGATTAGAATTGGCCCAGTTTATGCAAAAACAGTGCGAGACATTTGGGGCGAGTGTGAAATTTGTTTCCGCAAAAAATGTTTCAGGTGATGCAGCAGATGGCTTTGTTGTTGCGTGTGATGATGGTAATGAATATCGTGGTCGTACTGTGATTGTTTCAACAGGTGCATCGCCACGAAAATTACAGGTCGAAGGTGCGCGTGAACTGATGGGATGTGGTGTTTCATATTGCGCGACGTGTGATGGGTTCTTTTATACTGGTAAAACAGTTATTGTTTTGGGTGGTGGAAACAGTGCATTGAATGATGCGTTATATCTGGCGGATTTGGCGAAAACAGTGAAAATTGTATATCGCAAGGATTCTTTTACCCGGGCCGAGGCTGTATTGCGTGAACGTGTGGCGGCGCGTGAAAATATTGAATGTTTGTTTAATACAGATTTGTTAAAGATTGCGGAAAAGCCAGATTCGGCTGATGGCGAGTTGGTTGTGACAACAACAGATGGGGACGAAATGGTTGTTGATGGTGTCTTTGTTGCCATTGGACATGAAGCAAATACAGATTTTTTGAGCGAGGATATTAAACGTGATGCGTTGGGGCGTTTGGCGCCAGAAGAGATGCCGGCTGGCATGTTTGTTGCTGGTGATGTGCGCAGTGGAATTAAAATGCAAATTGCCACAGCAGTTGGAACAGGGTGTGAGGTGGGGATGGATGCTGTCGCTATGTTAAATAAATTACAATAATTCATCTAGAAGGCAAATCGGGAATCTCTTGTGTTTTTTTTGTGCGTTACGATTCCTGATTTGTTTTTATCTGAATCATTCTAATTCATTTAACTTTTATTTATAGTGTTATCTTTATTTTTTTCTTTTTTATATACTTATTTCTTTAGTCATATTTTCTGAGCCCATGATATTGCGGATTTCATCAATGCATATTTGTGTCATTTCTTGACGTGCGGCAGATAAAAATTCACGTGGGTTAAAGTTTTTGTCTTTTTCAAACAGCGATTTGCGTACTGCGGCGGTAAAGCCCAGGCGCAGGTCGCTGTCAACATTGATTTTGCACACGTTCATTTTTGTTGCGTGGCGCAGTTGATTTTCGTCAATGCCACGTGTGCCAGATAATTTCCCACCAAATTCATTTATTGTTGTAATTAAGTTTTGTGGAATGCTTGATGCGCCGTGCAGAACCAGTGGGAATCCAGGCAGGCGTGTGGCAACATCGGCCAATATGTCAAAACGTAATTCTTCATCGTCTTTTTTGCGTTTGTATGCGCCGTGACTGGTGCCGATTGCGATGGCCAGGGAATCAATGTTGGTTGCTTTTACAAATTTTTCAACATCGTCTGGGTTTGTGTATGTGGAAAATTTAGATTGTGTATTTTCGTCTTCGATGCCGGCCAGGATGCCCAGTTCTGCCTCGGTAGATACATTGTGTTTGTGTGCGTGTTCGGCGACATGGTGTGTTAATGCGATATTTTCGTCAAATGCTAATTTGCTGGCGTCAATCATAACGGACGAGAATCCAATTTCTATTGCGTGGGCGCATGCCTCAAAACTGCCCCCGTGGTCCAGGTGCAGGGCGATTTTATCGTCGGGCGAAATGTTTGCGCCATGAATCATGCCAATCAGCATATCGTCCCCCATGTATTTCAAGGCGGATTCTGAAACCGCCAATATCACGGGGCTGTGTGTTATGTGTGCGGCGTCCAGAATTGATTGCAGTGTTTCCATGTTATAAAAATTAAATGCGGGCACGGCATAGTTGCGTGCAATGGCGTCGCGAAAAATTTCATTTGTATTAACCAGACCAAGTTCCGAATATTTCATAAAAAATCCTTTCTTTGGGGTGAATTATAGCATACTTTGTTGGCTTTTTAAATTCAAAATCTTGACAGGGGGTGTATTTGTGCAACAATTATGACGAATCGGGGGTCGGGCAGAGAGGTAGATATAAAAAGGTGTTAGAGATGAAAAAAAGTTTAGTTGCCGTATTTTCTTTGGCGATGTTGTTTGGTTGTTCTGCATATGATTATTACAAGGGTGATGTGCGCTATGTTCAGGATGGTGAAGATTGTATCTTCTATTCTGCGGAGCGTGGTCGTCGCTATTCAGAGGATATTCGTTCTTTGGATATGGATAAGGAAATTGTGTATCGTAACACGATGTGTCGTGATTTGTATGTGCGCGATAATATGGGGGTTGTGTCAACAAATTCACGCCAGGTTTTGGTGCCGGCTGCAGATGCTGTTGTGGGGTCGCCTAAATGCAATCAGTGCAATAAGTGCGCAACAAAAAAGAAATATGTTTTTGTTAAATAAAAAAAGTCCCACATTGTGTGGGATTTTTTAATATATGTTTGAAATATTATTTTTTTTGTGGTATAATCACGTAAAAGGAAAAGGGTTTTGGTATGAAAAAACTGATGAAAAGATTGAATTTTGCAATAATTGGGATTATGGTATCTATGCCGGCGATGGCTTTAAATAATGGTGCTGCAAAAGATGCCTTGTGTAAAATAGGTGCTGAATTTAAAGGGATTTTTAACATACTGCAGATATTGGCGTTTGTTGGTGCGGGTGTTACAATCGCAGGATGGGCGTGGGGATATATTTCTGGCGGAAAAGCTGTTGACGTTGTTAAGGAAGTTAAGGAAAAGGGTGTTGGCATGTTGATTGGATTCTTCCTGTTGTTTGGAGTTGGTACGTTATTAAGTATATTTATTGATATGGTTGGACCGGATGGCGGTTTGGGGTGTGATATTAAAACGTTCTTTTAAAAAATGGGGTCTGGCCCCATTTTTTATTTGTTTTGTTATCTAATATTTTGAAATCCGTATTTTAATATAAAGTCTCGTTCGGTTTGCATCAGTATTGATTGAATTTTTTGAACTGGGGTTCTGCGTATATCGTTGCATGGGTCGATGTGCAGGTTGTGAATCATAATATGGCGTGCGTTATTTAATTCGGTATATATGATTTCAAGAATTGCGTTTTGTGTGATTTTTGGGGTGTTGTTGATGCGTTGTATCGCACGGGTTAGTGCGTTTGCGCGTTCGTATAATGTTGCGGCGCCCATGTGGTCGGCCAATGGTGTGTGGTGTGGTATATAGAAATCATTTTGTTCGGCGATGTGTGATTTGCTGTGGTTGCCAAACAGTGCAGCGCGATTGACGCGTCTGAATTTGTTGAAATCAATTTTGTGTTTGTTGGCGATTGCGTTTATGATTTTTTCATGTTTTGTTAATTGTTCGCGCAGGTGTACGCGTGCAAATTGATAGCACCATGCATTCATGTCGGTAAAAGACATGTTGGGGTTGATGATTGGGCTGATAAAATATGTGCGTGAAAAAATCATGTTGGGATTATTTCGTGACATGCACCAGCATGCATATCGTGACAGTTTAAAGTCCTTGGCGTGTTTATATTGGTGTGTGTCCAATGTGTATGGGTGTGTAATTTGAATTACGTGGTTGTTGTAAAAATCCAGGCTGGTTGGGGCCAGTTGCGGAAATGCGCGTCTGGAATTTGAAGGTGTGGGCATGACCATATTTTGCCAGATGTGCGCGCTGAATGACGGTTGTGTTGGAAATTGGATTTCGCCATATAAATTATGCAGGTCGGAATAGTACCATCCATCTGATGTTTCGAATTTGCTGGGGGTTAGTTCTGGGAACAGTGATGGTGTATCAGGTTGATTAATCTGTTTTGTGTTCAGTATTTCGAAAATTGATTCTTTGGATGGGGCAGGCATGATGTTCTCTCTCGGTCTTGTGATGGTTATTTTTTTTCATCCAGGTTGGCCAGTGAATATAGTACGGATGATATTAGTGATTGGTATGGGACGTGTTGCGTGTCGGCCAGTTCTTTTATTTTGTCCAGGATTGGGCGTGGTATGCGCATGTTGATAACGCAATCGGATTTGTTAAATGCCTTGTATGCTGCATACTCGCGCAGCAGGGATTCCATGTTCATTACAAATAATTGTTGCATTACATTTGGCATACACATTCTCCTATACGAACCACAATACAGCGGTAATTACAACGAACTATACCATTGTAAATACATTTGTCAATACAAATATAAATACACTTGTGTTTGCGATTGTAATGGCTGTTGTGTTGCTGTTTGTGTTGTGGTGTGCTTTTGGTTTGATTTTTGTGTTTTGTGTGTTTAAAATTGCTTTGTATAAAAAAGGAAAGGATTTTTAGATGTTAAAGCGTCTTATTGTTGCGATTGTGGCGATGTTTGTTTTGTTGCCTAATGCACATGCAGAATTAAAGGTTGATATTATTGCAGGTGCGGCTGAACCGATATCAATTGCGGTGCAGAAATTTGAAACTGGTGATGGGGTGCCGGTCAAGGTTGCATCAATGATGCGCAGTGTGGTCGAGAAGGATTTGAAAAGTACGGGGTTGTTTCGTATTGTGAATCATGATGCGTTCCCAGAATATGTTAAGATGCATGCAATGCCAACTTTTAAAACGTGGGGCGCGATTAAGACTCAGGTCTTGGTTCAGGCAAAATTAACAACAGAATCAGATAATCGTTATAAGTTGGATTTTTTTGTTTGGGATGTTAAAGGTCAGGAACAGATAGAGGCACAATCGCTGGTTGCATCACGTAAAACTGCCCGTCGTTTGGCGCATATCATGGCTGATGCGATTTATGAACGTTTAACAGGAGAGGTGGGGTATTTTGATACTCAGATTGTGTTTATTGCAGAAACGGGTGATGTTTCAAAACGTGAAAAGCGTTTGGCTATTATGGATCAAGATGGGGCAGGGTTGCGTTATCTGTCGGATGAAGGGGTGATGGTTATGTCGCCGCACTTTTCGCCAAATATGCAGTCGATTGTTTTCTTGTCCTATTATAATGATGACCCAATGGTGTGGAGTTTAGACCTGGATACAGGCGAACAGCGCAGGTTGGGGCAATTTGGTGGAATGAATTTCGCACCGCGCTTTTCACCAGATGGAAATCGTGTTGCGATATCTTTGGTAAAAAATGGGATTACGCATATATATGAATTTAATTTGCAGACCAATGAATTGCGACAGTTGACATTTGGCAATTCGATTAATACCAGTCCGTCTTATTCGCCGGATGGCAAAAAAATGGCATTTAATTCCGATCGTTCTGGGCGTCAGCAGATTCATGTTTTGGATTTAGAATCGGGCGAAGTTGAACGTATTACGTATGGTTCTGGGCGTTATGCGACACCAGCCTGGTCCCCGGACGGTCAATTTATCGCATTTACCAAGATTGCAGATGATACTTTTTATGTTGGGATTATGGATCCGCGTGGTCGGAATGAAAAAATCTTGGCTGGCGGTTGGTTTATGGAGGCGCCGTCCTGGGCGCCCGGATCGCGTCGAATTGTGTACTATGAAACGGAAAAACATCTGGATGGAATAGATAGAATCAGTCATATTCGCAGTGTGGATATAACAGGACAAAATTTTTATGATATTGAATTGCCTGATGGCGTAAATGGAACCGAGCCAACATGGTCGCCGAAATTGCCATAAAATGAAGGTATGTCTGGTTGCTTTATTTGTGATGGTTTTTACGCTGTCTGCGCATGCAGTGCCGGCAGTTGTTGATTATGTTTTGGATGGAGATACATTCGCAGCACGTGTTGGTGTTGCAGATGATGTTCAAGTTACGGTTCGTGTTCGTTTGATAAATGTTGATACGCCGGAATTAAGTGGTGAATGTGATTCAGAAATCAAAATGGCGCAGCGTGCACGTGGACGGTTGGAAAAATTATTGCCCCGTGGCGCAAAAATAGAACTGAAAAATATAAAGGATGACAAATATTTGGGGCGGATTGATGCTAATGTCATTGTCCCAGATGGTCGTGATGTTGGTGATGTTTTGGTTCGCGAAAAATTAGCGCGACGCTACAGTGGTGGCAAAAGAAAAAGTTGGTGTAAAATATAAATTATAATAATTTATCTAAAAATAAATCGGGAATCTTGTGTAGTGTTGTGTACACTGTGATTCTCGATTTATTTTTATTAATTGTATAGTTATGCGCTGTGGCGATTTATGGCTTCGGAAATTTCATCCAATGATGCGTTGCATGGTAATAAAGGTTCAAACCATACATTCGCTGTTCCTGGGTGCATGCGACCGTGTTTAGGCCAGTACAGACCTGCATCTGTGCCGACAGGCAGGATTGGCAGTTTTAATGTGTGTGCCAATAACAGCAGACCACGTTTTAATGGTATGTGTTCACCTGGTTTTGCACGCGTACCTTCGGGGAATATTACTAGTGTGCCACCATTCAGGACACGTTGTTCAACATCGTCTGCTAATTTTTTCATGTTTGTTTTGCCACGTGCGCGATTTACCCCCAGCATGCCGCAACGCCAGAATGCCCAGCCGTAAACAGGTATCCACAGTAATTCACGTTTCATTATAAAGAAAGAATTTGGAACGACACGGGAAATTACTGCGATTTCCAAAATAGACATGTGTTTTGCGGCGATTATTGATTTGCCGTCCAGACGTTTATTGCCGTCAGGCATTGCTGGTATACCGTTTTCTTCGGTTTGTGGATAGTGTACCTGGTACTTGATGCCACAAATCAGACGTGCCAAAACCAAAACACCAGCGGCATCTGCGAATACCAACTTGTGTGACAGTTTTTTTGAAACCAGGCCAATTAACAAAAGTGGTGACCATAGTATGAAATAGATTGGCAATGCAATTTTAAATAATATAGTTCTGAACATTTTTCTTTCCTTTTTCTTAGCTTTCTTTAATTCCAAACATTGTGACGATATATTTTATATATTCGGTTGCCCATCTTTCAAGTCTTTTTGATGGTGACATACCTGTTAGTATTGCGGGGCAAGCAATAATTTCTGTGTCGGGCAATTCGGATTGTACCAGGTGTTTTGCGCGATTCATGTGGTCTTCGGTTGTGATTATTACCAAGCGTTTTAAGTCACGCGATTCTGCGATGTTGCGAATTGCCAATGCGTTCTGATATGTGGATTTTGATTTTGATTCTATAATTGCTGGGCGTGATACTGATATTTTTCCCTGGGCGCCGGCTCCGATTATGTACAGGTCTGCATTTGGAAATTCATGCATTTTACGTATAGCAAATGGGATTCGGCGTTCGTCCCCAGTCAGGACAAATATGCTGTCATTTGGCAGAATTGCGCCGCACTGAATTGGGGCGATGGATTTAAATACCATTCCGCCAAGAATGAACAGACTGAAAATTAAAAAAGATGGTGTTAGCAGTCGTTTTAGCATTTATTGGCTGTTTTCTAGTATGTTTATTGTGGTGCGGCGTGTGACGAATATTGCAAAAAATATGATAGCGATTGGCAACAGCGCCAGTGTTATCCAGCCGCCACAGGATATGTTTATTGTAGCCATAAGGCCGATGCGGGCGCGATGTGCGGCCCATATAATAAGCAATAATATTGGGCATGCGGTCAAAAATCCAATACTTGTTGCGATGATTGATATTTTTGTGACAATAATTTGCATTTGGTGTGCGATAAAATTATCAGATGCCCCGATTTGGTTCAGGATTTCCAGTTCGCGGCGGTGTAACATTGCGGTGTTGTGTGCAATATATGATATGCATATTCCAATGGCACCCAGAATCATTGCAAGTATTAGTCCAGACATTAATATCATGTATATGCCGGCTGTTGTTGATGATTTTAATGCTGTGGCATGTGGCAGAAAACGTGCGTGTGATGATATTTGTTCTGAAAATTTATCCATCGCATCTGAAGATTTGAATTTGATTTCCCACATTTTTGGCAGATAGTTTTTTAGTACATTGTTGTTGCCTGATACCCATGGTGACATCAGGTCCTGCATTTCGGCAGTGCTGACCTGCGTGCTGGATTCTATTTTGTCGGCATTGGAATCAATAATTTTTTTTGCGGTATCGTATTTTGTTGTATCAGTGACCTGGATGGTGGCAAATAAATCCCATTGATTGTTCCAGCGTATGACACCGGTTCCGATGGCCAGGGCGACCCCAAGTGCTAAAACCGATAAAAATGTCAGTAAAGACATTATGGTTGTCATGAACATAGATTGTCCGTGAGCAAGCGAGAATACAGTTGATTTTTTTTGTTGTTTTGTCATTTTTATGCGTTCCCAATGTCGTCAAATTGTTTTGATAATTCATTAAAGTAATTTTGAGGTTTTGGACCACGCCAAATTTTCTTGGGTTCGGAGTCTTTTTTTGATGTTTGGGTTGTGTCTTGGCCGCTAAATGTTACGCGGTGGTTGTCAACCTGTATTACAGGGTATTTATAGGTTTCCATCAGTTTTTTACTGTGTGTTGCCAGTATAATTGTTGTTCCAAACATTTTATTCATTTGAACAAATAATTCCATCAGGCGTGTTGCGTTTTCGTCGTCCAGATTTCCGGTTGGCTCGTCCGCCAGCAGGATTGCGGGTTGTGTGATGATTGCGCGTGCAACAGAAACACGTTGTTGCTGACCGCCAGATAATGATTTCGGATTTGAATCTGCGTATTTGCCCAGTCCAACCCAATCCAGTACCTTGGCAACCAGTTTTTTTATTTTATCTTCGGGGGTGCCGCGAACGCGCAGGGGCAGTGCAACATTATCAAATACCGACATGTGTGATAATAATGAGTATTCTTGGAACACGATTGCCATTTTTTGGCGCAGTTTTGTTATTTCGTTGCGGGTCATGTCGTTAGTGGTGCGGCCAAATAATTTAATCTGTCCGCGTGATGGATGGTGCAGTTGATATATCAAGCGCAGCAATGTTGTTTTTCCTGCGCCAGATGCACCAGATAAAAAATAAAAGCCGCCGTTGCTGATATTAAATGATACGTCAGTTAGTATTTCTGGCGATTCGTCGTAACGCGCCGCCACATTTGCAAATGATATCGCTGTCTTTTCTTCCATGTCTTGGAATATATAAAAAAAAATATTTGTGGTCAATATTTGTTTTTTTGTGTTTCGTTGATTGGGGTTTTGTGGTATACTTAGGAAAAAAGGAAAAGGGGTAATCTATGAAAAAAATTATATCTGTTGCAGTTTGTGCATTGTTAATTGCGCCAGCTTTTGCTGCGCCACAGCGTACGGGGGATCGTTATGCGGTTAAATCGCATGCTGTGCGTTCTGCGGATGCTGGTTCTTGGTATGGTACGATCCGTGGTGAAATGTCATTGTTAAATTGGAAGAACAAGTATTCTTCGGATGTTGTAGATTTGGATGGAAAATCTGAAAATTTTTCATTTGAATCTGTTTTTGGGGGATCGTTGGCGATTGGTAATATGGCGACTGCAGATTGGCGTGGTGAATTAGAGGCTGGTATTATTGGTCAATTTACGGATAGTGGTTATGGTGCGGATTTTAAGTTGACGATACCATATCTGTCAGTCAATGTGATTTATGATTTTGGAAATAATGTTTATGTCGGTGGAGGCTTAGGGGTTGCGCTGCCAAAGGCTGAATTGGCGTGGCATACGTTTGATTCAGATGATCGTATAGTGTCGCCAAAATTTGATTTGATGGTCGGTTATTCTCATAAATTGGCGGAGCGTGTAAGTTTGGATTTTCGTTATCGTTTATCTTTGATGTTTGGTCCAGATGTTAAAGCCAGTGGTATATCAGATGCTGGTGAATATTGGTTGAAGACTAATATTAATTCAATCTTTAGCAATTCTTTCTCGGTTGGTTTGCGGTATGAATTCTAAAAAATCTTTCTTTAGATAAAAAGGGTGTTGACCCCGATTCGAATTTTATGATAAGATTAAAAACAAGTAGAGGGAATATAAAAACATGAAAAACGAACTGAAAATATCTATGCTGTCTGTTGTGTGTGTGATGTGTGCAACGGTGGTAATGCCTGCGTTTTCTGCATCTTCTGTGCGCTCGTTGGGGGGTGTGGGTACATATAATGGTGCTTCAAGTGCTGTTGCGGCAAAGTCTGGTGGTAATTCGTCGGTTGATATGTCTGGTTCGGTGCGTGCGGGGTCGATGCGTGTGAATAATGTTTCGAATGGTGCGGCAGGTGCGACGCGTGTGGGGTCAACGCGTGCGGCCACAACACCGCGTTTGTCAATTGGTAAGTATCTGTCGGGGTCTAGTGCGATTAGTGGTGGTTCTTCGACCCAGGGTGGTGTTAATGTTGGTGGTTCGTCCAATTCGGGTAATGATTTGCGTGATCGTGTTGCGGCGTTGGAGGGGTTTGTTGATTTTAAAGCCAGTGGAGAAACGTTGGCAGAGCAGTTGTCGGCAGTTAAGTTGGATGTTGAAAGCTTGAAGGAAGATTTGAAGAATGTGACCGGTTTTGTGACTGATGTTGTGTTCGATGAGGCGACGGGCGAGTTGTTTGTTTCGGTTGATGGGCAACAGTTGCCGCCATATAAATTATCGGATTATTTTGATGGGCGTGTTAAAGAGGCTTTGCAGGCTGTCTTGGATGATATTACTGATTTGAATGGGCGTTTGTCGGATTATTATACTAAGGTTGAAACGGATGCAATTTTGGCAAATTATGCAACCAAGGCGGAATTGCCGTCGATTGATGGTTTGGTTGATACGGCGGCCTTGGTAGAGGTTCAGGAAGCGTTGCAAGCAGCGATTGATGCAAAGTTAGAATCTGATGATTTGTTGGAAATTGATGCAGCGATAAAGTTGTTAAAAACTGACAAGGCGGATGCATCGGTTGTTGAAGGGTTAAAGGCGTCATTAAAGACAATTAGTGATGATTATGCCAAGAAGTCAGAATTGGATGCGGTTGAGTTAAGATTACAGAGTGCGATTGATGCGATTGATATTCCTAGTTTGGATGGCTATGTTAAATCGACTGATTTGGCTGAGGTTGCAACCACGGGTTCTTATAACAGCTTAAAAGACAAGCCGACAATTCCAGAAAAAATTTCACAGTTGCAGAATGATGCGCACTTTGTTGTTGCGACAGAGTTAGGAAATTATGTGAACAAGGGCGAATTAGCGGGAAAGCAGGATAAATTGACGGCGGGTCAGAATATTACGATTTCTGGCAATGTGATTTCTGCGGATGTTGATTTGTCTGGTTATGCAACCAAGGCGGAATTACCATCGATTGATGGTTTGGCGACCAAGGCAGAATTAGAGGCATTGGATATTCCATCGATTGATGGTCTGGTTGATACGGCGGCCTTGGCAGAGGTTCAGGAAGCGTTGCAAGCGGCGATTGATGCAAAGTTAGAATCTGGTGATTTGTTGGAAATTAATGCAGCGATAGAGTTGTTAAAAACTGACAAGGCGGATGCATCGGTTGTTGAAGGGTTAAAGGCATCATTAAAGACAATTAGTGATGATTATGCCAAGAAGTCAGAATTGGATGCAGTTGAGTTAAGATTGCAGAATGCGATTGATGCGATTGATATTCCTAGTTTGGATGCATATGCAACTAAGCAATTTGTTGCGGATAATTATGTGACATTGGAATCGGCAAAGACTTTTGCTTTGAGTGAGGATGTTCAGGGTATTGTTTCTGCGTTGGCTGAAAAAGCGTCGGTATCAGATGTTGAAGCGATTGATGGTCGTGTTCAGGTGTTGGAAAAAGCGGGTTATCAGACGGCGACGCAGGTTCAAGGTTTGATTGCGACGGCATCTGAGGATTATGTTAAGAAGGGTGCAGAGAGTCAGGTTGTGCCAAGTATGTTGGATTTAGGTGCGGCGGGTGAAGCGACTTCTGGTTATATGATGTTGCAGGCTAAATCTGATGGCACTTCGGAATGGGTTAATGTTGTGGTTGACTAAGTAAAATTTGCAGGGGATAAGGAAGAAAGATGAAAGTTAAGAATATTGCTTTTTCTGGATTTATGGCTGCTATTCTGATGGCTGTGTCCGGTGTTGCTGGTGCGACGACTACGACTGTAAATTTGGTCAGCAAGAAATATGTTGATGATGCCTTGGCATTAAAGCAAGGTGCTTTGACGGCAGGTGAAGGTATTGAAATTAAGAATAATGTGATTAAGTCTGTTGTTGATACCACTGGGTTTGTGAAAAATGGTGAACTTCCTGATTTTGCAACGTTTGTAAAAGATGAAGATTTGCAGAATGTAAAGAAGGCTTTGCAGGATGAGATTGCGGCCAAGCAGGTGGCTGGCGATTATGCAACGGTTAAACAGTTGGAAGATTTGCAGGTGGTTGTAGAAGGTTTGCAGGCAGGTGGTGTTGATAATGTGGCCATAGAGGGATTACGTGCATCTGTAGATTCGATTATTGAAAATTATGCCAAGAAGTCGGAATTAAACGCGGTTGAGTTAAGATTGCAGAATGCAATCAATGCAATTATTATACCAAGTTTGGATGGTTATGTTAAATTGACTGATTTGGCTGCGGTTGCAACCACGGGTTCTTATAACAGCTTGAAAGACACGCCGACAATTCCAGAAAAAATTTCACAGTTGCAGAATGACAGTGATTTTGTGACATCGGCTGATATTTCAGGTATGGAAACAGATATTGCAGGGATTAAGGCAGCAGGGTATCAGACCGCAGGGCAGGTTGAGACGGCGATTGATTCAGCAACAGCAGGTTTGGCGACAAAAGATGATTTAGCGGGAAAGCAGGATAAATTGACGGCGGGTCAGAATATTACGATTTCTGGCAATGTGATTTCTGCGGATGTTGATTTGACAGATTATGCGACCAAGGCGGAATTGCCATCGACTGATGGTCTGGTTGATACGGCGGCCTTGGCAGAGGTTCAGGAAGCGTTGCAAGCAGCGATTGAAGCAAAGTTAGAATCTGATGATTTGTTGGAAATTAATGCAGCGATAGAGTTGTTAAAAACTAACAAGGCGGATGCATCGGTTGTTGAAGGGTTAAAGGCGTCATTAAAGACAATTAGTGATGATTATGCCAAGAAGTCAGAATTGGATGCAGTTGAGTTAAGATTGCAGAATGCAATCAATGCGATTGATATTCCTAGTTTGGATGCATATGCAACTAAGCAATTTGTTGCGGATAATTATGTGACATTGGAATCGGCAAAGACTTTTGCGACCAAGGCGGAATTGCCATCGATTGATGGTTTAGCGACCAAGGCAGAATTGCAGGATAAGCAGGATAAGTTAACGCCTGGGGCAAATATCAGTATTTCAGAAGATAATACGATTTCTGCGAATGTTGATTTGACAGATTATGCAAAAACAGAGCAGCTGTCTGATTTGGTGACAAGTGATCAGTTATCAGCATTGCGTACTGCGTTAGAAACTGAGATTGAAAAAAAGCAGGCGTCGGGTGATTATGCGACGGCGGCTGGCTTGAAAACGGTGTCGGATTCTTTGGCGGAATTGACAGGCAAAGTTTATACCAAGGCTGAGGTTGATCAGAAGATTGCGGAAGCGGCAACTGGTGGTTCGATCGATTTGTCGGGATATGCAACCGTTGAACAGTTGTCGGCGCTGGATTCTAAATATCAGGCAAAAGGTGATTATTTGACCGCAGCAAGTGAGCTGAATGGTGCGAATATTGCAGCAGGGACTGTTGCTAAGGCGGCTTTGGCAGAAGGGGTTCAGGCTTCTTTGGACAAGGCGGATGCTGCTGTTGTGACAGTTGTGCCAGGTGGTGCGAATGGTACGCTGGCGGTTAATGGTGTGGACGTTGCGGTTAAGGGGCTGGGGTCTGCTGCGTATTCGTCGGCGGATAAGTATATTGCAAACCCAACAAAACCAACAACAATCGGTGATTATATGTTGGTGGCAACCTGTACAACTGAAACGTGTTCGTATTCGTGGAAAACTGTAAGCTCATCTGGTTCTAGTGGCGATGGTTTCGATTGGGGTGATGATGGTGGCTGGTAAGTTTATTTTTAATTGTTGGGATTGGATAAATTTAGTAGTGTGAGAGAATTTGCAATGAGAAAAAAGAATCTTTTATTAGTGTCTTTACTTTGTGCCATGGCTTCTAGGGCGGCGTATTCAGAAGATGGTTATGCGACCAAGGAATACGTTGATAGCCAGGTAGTAAGCGTTGTGGGGCATGTTAATACCAAGGATAACACCCTTTATAGTCGAGATAACCAGCTGGCAGATCGATTGAATACGTTGAATGGGCGTTTGGTATTAGTGCGTGATATGTTGAATGCCCAAGATAATACAGGTCAATGGATAGAGTTGGAAACAAATCAGAAGTTGGCAATCCCGGCGATTAATGAATTGTATCATGGGTTGCAGGGTAAACATCCAGTTATTAATGAGCAAAATAAATTGCCGGCAGAAAATATTTCAGGGTTGGCAACTGTTGCGACGACTGGTTCATTTAATGATTTAGTTGATGCACCAGAAATTCCATCAATTGATGGTTTGGCCACCAGTCAAGAATTATTAGATTTACAGGAAGATTTGTTAGCAGAAATTGCAAAGAAGCAGGCATCTGGTGATTATTTGACGGCGGAAAGTTTGCAGAGTATAAATCAGGCGATAAACGCCCTGCAGTCTAACAAGGCGGATGTGTCTGCTTTGACAGAATTGCAGAATGCGATTGATGGTTTCCTGGCTAAATTGGATGCCAAGGAAGATGCGGCAAATAAGGTTTCGACAATTACAGAAGAAGAATTGGCAGAAATGACAACAGAGGACAAGGCGAAGAAGTTTCCTTCGATTGCGGTTGCGCAGACTATTGCGGATACAGCTGTGACCAAGGTTAATTCTGTTGCCGGCGATTTGTCAAAATTGCAGACCCAGGTTGGTACGAATACTGCTGATATTGCTGCTATTAAGGGGGCAGGTTATCAAGATGCAGAAGCAGTTCAGGGTGCGATTACAACAGCAACTGCGGATTTTGTGACTGAATCCGAGCTGGGTGGTTATGCCAAGACGGATGAATTGGGGGTGTTGGCAACCAAGGATTCAGTTGCTGCAGACCAGATTCAACCTGATGCGGTCACATTGGAAAAGATTGCAGGTAGAATGCCGAAACCGGGTGAAACACTGTTGATGAGTGTTGATGCGGAAGGAAATGTTACCTGGTTATCAGTAGAGATTTTGAAGTAAACAAAATAGGTCGGTAAGACCATAAAAAGGAAAGGAAGGAAAGATGAAAATTAAAAATGTAATGTTCTCGGGTTTTGCGGCGGCAATTTTTGCCACAGTTTGTGGGGCGGCCAGTGCAGCAGCAGATGTGTCTTTGATTTCAAAAGACTATGCAGATGCTAAATTGCAGGCAAAGTTGGTTGCAGAAGGTAATGTGACAATTTCCGAAGATAATAAAATTGATGTTGATTTGTCTGATTTGGCAACTAAAGAAGAAGTTAATAAGAAATTAACAGGTTCGGCCATTAATGGTAATGCTGTTTCATTTAATGACCAAACGGGTGTTTATACAATTACCGACAATAATACCGAATATGAGGGCGAAGGTTATGTTTCTGTTGCTGATAATAAAATCACAGTGACAGCAGATGGGCAAGTTGCAGAAGGTAATACTGGTCTGGTGACAGGTGGTGTTGTACATGCAATTACAAGTGCATTAGATACACGCGTCACCAATGCTGAAAAAGATATCGAAGAGTTGGACAAGGTGGTTGATACCCTGCAGGGTGTAGAAGGTGTCGATGAAGGTATTGTGACCAAAGTTTCAAAATTGCAAATCGCAGTTGGTGATGAGAATTCTGGTTTGGTAAAACAGGTTGCAGAAAATACACAAAATATTGCGTTAAAGGCAAATTCTGCAGATGTTTACACCAAGGATGAGGTTGATACGGAATTAGGAAAGAAACAGAATACTTTGACCGCGGCGAATGTTGTTTCGGGTTCAGAAAGTGTTTCTGTCAATTTTGCAGATGGTGTTTACACGATTAGTGCAACTGATAATAATACGACATATAATGTTGGTACGGCACAAACAGAAGGTTTGACAAAGTTGTATGGAGCCGAAGGTGATGCGACAGATGGTACAATGACCCAGGCTGCGATTAAAACTGCGTTGGCAGGTAAGGCGGATTCTGGTGACCTGGATGATTTGGCGACAAAAGATGAAGTTGCGATGAAGGTTTCTAATATCAAACAGCCAGGTACTTATTTGGTAAACTTTACTGAAACAGGTGCGGTATCATATGCGCCAATTCAGATTTTGGGTGCTAATGGACAGCCAGTGTCTTTGACAACGGTGCAACCACAGGCGCAGTAATACAAAACTTAAATTCGCCGTCATAATGAATGTGGCGTAATTAAAAAAAAGAAAGAAAAGAAAGGAAAGACAATGAAAGTTAAAAATATTATGTTTTCAGGCGTTATGGCGGCAATTCTGATGACGGCATCTGGCGCTGCAATGGCAGAAGGGGAAGCGAAACCGGTTAGCGTTGCTTCAACAGGCTATGTTGAAGCTAAGGTTGGTAAAGTTTCTCAGGACGTTGTAGCTTTAGAAGCAAATGTTGCAAAGGATTATCAGACCAAAGCTGATGCGCAGACTGCTGCACAGGGTGTGGAATCTGCATTGGGGCTCAAATTAGATACATCTGTTTACAATCAGTTTGTTACGACTCAGGCTGGCGTTGATAAGAAACAGAGTGAAGATATTGCTGCAAATACTCAAGCAATCAACATGTTGGGTGGTGAAAGTGGTGTGGATGGTGTTGCGACATTGGTACAGGATGTTGCGACGAATAAATCTGATATCGCTTTGTTGAACGATGTGGATGCATCAAAGCAAGGTTCTGTTGCATATAAAATTGCAAATGCGGTTATTCAGCAGACACAGGTTCAGGGCTTAGATACTGCATTGCAGGGTAAGGCAGATGCGTCTGATTTAACAAGTCTGGCAGGTAAAGTTGATAATGAAGCAACTGGTTTGGCGGCGACATATACAATCGCGACAGGGAATAAGGAAGCGATTGAAGGTTTGACCGATGAGACAACCGGTATTCTGGCACAGGCAAAAAGTTATGCCGAAACAGAAGATGATAAAATCGAGGCAAAGATTGGTACAGTTGCCGATGGTAAAACTGTGGTTGCAATGATTGGGGATGTGTCAACATCTGTGACATCATTGAAA
This sequence comes from Candidatus Enterousia sp., assembly GCA_045636045.1. Taxonomy (GTDB): domain Bacteria; phylum Pseudomonadota; class Alphaproteobacteria; order Rs-D84; family Rs-D84; genus Enterousia. The sequence goes on along the minus strand of JAZTWT010000019.1, from coordinate 18,220 downwards.
GATACAGAAGTAAAAGCAAATCAGGATGCGATTGCAAAGTTGAACGCTGCAGATACTGAGGCTGGTTCGGTTGCGAATACTGCTAAGACAACTGTCCAAGGTTATGCAATCCCAAAGCCAAACGCAAACTGTGCAAATGAAAAGTGCGTTTTGTCGGTTGATGGGTCTGGACAGCCATACTGGATGGAATTGGCATTGTCTTTGTAATTAACAGAATGTGATTCTGATATAAAAAAAGGGGTGGGTAATCTGCTCCTTTTTTTATCATTTTGTAAAAAAATTTATATTTTTGCTTTACGCGATTCGGGTAAATATGATATAATGCACCATACGAAAGGAAGGAAGGGATTTAGTATGAGAAAATTGACCGCGGGAATTTTTACCCTGTTGTTGGGACTGGTGTCTGTCGGTACGGCAAAAGCGGCCGTTGTTTCTACGGAATATTTAAATGATAAATTAGAGTTGGAATTAAAGGATATGCAGGTTGCGTCTAATATGGTGTTATCGGAAAATGCAACAGATACGACGACGCAGGCAGCGGATGATAAATATTTGTCAGCCAAGGCAACATATGCGGCGATTGATAATCAATTGACTGCTGTTTCTAATGGTTTGCAGTTGTCTGTTAACGCATTGGATCAGCGTGTTGGTGATGCAGAAGGTGAAATTAAGGTCTTGAATGGAAATGGAGAGGGGTCGATTTCTAAGTTAAAAACGGATTTGCAGGCGAATATTGACCTGAAAGCGGACCAGACTGCATTAGATGCAACAAATGTTAAGGTTGCTGCGAATGAAACAGCAATCGCGGCTGAAAAAACAGCACGTGAATCTGCGGATAATGCATTGCAGGCAAATATTGATTTAAAGGCCAATATTGCCGATGTTTATTCAAAAGATGCGGCGGATAAATTGTTCGAAGCGCAGACGGCGGCAACACAGAAGTTGACAGATGCCAAGGCGTATACAGATAACCAAATTAAGAAGTTGACCGAAGATTTGGGTAGTGTTGGTCCCGGTGAAGATGGTACCGGTGGTACTGGTTTGCAGGGTACGGTTGCAGGACATGGTGTTAGAATTGGTGCACTGGAAGATAAAGTTGGTGACACATCGGTTGTTGATCGTATCGCGGCACTTAAAAATGTTGACGAACCAGTTGCCAAAGAATTTGTTAAATCTGTATCCCAGGAAAATGGTGTTATTACCGTGACACGTGCGGCGTTGGTGGCGTCTGATATCCCGGTAATTGCGATTTCCCAGGTTGATGGACTGCAGGCGGCATTGGATGCAAAACAGGTGAAATTGACCAGTGCGGATGGTGTTATTGTTATAGATGCGTCTGGTAATATTTCAATTGCATCAAAAAGTATTGGAACAGGTATGATTGCGGATTCTGCGGTTACGACGGAAAAGATTAATGACGGTGCCGTGACATCTGATAAATTGGGGGCAAATGCAGTGACCGCCGGTAAAATTGCGGCGGATGCAGTGACCGAAGGGACGATTGCAGATGGTGCAGTTGTTGCGGGAAATTTGGCCGCCGGTGCGGTTGAGGCTGGAAACTTGGCACAGAATGCGGTGACGGCCGGTACAATTGCGGCCGGTGCGGTGACGAATGCAACAATTAACGATGGTGAATTGTCAGTTGCCAAGATTAAGGATTTGTCGACAACGTTGGAGAAGAAGTTTGAGGTTCCGGCATACGAGACCCGTACCGAAGACGGTATGTATGTATTGACCGCCACGCAAAAGGGTGACCAGGTCACATATGCGTGGGAAAATATTGCCGGACGTTAAAAAAACAAAATTAGGAAATTTTATTATAGACAGCGATTCGCATTTTATGATAAAATAGGTTTCGAAGAGAAAGAGAACAATAAAACAAAAAGAAAGGAAGGAAAACATGAAAAAAATATTAACTGCATCTTTGGTTGCAATTATGGCGGTGACCGCGGCACGCGCAGAAATCGCATCAACTGATTATGTTACAACACGTACTGGTGATGTGTCATTTGCAGATGCGCAGATCGCAAAAAATGCACAGAACTTGACGGAAGCTGTTAAAGCCTTGGATACAAAGTTGGGGACGGTTGCAGGTTCTGGCGCAGGGTCTGTTTCTGACCAGATTGATGGTAAAATTAATGCATTAAATGGTTCAGTTGCTGAAGATGGAAAGGTTGTGTTGACTGTTAAACAGGAAAATGGTGCGGTTACTGGAACGACAGGTAAGATTACAGATGCGGTTGTAGATTCAATTTCGATTGGTAAGGTTTCTGGTTTGCAGGATGCGTTGAATGAAAAACAAATTGTTGGTAATATGATTCAGAATGCGAAAGTTCAAGATGCCACAACGAAAGAAGATGATACAAAATATTTGTCTGCCAAAGCGACATACAGTATGATTGACAATGAATTAAAGCAAGTATCTGACGGTTTGAGTGTTAGTGTTGGAGAATTGGAGGATCGTGTTGGTGGTACAGAAAGTGATATTGGTACTTTGATGGGTGGTACAGATGTGACTGGTTCTATAGCGGCACAAATCAATTCAGCAAAAACTGAAATAAATCAGACAATTCAAAACATGAATAACGCCTCGGCAGAGGGCTCTGTTGCAAATAAGATTCAGACAGTTGAAACTAATTTGGGTACTGTGACATCAGCCAATATGGGAACAGATGCAACTACAGTTGTTGGGGCTATTAAAGAAGTTGTTACAGAAGCTGCAGCGGCACAGACAGCAGCAAATAAAGCACAGGGCGAAGTTGATGTGTTGGAAAGTGTTGTTTCACAGCAGAACACAACTTTGACATCGGCGATTGAAACTGCGAAGACTGATGCGGCAGCAGATGCAAAAGCAAAGGCCGATAAGGCGTTGGAAGATGCCAAGGCTTATGCTGATCAGGCAGAAGCGGATGCGATTACTGCGGCAGGTACAGCGGCGGATGCGAAAATCGCTGCTTTGGATGTTGCAGATACTGCTGTCGCAGGTGAATATGTATCTGCTGTTTCTGAAGCAGACGGTAAGATATCGGTTACACGTGCGTCTTTGTCACCGGTTGCAAAGATGAATGTGCCTGAAGCTTGTGAAAATGGTACTGCAACATGTGCATTGGTATATGATAATGTAACTAAAGGTTTGAAATGGGAATCTATTATGGAATAACATTTCAAATGAATATATAAACCGGGTTTTTACCCGGTTTTTTTGTTTGGGATTCTGTTTGTTTTTTGTTTTGTTTTGTTTTGTTTTGTTTTGTCATTCCTGCGCAGGCGGGAATAGGGACCTGGAAAATTAAAATATTAAATCTAGCGTTTTTATGTTATGAAGGATTATAATTTTTGGGTTTATATTTTATTTGATGTGCGTGCCAAAGCAACTTATGTTGATGTTACATATAATCTGGAACGTCGTATGTATGAACACAAAATGGGATTAGACGACGGATATACAAAAGAAAAAGCATTTATAATTTAGGCTATTTTGAACATGATAAATACATTAATAATGCGATTGTGCGTGGAAATACCGTTTGATTGAAACGATGAACCCCAAATGGATTGATTTAGCGGATGATTTAGAAAGAAATATAGCGTATTGGAAAAACAAGGAAACTGAATAGCCTTGTTGCTGCCTGTGCGGGAATGACAAGGGGGGCAAGGTAAAAAAATACCCACCGTTTGGTGGGGTGGATTTAGAATAAACTGATTAGGCCGATGCCCAGTATTGCCGCGGCAATTGCCCCGATGGTTATTGGCCAGAAATATTTTTTTACGATTGCGTTGGCGCGTTCTTGGAAAAAATACAGCAATGTTGCGATAATTGCAAAACGCCCGGTGCGGAAAATGGCCGATATCGCCAGAAATAATAGTATTGGATACCCAATGAATCCCAACCATATTGCCAGCAATTTGTATGGTATTGGTGTGACCGCCGTCAGGACGATTATTAATATCCCATATTTACTGAACATTGGTTTTATGGCCGTTTCAATTAATTCAGGGTTTGAAAATGTTTCAATCAACCATACGCCAACCGAATCGTACAGCCACAGACCAATTAAATATGCGATTGCGCCGCCAACAATTGACCCCAGGGACGCCGCAATCGTTATTGGCAGGGCGCGTTTCTTGTTCGCGATGATTGGTGGGGTCATGAATACTTCGGGTGGAACAAATAGAAATATTGATTCACATATCGTTAAGAAAAATACCAACCATGAATAGCCGCGCGATTCGGATTTCTGTAATATATATTCTGAAAATTTCATCCCCATTTCCCTGTGTTTTTGCAAATTTTTCTTGATTGTAAATTAATATCTTGTACTTTACAATACAATATCATAACAAAAAAAGATTAAAAATGGCAAAAAGACAATTTAATTCAAATCGTGGTGAGCGCGTTGCAGCCAAGGTGCAAACGTTGGTTGCGGAAATCCTGCGCGATAACTGGGGTGAAGATGCGTATGTTTCGGGTGTGTCCTTGGTTGGCAGTGTGGCGCATGGGGGGCTGCAATTTGTGCGATTGTTCTATTATACGCGTAATACGGATATTGATGCGGTTCAGAAACGGTTGGATTCAATTACGCGCATGGTCCGATTCGAGTTGGCGGCGCGTATGAATCAAAAATATGTGCCGGATATAAAATTCCAATATGATGACACATTGGAAAAGGCCGCAAAAATTGATGAACTGTTGAATAATTTGGAAATGTAAAATGATTCGTCGTGTCTTGAATGTTTCGGACGATATGCGATTGGATTGCTATAAGATAGCCAACACATCTGTTGGTGATGCAGAATTTATCTATTATACGATTCGGGATTTGGTAAATCGTGATGGTTATACTATGTTTGTGTCCGAAAATAATAGTTTTGTTCACGGGTTTGTTTTGGGACATATGATTGATAGTGCAGGGCGTGTTGACCGAATCTTTGTTGATAAACGTTATCAACGTCAGGGGATTGGCAGTGCGCTGTTGCAGGCGTACGAAGATTATGCGCGTGGTCAGGGGGCAAAACGTGTGACGCTGAATGCACGTGCCACGGTGCAGGCGAAAAATTTCTATGCTAAAAATGGGTATCTGCAGATTTGCGCAAATAGATTGATGGAAAAAAAATTGTAAAAAATCACCTTGCGAATGCGGCAATCGTATACTAGTATATGCGTGGTAAAGTATAGGTGAGTTTGTATGAAGCAGTCTAATATCCGTAATTTTTCAATTGTTGCACATATTGATCATGGTAAATCAACGCTGTCGGACAGATTGATTGAGTTTACAGGTGGTCTGCAATCGCGCGAGATGAAGGCACAGGTGCTGGATTCTATGGATATTGAACGCGAGCGTGGTATTACGATTAAAGCGCAGACCGTTCGTTTGAATTACAAGGCCAAAGATGGTCAGGAATATCAACTGAATTTAATGGATACGCCGGGGCATGTGGACTTCTCGTACGAGGTGTCGCGTTCGTTGGCTGCGTGCGAAGGGGCACTGGTTCTGGTGGATGCAACCCAGGGGGTTCAGGCGCAAACGTTGGCAAATGCATATTTGGCGCTGGATAATGATTTGGAAATGTTGCCGGTGCTGAACAAGATTGATTTGCCGTCCAGTGATGTTCAGGGTACGCGTGAACAAATTGCAGATGTTATTGGATTGGATGCGGATGAAGCGTTGGCTGTTTCTGGCAAGACAGGTGATGGTGTGCCAGAATTGTTGGAAGAAATTGTTAATAAATTGCCGGCACCATCGGGTGATGAAAATGCACCGACGCGCGCGTTGTTGGTCGATTCTTGGTATGATTCATATTTGGGTGTTGTGATCTTAGTGCGTGTGGTTGATGGTACGTTGAGCCGTGGTCAAAAGATTAAGTTTATGGCAACAGGCGCGGAATATGTTGTGGATAAAATTGGGTACTTTACCCCAAAAATGGTCAATGTAGATAAGTTAAGTACCGGTGAAATCGGTTTTATTATTACGGGTATGAAAACAATTCATGATTGCAAGGTTGGTGATACTATTATTGATGCGCGCAGTGAAAATTCCGAAATGCTGCCGGGTTTTAAACCGTCTGTGCCGGTGGTGTTTTCTTCGTTCTTTCCGGTCGAGGCAGATGATTATCCAACATTCCGTGAAAGTGCAGAAAAATTAGCGCTGAATGATGCGTCGTTTATGTTCACAGTGGAAAAATCGTCTGCGCTGGGGTTTGGGTTGCGATGCGGTTTCTTGGGCCTGTTGCATATGGAAATTATTAGTGAACGATTGGCGCGTGAATTTAATTTGAATCTGATTAATACGGTGCCAAGTGTGCTGTACAAAATTCATATGCGTGATGGTTCTGTGATTGATTTGGAAAATCCAGCAGATATGCCAGAGCCAACACGAATCGCGTCAATCGAAGAACCATGGGTGCGTGCAACGATTATGATGCCTGATAAGTATATGGGGGGTATCATGTCACTGTGTTCAGAACGGCGTGGGGTGCAGGAAAATATTTCGTATGTTGGTAATCGCGCGGTTTTGGTCTATCAGTTGCCGTTGGCGGAAATTGTATTTGATTTTTATGATCGGGTGAAATCTATTTCGTCGGGATATGCATCTTTTGACTATGTCGTGTATGGTTATCAGGCATCTGATTTAGTCAAGGTTAATATCTTGGTGAACGAAGAAAATGTAGAGCCTTTGTCCTTTATGTGTCATCGGTCTTTTGCTGAAAAGCGTGGGCGACAGATTGTTGAAAAATTAAAAGATTTAATCCCAAGACATCAATTCAAAATTCCACTGCAGGCAGCGATTGGTGGAAAAATTATAGCCAGAGAGACTATTGCGGCATATCGTAAAGATGTGACGGCAAAGTGCTATGGGGGGGATATTACACGTAAACGTAAATTGCTGGAAAAACAGAAAGAGGGTAAAAAACGCATGCGTTCCTTTGGTAATGTAGAAATTCCACAGTCTGGGTTTATTAATGCATTAAAAGTATCGTAAAGAATAAAGGGTAAGATGATATGAGTATGTATAATTATGTTATTAAAACGCCTTTTGGTCAGATGATGGCGGATTGGAAAGAGTATAGAGAGTTGTGTGAAAAACGTGATTTGTTGATCAAGGAACGTGATTTTCGACACCGTCAGGTTTCAAAAACGTTTGAAGGTAGTAATGTAAAGTGTATGGTCAGAGAAACTACGGGACGTAAAATTGGCTGGGTGCCAGAATATAATATACACTATTGTGAAAAATTCTTTGAAAGACAGTGTGATAAAAATTGTCCGCGCTGGTTCCAGCATGATAGATTTTGGCGTATGTATGACGAGTTGAAGGAAGTGCGTAATCGTTTGGGAACTTTTTGGGCCGATAAATTTCAAAATGTAAAATAATATAATAAAAAGAAGGGGGTGACCAATGGCGCACCAATTCTATTTTAATCCGTATATCTTGGATAATCTGCCGACACCAAGTCGTGGGTTTGATGTTGTTCAGGATGTGTCAGAACCGCGTTTGCGTATGTATATTACCAGTCGTGGTATTAAGACTTTCTTTGTGCGTAAACGTGTGCACGGTAAAGATAAACGGATTTTAATCGGAAACTATCCACAGATGGATATAGAAGATGCGCGCAGTGCAGTGCCGACAATATTAGATACTGCAATGAAGCGTCCCCCGATTCGTCGTAAACGTATTTTGTTTAAGCAGTTCTTGGATTTGTATCTGGAAAACAAGGTGCGACGCAGCGAGGATTCGCATGTGAAGTTGGTGCGCGCAATTAATCGTCATTTGCCAGAATTGTTCGAAAAAAAGATTTCTGAAGTATTGCCTGATGATGTGCAGAATGTTATATCGAAAATAAAAGGTAGTGCGATAGCCGCACGTATGCAGGAGTTTCTGCAAAGTGTTTTTAATTATGCGGTTGAAATGGGGTATACGAAGTCTAATCCGGTTGCAGGGTTAAAAAAAATTCAACAAAACCGCCGTGTGCGTCCGTTAAATCGGGCAGGGTTTCGTCGCTTGGTTGCCGCAATTGATAGGGTTGTTGATCCAGTGTTGCGTTCGGCTTTCTATATGTTGATTTATGGTTTTGCGCCACGGTCAAAAATATTTTCAATGGCGTGGGAGGATTTAGATTTTAACCATGATATGTGGAATGCAAGACCTTTGTCAGACAGGGCGATTGTTTTGCTGCAAGATTTGCCACAGGATGGTCAATGGGTGTTTCCAGGACGTGGCGGTGTGCATTTGATTGATCCGCGTACTGCGTGGCGGCGCGTTGCAATGGATGCAGGTATTCCAAATTTAACAATGGATGATGTTTATAAGTTTTTGATGCGCCAGGTTGTTTGGGCGTCAGACAGGGAAGATTATCGCGCGAATTTGAACAGTTTATTAGATGAAGTTTTGGCAGAAGATGTTTATTAGTTTTTTTTGTCAACTTTGTTATTGTTTGTTATAAATTCTTGACACGCATGCCATAAAATGATAGCGTACACTGTAACAACGGTCATGGTAAGGACCAAACTATTTAACAAAAACAAAGGAAAAAGATATGACAACTTTTGAAAAAGTAAAAAAAATCGTAGCTGAAAAACTGGGTGTGCCAGAAGAAAAAGTTACAGAAGAAGCAGCATTCGTTAATGATTTGGGTGCAGATTCTTTGGATGTTGTTGAATTCGTTATGGAAGTTGAAAAAGAATTCGATATCACAATCCCAGATGATGCAGCAGCTAAATTGGAAAAAGTTGGTGATGCAGTTAAGTACATCGAAGAAAACAAAAAGAATTAATTTTGTTTTATGATTTGTATTTTGTCCGTCAGACGTATGTCTGGCGGATTTTTTTGCTGTATTTTTTATGAATATTGTTTATTATTGTCTGCGTATGTTAGTTTATGTTTAATATTTAAAAAGGAATATAAATTATGAGAAGAGTTGTTATTACCGGTATGGGGATTGTTTCGCCGTTGGGGACGGGGGTTGAATATGTGTGGAAAAATATTTTGGCCGGTAAATCAGGTGTAAAAAAAATTGATTCTTTTGAGGTTTCTGATTTGGCATCACAGATTGCAGGGATTCCAGAAGTTGGAATAGGGGAAGGGCAATGTAATTTTGATGCGGTTGTTGAACCGCGTGAACAACGTAAATTGGATAAATGTATTTTATATGGTTTGGTTGCGGCAGACGAGGCGATTAAAGATGCTGGGCTGGATAAATATGAAGGCGATAAGACACGTATTGGTGTATCGATTGGCAGTGGTATTGGTGGACTGAATACGATTTATGATAATTGTGTTGAATTGCATGATGGTGGGCCGCGTCGTGTCAGTCCGTTCTTTATTCCAAAAGGGATTATTAATATGGCTGCAGGTAATATTTCAATTAAATATGGATTGAAGGGACCAAATATTTCTGTGGTGACGGCATGTGCGACCGGTGCGCATTCTATTGGTGAGGCGGCACGTATGATTAAATATGGTGATGCAGATATTATGGTTTGTGGTGGTACAGAAGGTGCGGTTGGTCGTATTGGGTTGGCCGGATTTTCAGCGATGCGTGCATTAAGTACGCGTAATGATGAACCGGAACGCGCATCACGTCCATGGGATAAAAATCGTGACGGTTTTATCATGGCCGAAGGTGCAGGTATCTTGGTTCTGGAAGAATATGAACATGCGGTTGCGCGTGGTGCGAAAATCTATGCCGAAGTTGCCGGATATGGTATGTCGGGTGATGCGTATCATATTACCGCGCCGGCACCAAATGGCGAAGGTGGTATGCGCGCGATGGAATCTGCATTAAAAGATGCAGCTCTGAATCCATCAGATGTGGATTATGTGAATGCGCATGGGACATCGACGGGTCTGGGGGATGTGGGTGAATTGGCGGCGGTGCAAACATTGTTTGCAGGTGTGCCGGTTTCTATGTCGTCGACAAAATCAATGACGGGGCATTTGTTGGGGGCGGCTGGTTCTGTTGAAGCGATATTCTGCGTTTTAGCTATTCGTGATGGTGTTGTGCCGCCAACAATTAATTTAGACGATCCGGAAGATGCGGTTGGTGATTTTGACCTGGTGCCACATAAGGCCAAAGAACGCAAGGTTGATGTTGCAATCAGTAATTCGTTTGGTTTTGGTGGAACAAATGCATCAGTTGTTTTGAAAAAAATTTAATAATGCAAAAAAAACCGCCGATTGGCGGTTTTTTTTATTTTTGTTTTGCTTTTAAACGGAAAATCATATCGAATATTTGCTTTGAATTGTCGCTGGTTTCGATTTTTCCAGCAATACGTTTTTCGGCCAGGTCGACAATTTTAAAGAATTTTTGTGATTTAAAACGTGTGATGGCGCGTTTTAAATCGCATTGTGTTTTGTCCAGGGCGCTGCCAACTTCGTGTTTTGTTTCGTAGTTTAATAGGCTTTTTCCTATTGTTACGGGCTCGCAGCAGATGCTGTAAGTTTCTTGGGTTGACAGGTTGATTGTGCCGTAATTCTTTTTTTTGAATCTTCTTGTTTCTGTGTACACGCGACCGTCAGACATTGGGTGTGCGCTGGCTTCTTGTTGCCATATTGGTGCCTTGCGTATGGCGCTGATAGTTAAGGTGTATGGATATTTGGCCAAGCCTTGTCTGGTGAATGTGTATTTGATTTCTTTTTCTGATGTTTCTGCTTTTACGATTGTGTTTTTGTCTGTGATAAACGCAGTTGCAATATCATAGATGTCTTTAATTTCGTAATTTGTCATTTGTTTTCCTTTGAAAATTTTGATTTTATTATGATAATAATATAGACCAAAATGATAGTTTGTCAATCAAAAAAGTCAAAAAATATTATCCCCACCACAAAAAGGTGGGGATTTTTTAGCGTGTGCGGAATTTTATCTGTTTTTCACGTGTTGGTACCAATGTGCGCAGTTGGTTATATGTTAATTTCAAATCCTGGGCCAGGTTGGCGCGTGATTGTGATTGGTATGCGCGGATTAAATCGCGTACTGTGAAAACATTGGTTAAATATTTTTCTTGGATTGGTGTGTTAAGCATTTCCTGTAATTCTGATACGATATCCAGGATGTCATAGGTCTTCATGTGATTAAACAGGTTTGTATCTTGTTTTACCATATGGGCAGGCATGTAGCCTTTTTTTACAATAATGCTTTTTACGATTTCAAATGTTGTCATTTTTCTTTCCTTTGTTTTGTCATAATGTGATATTGGGGTAAAATTTTGCGGTTGTCAATATTTTCTGATGTGCGTAAATTTGTAATTTGCAAATTCTTTTTTATCTGTAATAATTTAGTGGTTATGCCAAAACTAAGAAAATTTTTCCCAAAGCATGTTTTGATTCAAATGATTGTTGCGCCTGTGTTGATTGTTTTTTGCGCAATGTTATATGTTTTTGGTGTACATTCAACTGTGCGTGTGCCGGTTATGTTTGATGTTGTACGTGGTGATTCGGTGACAGGTGTTGCAAACAGGTTGGCAAAACAAAAATTAATTGATTCGGATGTTTTGTTTAAACAGGTTGTTCGTATCAAAGGGGGGCGGATTCAGTCGGGGCAATATGATATCCCACGTGGTGCCAGTGTGTGGCGTATTGCGGATATGTTGGTGAAAGGTCGGGTTGCTTCAACTACGATTGTTGTTCCCGAAGGATTGACGATTAAGCAGATTAAGAATTTGTTGTTGCAATCTGCGTCATTAAGCGGTCCAGTTGAGTGTGAAGTGGGTGATAAAGCGCAGGTATGTAATTTGAAAGATGGGATGGTGTTTCCGGATACTTATACGGTGGCGCGTGGTACACGGCGGTTGGCGTTGCTGGAGTTGATGCGAAAAAAAATGCAGGGGATAGAAGAGTCTTGGAATCGTACCAGTCGTCGATTACCAAAGCCATTAAAGACGTGGGGGGATGTTATAACGTTGGCATCTATTGTGCAAAAGGAAACGCCGTTGGTGCGTGAAATGCCAATTGTGGCCAGTGTTTATCTGAACCGTTTGAACAAGGGAATGCGTTTGCAGGCCGATCCAACAGTGGTTTATGCACTGACAAATGGTTTGGGGGATATGCAGGGGGCACCTTTGTTGCGTGGTCATTTGAAGATGGAAAGCCCATATAACACATATCGGAACAAGGGGCTGCCGCCGGCACCGATTGCCAATGTGGGGCAGGGGGCGATTCGTGCGGTTTTGAACCCGGCGGAAACAAATTTTTTGTTCTTTGTTGCGGATGGACGTGGTGGGCATAGGTTTTCGCGTGATTATGAAGAACATAAAAAAAACCATAATGCATGGCGCAAGATAAAAAATAGTAGATAATAACTGGTGTTATTTTAGAATGTTTGAAAAGTTTTTATAAAAGAATCGTTTTATTTTGTGAAATATGTTTTCGTCAAAGCAGATATAGTTTTTTGGTGTGTGTGGATAGCGGTATATTTTAATAATTCCCTTGGATTCTGCGTATAACAATTTTTCAGCGGTATTTTCTATTTTTATTGATGATGTTGGTGTTGTTGGTTTTGTTGTGGTATATTCAATACGGTTTTTGAATTTGGTTAATTGAAAATTGTGTGGTGGAAGTACATAGATTGTTCCGGATGCGTTGCGATATGTTTTTTCAAATGCGCCAGGAAATTTCTCTACGATTATTGCGGTGTTATTTTCAATCCCAAAATATAGATTGCTTTTTTGTGATGTTATATAACGTAAGGCAGATGCGAAATTTGGTGTTGCGAAAATATATGGTGTTTTTTCGTGTCCGTCGTATTGTGGCGTAATTGTGTTCAGGTTTTGAATAACTGTGCCGTGATATAATTCCATGATTTTTTTATCTTGTTTTTGCCAGTGGTTTATTCGGGCAGTTATATGCGCAATATCTGGTTAGAAAGTATAATTCATTTTCTGCGCTGGTGGCACTGAATGAGATTGTGTCATGATATTCTGACATGTATCTTTTGTGAATGGTGTAATCGTAAATTATTTTGTTGTTTATTACGGGGCGGTATATCGTGCGGTTTTGTATTGTGATTCCGGTTTCACAATGTTTTGTACAGCCGTTGCAGAGTGAAGTGTATCCGTAGATCAATTCTGTTTTTTGCATTATTTATACCTTTTTTTTGTTGGGATTGTGACCTATGTTGTGTTTGTTGTCAATGTGTATTTATGTTGGATTACGTTCCTGTTTATATGTTTTTTTTATTGTTTAAAATTATTTTGCGAAAGAAAGGAGTTTGATATGAAAAAAATATCATGTTTTTTTATTGGTGTGCTGGGGGTGACAATTGGTGGTGCGGATGCGGCGAATGTAATAAATGGTAATCCGCTGTACAATCCGGCTGCTGGGCGCTTTTATAATATTTTGCAACCAGTTGAATTTGATACTAAGTTTGAACGATTTGTTATGGCGGATGAATTTGGTTATGGTATTTCTGATGCATTTGCAATTCATGTGGCGACCAGCGGTTCGTATGATTCATCGGATCATCCGGAATTTGGCAAATGGTCGTGGAATGATCTGGAATTTGGATTTGATTGGGATTTGTGGAACGAAGGTCAGCATTATGCCGAGATTTATGGTGATGTAAAGCAATTATATGACACGCGGGATAATTTGCAGACGGTTGCGTATAATTGGACCGCCGGGGCACGTGTTGGTCGTATGACAGATGGTTGGACGGTTGTTGGGGTTGTTCAGTTGGATTATTTGAATGATGATTTGCCAAGTGATACTTTTGATGCATGGGCGATGACGGTTGGTATGCAGGGACAGTATATATTGAATCAAAATTGGAATGTTGTAGGCGAGATGATGTTCGATTTCGATTTGTTTGATGAATACTATGATGGTGAACGGTTAAGATTTGGCGTTGGTGTGAACTATAATTTTGACCCGACCAAGTATATAGGTGTATATACTTCAAAAGATGTTGTGCACAGTTTTGATAAAGAACCGATGAGGTTTGAAATGGTTTTTGGTGTCGATTTTTAGTTTTGGACCCGCCGATTGGTGGGTCTTTTTAATGATTTGTACAGGCTTTTGTTTTGTCAATTTTATATTTTTCCTAAAATCCCAAAAATACGCGTGTTTCAAGCGTTTTTGTTAAGATTATTTCCCAGATTTTCCTTGACAATTTAAGGGGCTGTGATTATAGTATGTTCGCTTTCCGTGTAATTAAGGAGAGTAAGATACACAGGAAACCGCCTAATGTTTCAGGGTTATAATCCGATGTTAAGTCGTTGAAATAAGTCTGATAAGGTGGCTTTTGTGCAGAGTAAAACAGGTAGAAAGAAACAAAGAGATTTTGAATGCCAACAGTAAACCAACTGATTCGGAAACCTCGTAAAAAAGTCGTAGTAAAAAGTACTGCGCCTGACATGATGGAAAACCCACAGAAGCGTGGTGTGTGTACACGTGTTTATACGACAACACCGAAAAAACCTAATTCGGCGCAGCGTAAGGTTGCCCGTGTAAAACTGGCTAATGGCCGCGAAGTAACTGCTTATATTCCTGGTGAAGGTCACAACCTGCAGGAACATAGCGTTGTTATGATTCGTGGTGGTCGTGTAAAGGACTTGCCTGGTGTGAAGTATCATATTATCCGTGGTGTCTTGGATACTAAGGGTGTTGATGCGCGTAAGCAGGGGCGTTCTTTGTATGGTGCCAAAACAAAGAAATAATTAAGTTAACCACACGCATGTAATGTGCGTGAGTAATCTGTTTTAATAACAGGTGAAGTGACAAAAGGAAAAGTGAAATGTCAAGACGTAAGGCTGCAACAAAACGTGAAATCTTGCCAGATTCCAAGTATAACAATCTGGTTGTTGCAAAATTTATTAATAATGTTATGTGGGATGGTAAAAAAGAAGTTGCCGAAAATATTGTTTATGGTGCAATGGAGAAGTTGAAAGCATTGGCCAAAGACGGTAAAGATGAATTGGATTTGTTCTTAGAGGCAATTGATGCGTTGAAACCATCTGTAGAAGTAAAAGGTCGCCGCGTTGGTGGTGCGACATACCAGGTTCCATGTGATGTGCGTGCCGCACGTCAGCAGACATTGGCGATTCGTTGGGCGATTATGTTCGCGCGTAAACGCGGTGAACGTAATATGACAGATCGCGTATTCGCAGAATTGCGTGATGCCTTGAATGGTCAGGGTGGCGCGTTCAAGAAGAAATTGGATACACACAGAATGGCAGAAGCGAACAAGGCGTTTGCTCACTTCCGTTGGTAATAAATACAAAGGCAAAGGAAAGATACAATGTCAGTCGGAAAAACCGCACCTTTACATATGTACCGCAATATTGGCATTATGGCCCATATTGACGCGGGTAAAACAACAACTTCTGAACGTATCTTGTTCTATACGGGTAAAACATACAAAATTGGTGAAGTGCACGATGGTGGCGCAACCATGGACTGGATGGCCCAGGAACAGGAACGTGGTATTACAATTACGTCCGCGGCAACAACATGCTTCTGGCGTGATCATCGTATTAACTTGATTGACACACCGGGGCACGTGGACTTTACAATGGAAGTAGAACGTTCATTGCGCGTGTTGGACGGTGCTGTTGCGGTTTTTGAATCTGTATCTGGTGTGCAGCCGCAGACAGAAACTGTATGGCGTCAGGCTGACCGTTATGCGGTTCCACGTATTTGCTTTATTAACAAGATGGATCGTATCGGTGGTAATTTCTTCCGCTGTGTTGATATGATTCGTGAACGTTTGGGTGCAAATCCATTGGTTGTGAATTTCCCAATTGGTGCAGAATCTGATTTCCGTGGCGTTGTTGACGTTATTGAAATGCGTGCAATCGTTTGGGAAGATGATATGGGTAAAGAACCAAAAATCACAGAAATTCCAGAGGAATTGAAGGAAAAAGCCCAGGAATTGCATGACAAACTGATTGAAGAAGTTGTGACCTTGGATGATGATATTATGGAAGCGTACATGGAAGGAAATATTCCAGATGTTGCAACCATTAAAAAGTTAATCCGCAAGGGTACGATTGGTCAGAACTTTAACCCAGTATTGTGTGGTACTGCATTTAAGAACAAGGGTGTTCAACCATTGTTGGATGCGATTGTTGACTATTTACCAAGCCCATTGGATATCCCTGCGATTGCGGGTACAAAAATGGATGGTGAAACAGCCGATGAACGTAAGCCAGATGTAAAAGAGCCATTCAGTGCGTTGGCGTTTAAGGTTGCAAATGACCCATTTGTAGGTAATTTGATGTTTATCCGTATTTATTCGGGTAAATTAGTATCTGGTTCTTATATTTATAACTCTAATCGTGATAAGCGTGAACGTGTTGGTCGTATGTTGTTAATGCATTCTAATAATCGTGAAGAAATTAAAGAAGCATCGGCCGGTGACATTATCACATTGGTTGGTATGAAAGAAACCATTACTGGTGATACATTGTGTGATGAATCAAATCCAATCTTGTTGGAATCTATCCATGTTCCAGAGCCGGTTATGAGCATCGCAGTTGAACCAAAAACCAAGGCTGATATTGAAAAGATGTCTTTGGGTCTGCAGGCGTTGGCAAAAGAAGATCCTTCTTTCCGCGTATCTGTTGACGAAGAATCTGGTCAAACAATTCTGTCGGGTGTTGGTGAATTGCATCTGGAAATTTTGGTTGATCGACTGTTGCGTGAGTTTAAGGTTGACGTTAATGTTGGTGAACCACGTATTGCATATCGTGAAACATTCCGTAAACCTATTACAGAGGAATACACACACAAGAAACAGTCTGGTGGTTCGGGTCAGTACGCCCAGGTTAAGATTGAATTTGAACCATTAGAACCAGGTAAGGGTTATGAATTCGAAAACAAAATCGTCGGTGGTGCGATTCCAAAAGAATACATCCCGGGTGTAGAAAAAGGTTTGAAGATAGCGCAGCAGACAGGTGTTCTGATTGGCTATCCAACAGTAGATTTCAAGGCTACATTGGTAGATGGTAAGTATCATGAAGTTGACTCTAATGTATTGTGCTTTGAAATTGCGGCGCGTGCATGCTTCCGCGAAGCGATGAAGAAAGCGGCGCCAAAATTGCTGGAACCGATTATGAAGCTTTCGGTTAATACACCGGAAGAATACGTCGGTGACATCATTGGGGACTTGAACAGTCGTCGTGGACAAATCAATGGTATCGAAACACAGTTCGGTAATCAGTTGATTTCAGCATTCGTTCCATTGGCAAATCTGTTTGGGTACGTAAAGACTTTGCGTTCTTTGTCACAGGGTCGTGCAAATCCATATATGGAATTGTCGCACTATGATGAAGTCCCGACAAACGTTGCTGACGAAGTAATCAAGAAGCTGACGAAATAATTAACAAGAAGTTTACAAAAAACTAACAAGCAAGCCTAAGGAGAAAACTAATGGCAAAAGAAAAGTATGTAAGAAGCAAACCGCATGTCAATATCGGTACAATTGGTCACGTTGACCATGGTAAAACAACATTGACTGCTGCTATCGTTCACCACTATGGTGTTGGTGCCGATGCGCAGAAGGGTGTTGACCAGATTGACAATGCTCCAGAAGAAAAACAGCGTGGTATTACAATTAATACAGCACACGTTGAATATGAAACAGCAGATCGTCACTATGCTCACGTTGACTGCCCAGGGCACGCGGACTATGTTAAAAACATGATTACCGGTGCTGCTCAGATGGACGGTGCTATCTTGGTAGTAGCTGCGACAGACGGTCCAATGCCACAGACACGTGAACATATCTTGTTGGCACGTCAGGTTGGTATTCCACGTATCGTTGTTTTCTTGAACAAATGTGACTTGGCAAACGATTCTGAATTGTTGGAATTGGTTGAAATGGAAATCCGTGAATTGTTGTCTGCAAACGATTTCGATGGTGACAATGCACCAATTATCCGTGGTTCAGCTGTTTCTGCAGTAGAAGATAAAAACGATGGTTTGGGTAAAGAAGCGATTGATGCTTTGTTGAAAGCATGTGACGAATACATCCCAATGCCAGAACGTCCAGTTGATAAACCATTCTTGATGCCAATTGAAGACGTGTTCTCTATCACAGGTCGTGGTACAGTGGTAACAGGTCGTGTTGAATCAGGTGTTATCAAAGTTGGTGACGAATGTGAAATCGTTGGTTTGCGTCCAACACAGAAAACAACAGTAACTGGCGTTGAAATGTTCCGCAAATTGTTGGATCAGGGTGAAGCTGGTGATAACGTTGGTCTGTTGTTGCGTGGTACAAAGAAAGAAGA
>JAZTWT010000018.1:0-1863 GCA_045636045.1 Candidatus Enterousia sp. | reverse complement strand
AGAATATGCACTCATTGCCTGCATCGCCCCCAGACCCGTTGCCGCCATGGTTGCACCACCCAACATTTTGTTCGCCGTCGATTGTTCTTTGTCTTTCATTGCCTGGGCATTCTTTTCCAGTTCGTCGATTTTCTTCTTAGAATCTTCCAGGGACAGTTTTGCTTTTTCGATTTCAATGCATGACTTTTTATCATCGCTGATTTTATAGTCTTTTTTACATTCGTCGATTATGCAAACCTCGGTTCCTGATTCTTGGTCGAATTCACGGTGTGATTTCTTGGCGTTTTCTGGTTTTGGATTGCAATTACCTTCGATTTCAACGCATTTGTGTTTTTTTACTTCGTATCCTGCTGCGCATGCGGTGGCACGGCATTTGCCTTTCTTTAATTCGCCGGCGGTTGCGTGTTCAACGGTTTTTAATTGGGATTCATTACATTTGCCTTCGCTGACTTCGCATTTTTGTTCATCATCGCTGGGCAGGTATCCGTCTTTACATTTTTTGATAACGCAAACACGTTTGCCATTGACGTCATCATATTTTGTTTTTTTTGCGTTTGGATCCGAATGGGTGCATTCACCTTTAAGTACGATACATTTTGTATTGTCGTCATCTGGTTCGTAATTTGGTTCACATTCCATGACTTCACAATACGCCTTGTTACGAGAATTGCATTTCATGATTGCGCGTTTTGTATTATTTGGCAGTGATGGTTTTGTGTCTGCGCGGCATACTAAACCTGTTGCGGGCCATGGTTCACACTTTTCGCCATTTAGTGTATATCCGCATTTGCATTCGGTGGCAACACATGTTTTGTTATCTTCTTTGAGTCCCGTTTCAGATGCACCGGCCTTTACCAATTCCGTGTGTTGTTCATCAGGACATTTTTTCAGTTTTTTTATACATGCGGTATTATCATTATTTGGTTTGTATTTGTCGTTTTTGCATTCTTTGACTTGACATTCTTTTTTACCGTCTATGGTCATCCAAACACCAGATTTTGCATTTTCTGGTTTGCATTCTTTTTCAACACAACGTGCACTTGTTGTGTTGGCATTTTCCAATGTATATGCATCTGTGTCACATGCGGATGGATAGCATTCCACCGCCATTTCGCATGGGTTGGTGTCTGTGCATGGGCCGTTTGAACCGATGCGGATGAAACTTGTTCCGCCGGGATGTTGGGAATATGATGTTTCGCAATTTTTGTTTACCAGTGGAATATTTTTGCCATTTCTAAATGTTGATATTTTGATATCCTTTCCCATATATCCACCACCACTGATATGTAGTACTGAATCATTAGATATTGTAGAAGTGCAGGTATCAATTTCCCATTCGCCTTTCTGGTCTGTAATGTCGCTGCAGGTTGTGCCTGGAATCATGACGGTTATTCCAGCTAAAGGATTTTGACCAGCAATATCTGATGTGATCTTACCATTCAGGGGTAGTATTGATGCAGAATTGCCACCACGCCAACCGGACATTTTTATTGTGCTGTTATTGGTGTATGTGTTTATATCTTGATTAAATGTGTCATAGTTTGCGTGTGTGAAACTGATTTTTGCTGATTTTGGTACATTAACTGCGCAATCTTTTATTTCCCAATAGCCTTCTTCGTTGGTTATTGTGTTGCAACCGGTGTGATTTATACCTGTAATTCGCACAGTGACATTATTTAACGCCGCCCCCTGGGGTGTTTTCACATATCCTGATATCGGGAATTCTGCCTGTTCTGGAACTTCTTGTGATGTGTTGTTACTTGAACTACTGTATAGCACAATGGTTGTGTTATCGTTGTAATGAGCAAGTTGTATTTCTTGTGCGATATAGCCTTCTGCGAATATTCTGATGTTATCTGATCC
>JAZTWT010000017.1:0-1181 GCA_045636045.1 Candidatus Enterousia sp. | reverse complement strand
AGTGTTCAGATTCTTTTCTTTTTGCTTGCCGGATTCTGTATTATCGTTGCGTGTTTTGTCTGTGTTTGCCATTGCGGATGTAACGGTTCCGGCCAATCCAGTCGCAGCACCAACGGTGGATGAAATCATTGCGCCCTTGGCGCGATTGTTTATCTTGGGCACATCAACGTATTCATATTCGACGCATGCGGATGCGATAGACTCGGCCTCGGATATATCTTCGCCATTTAGGCGTGCCTGCATTATAGAATTTTGCAGGGTTTTGACATTGCTGATACAGTTATCTATTTGTGTTTTCAGGTCGCCATCTACTTTGTTTGTGCCGGCAATAATTGCACCGGCCACATTGGTTGCAGTCGCACCTGCCATTAAACCGGTACGCCAGTTGCCCAGATTTTTGGATTGCTGGGTTAGTTTTTCTATTTCTGAATCAATATCCTTATAGGAATCGTTTTTGTGGCTTTGATAATATGTATCTAGTGCTGCAAGGTTGTCGGACATATTGCCATTATTTGTCCCACTGTTGATGTTTGATTCTGATATTTTTTGCAGTCGCACCATTTCCAGTTTTTCAATCTGTTTATCTTTATCCGCTTTTACTAAACCTGTTACGGTTGCACCAATGCCGGCCGCAGTTCCAACAGATGTGATTGCAGTATTTATTCCGGCCATTGTTTTCAAGTCGGCTAATTCATCATCAATACCCACGCATGCGGTGTATGTAGCACGCAACGCATCATCCAACGGCAATATATTTGCTGATGCCATAAATGGGAAAATTATAAAAATTAAAAAGCCGAACCGCACAATCTCTCCATGCAAAAATTAAACCGCCATGGGAATTTTTGGCGGTCGGGGAGTTCAGAAATCAGTTCAAAGCAAATGATTCTGTTAATCTTTCGGTTTCCCGTATTTTATAATTAACAGCTCCCCGACCTTGGTCAGGGATGTTATGGTGCTATGCGCACCAGCTTTGAACATGGCTTCTGACAGCCCAACTCCGTTTCCCATTGGAGTCTATGTTATTGTATCATAAAAACGGGGTAAAAACAAATTTTATATGAATAAAAACCATATCTTCTGGGTAGATTTGCTGGGAATAAGAGGGTTGATTTTTGTGGAATTTTGTGTAGAATGCTTTTTGTGCATGTTGTTGCACACG
Organism: Candidatus Enterousia sp.; assembly: GCA_045636045.1. Taxonomy (GTDB): domain Bacteria; phylum Pseudomonadota; class Alphaproteobacteria; order Rs-D84; family Rs-D84; genus Enterousia. The sequence continues at coordinate 19 of JAZTWT010000017.1, read as the reverse complement.
ACATTAGAAGTGTGAAAGG
>JAZTWT010000016.1:0-80195 GCA_045636045.1 Candidatus Enterousia sp. | reverse complement strand
TCAACTGTCTGCAATCCATCATGCGTATCTATGCAACCGGTTTTATTCAAGACCTGCCAATCAAAGTCATTGAAAATCATGCCGGCTGCATCTTCTACATACCCCAACAATTCGTTGGTGGTATCATCATTACTGGTTATTGACTGGGGCACCGGATCCTTGACTTGACGTGCTATCTGCTTCATTATTTCCAGGATTGTCATCTGTATTTTCCCCATTTTGTTTTGATGTGAATTCGTTTATTTTTTGAATCATTGTGTCTTTTGTGTCACCATCTTCAATCTCAACACCCAATTCTGTTGCAACAGCACGCAATTCATCTTCTGAACAATCTTCTAATTTGGGCTGCAATGCATCAACAATCATTTTTTCCAATTTTTCGGTGCTGATGTTTGCCGCAAATGTCAACCCTAATTCTGTGGCCTGTGCTTTTAATTGTTCACGTTTATTTGGCCCCAAGTTCTGATTACCGGCTGGCTTTTTTTCTTCTCCAACAGATGGATTTGCCACGCTGCAAATTCCGCCACAGAAACGGCATTTTTCTGTGCCTGGTGCTTGTTTGAAATGACAAACTGTACATTCCGCATATTGTGGTGCTGGTTTTGGTGCTGGTTTTGGTTTTTCTGCAACTGGCTTTACTGCTTTACCACAGAAACGGCATGTTGTAACCGTATCACCAAAACTCATGCTGCAATTTACACATTGTTTCATATCATTATCCTTGGTTTTATAAAATCAGACAACCGGCCAAACGACCGGCTGTCTTTGTTTCATTTGTTAAATTAGGATGCTTTAACAACCAGAACACCCAAATCACGGCGTGATTTAACAGACCAGTTGCACATTGCCAAGATTGGCCAGATATGCTTTAATGTGCCTGATACGTGTTCTTTTTCTTTAACTGTGATTTCCGCACCTTTCATGAAATTCAATTTCAATGCTTTGGTGTTCAAGAAATACATACGATTGGCTGGGCAATGTTCATCCCAGATAACAACCGCTTTGTGGAAACGCAGATAATCAAACCATGCATCTTCCAGACCTTTCATTGTTGCAACACGTACACGGTCTTTTAATGCTGCTTCGTATTCACCATACAACGCATCTGTTGTAACGATGATATCTGTGCCATTGCGGCATTTACGGTACAATTGACCCATCGCCTGTTCCAGTTGTGCTGGGGTATGTTCTTTTGCTAATTCTACAAACTGGTTTGCCCACAAAGGATATGTTGTTGTGCTCAGACCACCAACAGTACCAGTACCATCATCTGTGATGATTTCTGGCAGACCGTTCAATGACTTTGCATTGGCCTGTGTCAAATTGAACAAACCTTTGCCAACATTGTTGATCAAAGAACTTTCTGCATTGTCAACCAATGCTTTAATCATATTTATTTTGCGGAATTTGCTGTCCTGGTTGGCCAAGATTTGTGGTTCAAACGCAACAGCATTTGCATAACAGATTTTCCAAGGATAATGTGCTTCTGCCAATACTTTTTCATCATCTGTACCCAATTCTTCGTCATAATCAACCCAGCCCGAATTCTTTGTTTCAGAAATGGAAACTGTTTCTGTGATTTCGCTTCCGCCCGGTGCAATAACGATTGAACCCAACTGTTTGTTGCCGTTCATGTTATTTAATTTACCGATTTTCTTATATGCGAACAACAATGCATTACGGTCTGTAACACAGTCAAACGCACCTTCTGACCACTTTGCTAATGTGGTTGATATCAAATTCAAATCTTTTTCCATTTTAATTCCTTTTTGTTAGTATGGATTGACACCGATGTTTAATCATCAATATCTTCGTTTTCTATTGCTTCGGCCAAAACATCTTCCCAACCTTTCGGTTGTGTTACTTTGGCCTGTGGTGCCTGCGTGATTCCGGTTGCTGCTTTCGCCTTTGCGACATCTGCTTTTACTTCGTCTTGACGTGCTTTTTCTGCCGCCAATTCTTGTTGGGCACGCAATTCTGGATCCTTATAGACCGCCAAATCGTATGCTTCCTGCAATGTTATTTTTGGGAACGAACGCAACATCGTTGCCATTGTCTGCCTTACGTTTTGAAACAATGGATGTTTCCCATCATTGGCAAACGCATTGATTTCATTCGTGGCGTTCTGTATGGCAAAACGTTCTTCCACACGCTTCATCATCTGACTTTCAAAATCCGCTGCATTTAATTCCTGACGGCGTGCTTTTGCATCATCGCCTGTCAACAATTCTTCCAGTTTTTCAACACTATCAATCCCTTTGGCCCGGCAGAAATCTATAATGAAATGTGCCGGATTTTGACTGGCCCGCATGTTGTTTTCATGCAAGAACCGCAAATAATGTGGAATCGCACCAAACTGATTTATGATTTCTGGGGATATTCCAGAATCACGGAAATGTTTTTCCAATGCCGCATACGCACCCAACAATTGGCGTTCATCACTGAACGCTGCACGTTCTGTTTCCAGTTCTTTGCGTTGCGTTGCAACTTCATTCAGTTTTCGCTGATATCCAGAATCAAAGTTTTTGATTTTGTCATAAACCGCTTTTTTGCCTGCTGGATCTGAAATACTATTCAAAAAGTCCTTTAACGGCTGTTCCCAGTTTTCCGGGATTTCAATGTCCACGCCATTTTCGCTTGCGACATTACTGTTACCATTCTCATCACTACCAACGACAACGGTTGATTCATCGGTTTCACCCGGCTGTATATCACTTGCTTGCTGGTTGATTGTGTCATCAGTGCTTATGATCTGTTCCTTTTCCATTTTGAACTTTCCTTTGTTTTTGGCCACTCATCGGCGGTTGCCACACCGTTTGCTTTATTTGGTTGCCCAAATTGGTATGAAAAAACCCACATCGCTGTGGGTTTCGCTTCCTGAAACTGTATTTATCCTAAATTGGTATCCGGTGCGATACCGTTATCTATACGAACCGCATTTGCAAATGTTTCTGCCCGGATTTCCTGTTCTTTGATTGCAACTTCACGTTCACGCAGTGCTAATTCACGTTCTTTGAACATCGCTTCCTGCTGCATTTGTTGCAATTTGATTTCCTTGTCTATCTGCATTTTCTGGATTGCAACTTGATTATCTGCTGCAACCTTTTGACTATCCAACTGCAACTTCTTATCTTCTATCGTTGGTTGCGGTGCCTGTTTCTGTGACTGGCGTATCTTATTGGCAAACTGCATCAATCCATCTGTGAATTGATTGGCCACGGCTGATGAACATTTTACATGTGCCAACTGCATTTTGACCAACGCAACGTACGAATCCACGAATTCTGGATTTGATATAAACTGGGCCGATTGTGTGATGCCGTTAAATATTTCGGTCATCTTCTGGATTATTGTCACCTGTTCGGCCTTGTTATCAAAATCTGTTGCTGTTGATTCTATATCTATAACAAAATTACGCATACGATCATCACGCAACACACCCAACACTTCATCTGCTGTTGGTTTATCCAACTGTTTGACCACAAACGGATCTATTACATACGGTGCTGGCGTTCCTGCTTTTGCCGCCTGCTGATTTATAACCACCTGCTGGCCATACAATTTCTTTTCTGTGCCGGTCAATAATTCAACACCTGAAATATTAGACAATGTATCCCAATCCCAATGTTCGCATATCAATTCAGCGACAATACGGAATACCTGTTTAATACCTGTCTGCACACAGATTTGACGATCACGAAAACGCAATCCGCCAAAGAACCCTTTAATCTTCTGTGCGGCGGCTGTTTCACGTGGATCTGTTACACCACGCATTAAATCTGACATTCCTGTAATCTCATAAATTTGATTTTTCAGCATTTCAATGCGGGCATTATTCTTTTCAATCATTGTCTGGGCACCAGACACATCCAATGTTATCGCAACATTACGAATATCATCCACATGTGCCGTACTTGCAACAACCGAACCATCGGCCGCCGATGCCATCTTCGCAACAAATTCTTGGTCTTTGTTGTGGCAAATTGTGACATACTTTACTTTTTTACCCAACGCAGCATTCTTTTCAAACAACGTATTGATTTCTTCCAACAATTTGCCGTATGTCGTATATTCTGGAATTGGCACGACCGAACCGTTCTTGGTCAACGGTGTGTAATCCCAACATGGATAAAAATCGGTCAATTTGTATGGATCATCCTGTGGCACCTGCAAGAAATCATTGCTTTTTGCACCCAGCAACAGGAACAAACGTTGCTTTTTGTTCTTATCCCATATTTCCCATACTTCACCCAACTTTTCCTGTGTCTGGACATTGGCACTACCATCTTCGGCTGCATATTTCAATTCAGAATCTGTGGCAACATATCCAAATCTGCGTTGCAACGCATCACGGTTCATCAAATGTCTGCGTGCCTTCCACCAGATATTATGTGGTGTTTCTGCATACGAACACAGATACTCATCCGGCGACAATGAAACAATCTTGATATCACGACCGGCGACATATTCTTCTGGCTGCGGCTCTTCGGCCAACCCAATTTTTGCTGCAAATTTCTTTATGATGTTGACACGTGGTGCTTTTGTAACGATTGTCGGCTCATAATCAACCCATAACACACCACGCCCACATTTAATCGCACCCCTTACTGCCGTTTTTGCCACGTCAATGGCTGAACTTTTGTTGAAATAGTATTCAATACCCGATTGGGCAATACGTGCTGTCGTTGTGTATAAATCTGATTTCTTTTTATCTGTGGTCAACGCATTGAAAAATCTGCGTGTAACTTCTGGCTTTGGCTCATTATTCAATAATGCTGCGGACAAAATCTGCACATTGGAATAAAACAAATTGACCGCCACTTCCTGGTCAACAAAACGACTTTCCAACTTTTTGCATTGGTCCAACCATTGCTTATGTTCATCTTTTGCCGATGAAATCTGTTTTACCCAAAATTCATAATTTTGCTGTTCCATAACAACCTGCCTTATTGAATTTTTATTGCATCAAACGCAAAGTATTCCACATCCTGTATTTTCATCGCTTTTGCTGTGTTGACTTTGTGTGCATAATTATCTTTCTTCAACTTTTCACGTGCAACCGCAGATGCCAATTCCGCATCAATGGCCGCCTTTTCTGCATCCGACATACTGTCATAACGTTCCGGACGAACTTGTTTTTCAATATTTTCTTCACATTGAACCATTGCACGTTCATAGAATGCGATTGCATCTGACTTTTCCTGTTCAAAATGCGCTTTTAATTCTTCTTCGGTACCTTCAAACACAAACGCCAATACGCCTCCTTGTAACTGAAAAAACTTCTTTCTCATATTTTCCCCTTTGTTATAACTTGAACCTATTGCTTGCTTGGCTACGCATCTTGGCCAAGATATTTTCCACCGACATGTTGTTATGCTTTATGGTGCGTGGCTTATCACGCACAACTGGACGTGTCATCAAACCATACCGACATTCGTCAGCAATATGATCTTCCGCACTTGTATCCAAATCTTCCGGTTTGCGTTCATCAAACAGCAACACCGGAACCAGACGGATAAAGTCCACACAATTTTCGGTTACATAAAACATTGGCGGTTCATCCGATTTATTGCTGCCCATCTTTTCACGCATCAATTCCCAACCAGCAATGCGGTTGTTGTCGCCACGTTCAAAATCAACACCATTGTTCCGGAACAATTCCGCTTGCGATTCCGCACCATCTTCCTTGAATATTGCCGGATCTGACACCGAATAATCTATTCTGTCATCTCCGTCACGTTCCAAAATGCCCGCTGCAATTTCGGATACACGCATATTCAATCCGGTATTTGGTTCTGTTTTGTCGGCACCGTACCATTCTTTGTACCGGATTATCGAACCACGTGGATAACACCGGCCATCTGGTAACGGCACACCATCAGACATGCAAAACCATCCAACCGAAAATGGTTTTGCACTTCCCCAGTCAAACGAACGCCATTTCAACCAATGTTCTGGCGGTGTTATTGGCTTTACGATATTCTTCACGCCCCAACATTCACCAAAGAACGCACCAATCTGTATATTCCAATCCCCATCCAACCATGCTTTGCGTTTCAACGGATTGGACAACGCTTGCAACTGTTGAATATATGTTGGATTGGCTTCCAACAATGCGGTGTTCTCACGCAAATCCGCATGAATGGCAACTCTGGTCAATCCGGTTGCCGGATCTGTGATTGGCACACCACGTGGTGCCGGATCTATAAAACGTTCTTTTACCCATGAATGACCCGCACCCCATGGGTTTGTTGTTGATACGATGCGTGGTATCAGCCCCGGCACAGATGAACGGCAGCATGACATCATCGCTTCATAGCATTCTGGTGTTGGGTGTGTTGTCAATTCATCCCACCCAATCCATGGAAATTCTTGTCCGTGATACTTCCAATAATCATCACTGTTGGCACATTGGCTGAACGTCAATGTTTCGCCACCCGGAAATGTCCAGGTGCGTGATGCCTTGGAATATTCTGCATCCGGATACAGTCGCTTGAAATACTTTTGCGACTTCTTGATAATTTCCTTTAACTCAAATAATTCACGGCGTAATATCAACCCGGCATAGGCAACACCAAACCCTTTGTCCAACCCCTGTGCATAATCCATCAACAGGAAATCCGACTTGCCGCCGCCACGATTACCTTCGGCCAATATTTCAAAGCATGGACATCTGTGCCCTTTGCTTTGCCATGCGTATGGATCATAAATAACATTGACGGCACGTCTAATCTGAACATGTTTTACCATCGTTCACCCACTCATCCAATGACTGTCTGTTTGGCACAATTGCCGCACAAATTGGATTGCCGTCTGACGTATGATCCACTTTATTTGTTGGGTTTTGCCCCAATGTATCACGAATAAATGTTGCTGCGGACAAAGAACCTTCATCTCTGGCCAACTGCACAATACGTGCCAGCACCACTTCTTCATTTGACACTGCTTTTTTACGCCCCAACACATCTTGAACCTGTTTTATTGACGTAATTGGTGCATTCAAAGATAGTATCTCGGCCAGCAATTCTCGCTGTAATTTCCGTTCTTTTTGAACCTGCTGTGACCTTTTGCCGCCCTTACTTCCTATCTTGCTTCTTTCTCGCTTGGTTAGTGTGTTGGCTGGTCGCAGGCCCGATGTATTCGGGTTCCTGTTTGCCATTTACTTTTCCTTTGCTTTTTAATCTTGGCGGGGCGACTGTAAAACAGTAGAGATATATAAAAAAACCGACTGATTCATCATCAGGGTATGCCGCCCCATAAAAAACACCCAACCGGGGGGCTGGGCGTTGACGATATCAAATAAACAACCTGTGCAGTTATGTTGCTTTTATAATGTATGCACCACGCACACATTATACTGATAATCATAGTGATTTTTGTTGATATTGCAATCGGTTTGATTTTTTCAACATGTTCTTGTCCGGATTTCTGCGGAAAAACATATCAAAATCACTTGACATTTTTACAGCACTTTTATTGTCAATTTACCCGATTCTGTTCAAATTTTTTCGTTTTACAAACACACGCACTTTCTTATCCCAAAAACCAACCTTTGGCCGGCCACGGCGGATTTTACGCAGATTGTCCAAGGATTGTTCAACATCCACAAAACCACGTTCATTGACCACAATATGGCCACGCCGCACATTATGTGCGACATAGTCCATTTTCTTGCCAATCCGCTGTGCAAATCGTGATTTTGGTTCAAACATTCTTTTCTGCCCCCATCATTTGTTCCAGTCCAATGTTGAAATCAATAACAAACTGTGGCCATGGATATTTTAATTTCTTGGCAATATATCTGGCCCCCAACAAATCTTCACAAACAATCATCCCCTTCATAATTTCACGCATATTGACATCCGTAATGACATTGAACTTGTTGCATACAGTTATGCGTTTTTCAATCATGATATATTCACGTGGCAATGAATTGTTTTCATTCTTGATTGCCAATGCACCACGTGCAGATAATTCAAACGCCATTGAACGCAGTCGCATCACAAAACGCAACTTTTCGCCAACACCATATTTGCCTTTACGGAACAAACCGTCAGTACGCCATTGTTCCAACCGTACCGGCCGCAGGTGTGATATAATTGGTTTTGGTGGCGTTTGAAATAAATCTTGTTGTTTTCCCATGGTATCTCTCTCTGTTTATGTTCAATCTTTTTGTTTGCAAAATCTGTTACCGGATTCACGTTTTTGGGGCATACTTACCTTCATCCCATGCTTTGACAATTCGTTCTATCCAAACACGATAACCAACCGCAATATCCACACGTTCTGACCATTCCCAGACATCTTTGCCGTCAATGGTATAACTTCGTGGTACACCATTCGCCATTTCTTGTATTTTCTTCATGTCAAACGTTCGTGCTTGATGCAATACCGCCCGACAAAACGCATCATCTTCGCCTTTGATGTAAAACTTTTTCATCAATGTGGCCCGATAAATTGCAATATTTTTTGCTGTTGGTGTTGTTGGTGTTGTGTTCGCACGTGTTGTTTCAACAACATCATTTTCATTTTCTTTTTCATTTTCATTTTCTTTTTCATTATCAGGTGTCTTTTGCTGGCATTTGCTATCATTTGCTGTCATTTGCTTTTGTTTGCTTTTTTCTGCACCTTTTCTACCGGCTTCGGCCCGCTTTTCACAGGTTGCAGCATATTTGTCATTATCTAAGTCCATCTGATTTTTAATAAACATGAATGCCATTCGGGCATCTGGGGGCAATTCCAACACTTGGCCACTTTTGTGGTATTCAAACAGGGCCGTCAACAACATCCCTTTACTTTCATTTGATAGTTGCATTATCGGTTCTTGAAACCTTCCATACAATAAAAATGCTTCTCTTGCCATCACTGCCCCCCGTTGTATTTTTTTCACTTATTTTTTGTAAAACTGGCGGATTTGTGCGAATAATTTTTGTGTTTTTTCATTTTTTCGCATTTCATCTACCAGCGCAGAACGATCTATTTTTTCCATATTACGTTCATATTGTTCACGTGATAATTCACCACATGCCCATAAACGACCAACGACTTGTTTGGCACGTTCTGGTGAAATCTGCAAAAATAAACGCACATTCTTCGGTTTCATCAAAACATCCTAATCATTCCATTACCACCCAGCACCCATTCCAACACCGCAATTTCACGCAGCAACATCTTGCTTTGCGGATGATACGCACCCAACAAATCAACATTGTTTTTCAGTTCGTCAATTCTGGCCTGTATTTCTTGCTGTGATCTCATCTGATGTGCTTTTGGTATATATCGTTGATTGCATTATCTGTGTGTGAATTCACACGTTGTTTTAATTTTTCTTTGTCTATGGGCAATACATCAGCAAATGCGTATGTATGCCCACAGGCACGCAGTTCCACATAAACTGTATTGTCCGGAATACCATTTGGGATTAGCAGTATTTCATACAAAGACCGCATTTTTTCGTGCATTTGCTGCATGATTTCACGTGCATCTAATACCGATGACGTTCTGTCAACGATACGGCCACTGTGTTTTTGAATTATCAAACATTCGCACATACTGCCCCCCTTTCTTTTATTTCAGTTCTGCTTTTAACAAATCTTGTACATACGCCCATATTGCACCATCCAACACCCCAACACACTTATGCGCCAGTATCAATGTTGGCGTTTTGGTGGTGGAATAAAAAATCAATATCCACCGTCCGTCTTGTGGTCTTTCCAAATTCGTATGCCATAATTTATTCACTTTTGTCACCCATGGAACATTTACGAACAATAATCACAATTGATCCACCCGGCACACGCATCTGCATCCGATTACCCTGTGGGATTTCCTGACTTTTAATATCTTCACGTGTCAGCAATTCACGAACCAATGCTGTGGTGGAAAATAATCTTAAAAAACGTTTCATATTCCTTTCCTTTGGTTTTATATTGTTGTCGGCTGATCATTGACCCGGATTTCAGACCATTTAACGGATACCCGCCTGTGGTTGCTTGGGCAAGCAATTGTCACTTTGACTGTTTCAACCTTTCCGCACCGACAATGGACATACTATTGGCACCACTGGTATGTCAGCAGATTAAAGGTGGCTAATGACCGCCAAGTGCCAATCCCTATCCGTGCATCGCAATACTTGCGTTTGCATACATCATTGCTTCCTGCAATTTACGCCATGCCAACATCTGTTCTGCCGACTGTGGGCATAATTGCTCAATCAAATATGCAAATTCTTTCGCCTTTGCTCGGATCTGTTCGTATTTTTCCGTCTGGCCGGATTGCGGCACATGGTATGAAAACGCCAACTCAATAAAATCAGTATTTTGCATTTGTTCCTTCCTTTTCAGTTGATTGTTAAAATGGGATATCGCTTATATCCGCCCCAAAGCATCCGTATCTGACCGAATGCCCCAGTTGCTCATCCAAGTTTTTTTCTTGAATCTTCCAAAATTCGTCTGCTGTGATGCCATGTATCAATAAATGCTGCTTAAAATCAGTTCTGGCCAATTCATACAGTAAATCCATTACCTGTGGGCCAACCACATGATCGTGAACCCAATTGGCAAATCCTGCCTGTGCATGAATCTTATTGTGACATTCCTGGCATACATTTATGCCATTACGCCAATCCCCGAATAAAAATTGGCTGCCACGATGAATAATATGATGCCGACATGTGGCCTGTTTCACAAAACGACACATATTGCGATTATACATTGTCTGGCATACCGCACATGGCCGGCCGGCCGACAATGCCTGGAATTTCTTCTTTACACGAATTTTTGCAGCAGATTCTGACATGTGATTCCCTATTGTTTTACAAAAGCATTGTATATTATAATCTACAAATAGTCAATAAAATTTTGTATATTGTATTCTGCATAAAATACAAAAATAAAAACGCAGGTGTTTAACCAGCGCAAAAATCACAAAAAAAACATTAAAAGAACATCAACAACAACAGAAGCATCAGCAATACCGTATTAAAAAATCCCTGTATTTTAATACGCTGCAACATGTATCTCATTCTTCGTTCCATATCCCAGATAGAACCGGTCAAATCGCCTTCGGCCCGATCAATCTGTTCTTGAACTCTCATGCACTCCTGCCGAACCCCATCCAATATCTTATCTGTTGCCACGTTCCACTTCCTTTATATCGCTAGTACGGCACAGGCCGTTGAAACCGCAAGCCCAACAATAATCAGACCAAAATTCACATAGACAATGCTGCCAATTTGAGAAATTATGCGGCTTTCTGGGTTTTTGCGTTTTTTTCTTTGATAATCATTTTGGCATAAACAACCACTTCTGTCTTTTCATATTCTGACAATTGCGGCAATATTTTTGACAACTCAATATCCGCATCTGTTCTGTCATAAATCAAATCTTCAATCTGTACACCCAATCCCTTGGCAAACTTTTCCAATGTATCCAATTGTGGAGCGGTTTTAAGTTGCCCCATTTTACCCAGTTGCGTACGGGTGGAAAAATTGCATTTTTCGCATATCGCCATATCTGTATGCAATCCTGCTTTTTTTCCAAGTGCCCTGATTTTTTCTTCTATCGCTTTATTGTCCAGCATGTTGTTTTTACCTTTTTTTTATTTTACATCATTTACTCCTTTCTTTCTTGTATATTATATTCTACTTTTTTCTTGAAATCTTGTATATTTTATTCTACAATGATGTCAAACAATAGGGAGAAAAAGACATGATCACATCAATTCGTGCACTTATACACACAATCCAAGATTACATCAAATATCGCAACTCGAAACCACGTTTCATATTTGGCAGTTTTTCATTCGCCAATCAATTTCGTGCAAATTATATTTCTATACGTCACCACCGTTGCAAATATTGTTGCACACCTATGGCGTGTTTCATAATTGGCGTTATCGCTCTTATTGTTGGCTTATCCGCCCCCCGGAAAGCCGACACCTGTATTTACAACCAGACATTCGACCGCTGGGAATGCTGCAAAAAAACCATTTCAACACAAAATGGCAAACAATGTGCCGTCGGACAAAAAGTTTCAATCTTGGTCAATCCATAACTAACAAAGGGGGATATATGAAAAACGAAATTGATATTTTACGTGAACTGCTGCGTTGTTATAAAAATATCATACCAGTAAATCTAATAACAGAAAGAATCAGAACGCTTGAATGGGTTTTGCGTGACGATATTAAAATCGCATTGATAGATGAATTTGCGTGCAAATCCCCAACAAACCACGAAATAACAGATACAATTCCCAGCAATAACACATGCGATGATTGCCCTGCAACAAATCACACCGATGATACAGACGAATGCGACATGAACAAAGATATCGCAGAAGATGACGACAACGAAGAACCAATATTAAAATTTCCTGATTGTTTGACTGAATGGGAACGACCTTTTTATGGGCTGATGCACGAACACCCGGAACTTAAACCCAAAGAAATTGCAGAAATCATGGATTGTTCTCTTATGACCGCACATAAACACTATAAGAATATCCGTGCAAAATTAAATATCGGGGGATAAGAGTATGGCAACCGGCAAGAAAGTTTTTCCAAAAAACTATCTGCCCATCGGCAACCATCTGTACCGTCTGGTTTATTCAACCACGCGGCAAACAGGGTGGTACTACGAAGATTTCAAATACAACATTTTTTTGGGCCCATACGCAACACAACAAGATGCAGAAACAGATATCACAAAACGAATTTCTTCTGTTCAACGATACAAGAAAATCAAGGAATTAGATCTGTCAACACTATACACAGAAACACGCAAAATCTGTGACGAAAATTATATCCGCCGCCGGCTACCTTTCTATGTCAGTGAAAAAAATATCTATTCGGTCGGCGAACACAAATTAGCGAAATTGGATATTGAACCATATTTAATCGAACGTTGGCCAAACAGATATAAACCAAAGGAAAACACAAATGACAAAAGACAAAAAAACTGAACAAATTGGAATTTCTGCCGAAACATTACGTCAGGCATTGCCAAGCGATGCAAAATATCTATGCATGGGCACCGCAGGAAATATTTCTTACACATCAACCAAGCCGGTATTACAAACCAGCGGTTGGTATTTCCCCGGGCTTGGATACACCTGCGGAAAACTGATTATTACCGAATTTGTGGGCAAACACTGGTCAAAATGCCTGTACGAATTCAAAGAATCCACACACCCAGAAACAAAAGACAAATAAAATGAAAGCAACAGACGTTATGTATTTTTTCAAGACCATATTCCTATTTATCACACAACTGCTGGCCGGATTACTTTATATCACCGCATGCTATCTGTGGTGCATCTGTGACATATTGACCAAATGGCTGGCTACCGCAACCAACTGTCTTGAAAAACTCAATGTTTTTATAAACAAGAACCGTTTCAAAAAACAACCAAAAGGGGAATAAATGAAAATCAAAATACCAAAATACATAATCAAAAACATTCTTGACGTAATTGATGCTGCCTGCAACTGGGTTGTCTTTATCTATGTTGCGATATTCGCATACATTGCGATTACAGAATCACGAATTGTGGATCTGAAAACAACATTTGACATCATGGCACTTATTGCATTTGCCGGCATGATTCTTATTCCAAACCAAAACCAAGGGAATAAATAATGTTATTTGAAACCAACAAAACCATCAAAAAGTGGCACAAAAAGACATTCCCAGATGCCACATTGGCCGGTCAACTTGAAAAATTCAAAGAAGAACGACTGGAATTTGAAACAGAAACAGACACAAAAAAGAAAATGTTGGAACTTGCCGATATGTACATTGTGATATGCGGCGTTGGACGTTTTGATATGCTGATTGCCGTTGCATTGTGGGAAGATATGAAATCACTATTGCTTTCAAACTTCCCATGTATTCACCACCGGAACGCATTATCCGATTGCGTGCTGCAATAAACAAAAAAATGCGTATCAACCGCCAGCGCAAGTGGCGCAAATTAAACGGACAATACAAACATAAGGCGTAAAGATGGGTGATGAAATGATTTGTCCGTTTTGTGGACAGGAGTTAAGATTTGCGGCAACTGCCGTTGTTTGGTATTGCCGAAAGCACGGCTTTTTAAGTGGCAACGAAAAACTATGGCAAGCCCTGATACAATCCCAGCGTGATTTGCAGGACAAGAAAGAAGAATTGGAAGAGTTCAAAAAACACCACGCAATGTGGGAACAAATAAGAAACAACACAATACTGGCACTTGAAAAGGATTTGCAGATTGCTAAACAGGCGTTGGAAAGATACGCAAAAACAGACGATTGGTGCTACCCAGAAGAAGAACGCAACCCAAATTTTGATTATAGACGAGATTGGCTTAGTCCGAAAAGCGTTTTGCTTGCACGCAAAGCCCTTGCCCAGATAACCCACGACAATTCGGAAAAACCGAACAATCAAGAACATAAGGATTGAGATGGTTACAAATTGTAACCAGTTGAACATAAGGAATAGAGATATGAAACCGAAATGCAAACACGAGTGGAAATATTTTGACACTTGGGTTTATCCAAACGGTTATGAATATGAACACGTGCGTATTCCACACCGTAAATGCAAAAAGTGCGGTCGTGAATATGAATTGTTTGACAATTATGGCGACTGTAAAAAAAGATGGCGTAGAACATAAGGAATAGAACATGGCACAAAGAACAATGACTATTTCAATTATTGGATGTTTGAATAATTGTATTAGCGAATACAATGAAAAATTACGCAAGTTGCGGCAGTTGTTAGACGACCCATTTGTCCAAGACGAAATTGAAGACGAAATCAAAGATTGTTTGGGCGGCTGGGATGCAGAAAATATGTCCATTGACGAGATATTAAACGAATTTTTTGACCAAGACCACGGCATGATAAAAATCGGTGCATCTTTGGTTTCTGATTTACAAAAAGCAAAATTCGGGGATTTTTCCAAAATGGAAATATTAAAAGCCGATACGGATGACGAAAAAGCAAGTATTAAACAAGTCGTTGATTTACTGCAATAACATAAAGGGCAAATAAAATGGCACATCAGGTAAAACACAAACAAGGATTTTTAATTATACAGGCAAAATTGACGGAATTACTTGCCATTGAACCGGGGCTTCCAATGGGTATTTGCGACCGATGCAACAAGGCATCTTTTGACGGCTATCTTGTTCCGGTTCTGGGCCAACGGTGGTTTTGTCCTAAATGCTACAAAAAATGGGCCAAAGATGCGGAACGTTTCCCCGAAGATGCCGATTATGAAAACTATGTATTCAACAATTACCGCAACGCATTTGTTGCAGCCGGACTATGGAAAGAACCAAAGGGGAAATAAATGTATTGGATTATCGGAATCGGATGTTTTGTCAGCGGCATTCTATTAGGAATGCATACGATGTTATTCAGCGATCCATCCAAATATTCATACGGCTGTTTTCATCGTTGGAAACAATGGGAATTTGACCGGAAAATCGGGAAACAAACCCGCCAATGTTCCAAATGTGGCCTATACACCGTATTACCACATTCTGAAACCAGACCACGATAATCCAAAGGATACATCATGACAAAAAAACCACAATCTAACGAATTTCATTTTAACATTCCGATTTTTGACTGCCATCTTGTTGTTCAGTCACACAAGGACAACGTGCCAGAAGATGCTGGCTTGTCGCCCGACACCCTTGCCGGCGTTTGGCAAGACGAAGAAAAAACATGGCACTTATGGATCTCCCAGCAACCGGAATGCATATCTATTATTTCACATGAATGTGTCCACCTGGCAAACCATATGTTAGCAGACCGTGACGTTGTATTTACCCCAACCCAAGATGAAATATTGGCGTATTTGGTTGGTTACTTATGTAAAAACGTATTCTTTGCATACTCTCAACTTTATAACACAACAAAAAAGGACGAATAATGCCACATAACAATTCTAACTTCCGCAACCAGCACCTATCTGTAATCTGGTTTGCCAACGGAATAACCGGCTGGTTATACAACGACAAGCAAACATTGGCCGAAATAACGGCCGATGGATTCTTAAAATCTTGTTGAACGTGGCGACAGAATCTATGTTTCTGCAACCGATGGCGTGGTTGATTTATACGTGACCGACAAAACCACAACCGTCAAAACAGGGTTTTTTAACATTAAATATTACGAACCAGCGCAACAGGATAAACAATGACACACGATAATAATCGGTTGAAATTCCGCATCTGGAACCATCAAACAAACTCATATCGATATTTCAACTTGGCAATCCAAGAATCACGATTGGCATTGGCAGCATATGCCCAGCAATACGATGCCGCAGACCTATGCTGGGAATACTGCACTGGCCTTTTTGATTCCGGCGATATATTGATTTATGAAGGTGATACTCTTACCGGCACCGCAACCGTTGATGAAGGCAGTTTTAAGTATTGTGGCACAGTTGAATGGAACGACCAATCGGAACTGATAGGATGGTATGTATGTGACAAGTATGGGAATGGTTGGGAATTAAAACAAGTTCACGCAAAGATTTCATCAGATAATGTATCGGGCAAAATCATAGGCAACATACATCAAAACAAACAAATACTTGCAAAATTAAAATAAAACCTGTACAAATGGCAAAAATAGAACGCATTTTTTCACAATTGGCAGCCGAAAAGGGCTTTGTGCTGACCGATGCCGCAATGAACACAGGCATCTGTGGCTTTGTGGATTTCTTGCGTTCTGCAATGTTATTGGAAAACGATGTCAAACAAAAACTGCGTGATTTTGGCCCGGATCAGTTCCGCACAGCAAGACAGAGAATTATCTCTGCCAGCGCAGGTATCACGCCTGAAAGATTATGCGAACCGCCGGCAAATGACAATACTGGACGAACGGGTACTAATAGAATCCAGCACAGTCGGTGACCGCCGCAAATTTCTTGAATGCATAAAATTCTGTGTAAAAAACAATGCAGCATTGTTGATTGACACTATTGATCGTGCCCAACGTTCATTCCAAGAAATCCCATTGTTGGAAAAATATCGCAAATCTGGTCAACTTGAAATCCATTTTGCACGTGAAAACATCGTTGTTTCTGACAAATCCAGTTCATCCGACATTTTAATGTGGCATCAGGGCGTTTTAATGGCCGAAGCATATTCGCTACATTTCAAGGAAAATGTCCGCCGCAGTGTCGTGGCCAAGGTTGGCAAAGGCGAATTTCCCGGCATGGCACCATTGGGATATAAAAACATCCGCACACCAGACAACCGGTCAGAAATCATATTTGATGACAATGCCGACTTGGTGCGGCAATTGTTTGTGGATTATTCACGTGGTTGCATGTCATTATCATTACTGGTTGACCACGCATACGATTTAGGCATTCGTTCCAAGAACGGACAAAAATTGTCCAAGGCATATTTACACCGTATGATACAAAACCCATTCTACATTGGCACCGCCAAATGGGGCGAATTCACATTTGAACACCGGCATCCACGATTACTGGACAAAGCAACATGGGATAAATGCCAAGATATCCTGAATGGACGAAATTCACACAAATCTACCCGGTGGGGCAGTATTCAGTATCTATATCGTGGATTGATAACAGATTATTGGTCTGGCCGGGTTGTAACCACTGAACGCAAAAAGAACAAATACAATTATTTGATGACCTGGGATGAATCCGGCAAACACGTTGCTGTGAACGAAGATATTGTCACCGGCCAAATTGTTCAAATACTGGAACAATTACAGATATCACGTGAAATGGTTGATGGTGTGGCAGATTATCTGAAATCCGCCAAAGAATTGGAAGCAGAATATAACAAACGCATCATGGCGGAAATCTCACGCAATATCGCCACCGCTGAAAAACGCAAAGATAATCTATTGAATATGTATCTGGACGGCAAGATAGACGACACTACATACAATGCCAAGAACGCAGAACTGGGCACACAACTGGATATTTTATATGGCAAACAACGTGTCCACCGGGCCGCAGATGATACAGTCAATGATACAATCGTGAAATTCTTTCATGCGGCACAACACGTGGCCGACAATTTCATAAAAAGTTCGGAAGTTGATCCAAAACGCACATTGCTAAAATCAATCTTCCGAACTCTCAAATTAAAGGGCAAAACCCTTTGTTATGACTTGAATTTTCCATTTAATATATTGGGGAATTATACTGAAAGTAAAAACTGGCGGAGATGAAGGGATTCGAACCCTTGATACCCTTGCGAGTATACCACATTTCCAATGTGGCGCACTAGACCAACTATGCGACATCTCCGAATTTAATTATTCGGCATCTGATTCAAATGATTCTTCAGCAGAAACAACACCTGGTTCCTCGTCCGATAATGATGCCGATAATTCAGCATCAATTTCACGCAACAATGGATCTTCGCTGCCAACTTCTAATGTTTCTTCGGCCATTTCTGCAGATGGGGCATCTTTGTACGATTGCACGAATTCATGACGAACCTGAGCCACATCCAATTTACCTGTTGCAATTTCACGCAGGGCAACAACTGTCAATTTATCACGTCCACGTTCCACAATCATTTCGGCACCACCGTCCAGATCGCGAACACGCTGAGATGCCAGCATTCCCAATTCATAACGGCTTTCTACATGTGGTAATGTGTCAGAATTTGTTGTACGTGCCATTCTTAAAATCCTTTGTTGAAATCATTTTTAACCAGGCTATAATGCCACCAGGATGTAAAAAATGCAAGCAGAAAATAAAAAAAACAATATAAAAACATTATCTTTTGGATGCAGACTGAACGCATTAGAATCTGAAAAGATTCAAAATATGCTGCAACCGCATCTGGATTGCGCGATTGTCATAAACACTTGCGCCGTCACGGCCGAAGCAGAACGCCAATCTGGCCAGGCCGTTCGCCGCATTGCGCGAGAAAATCCAAACGCGCCAATTTTTGTCACAGGATGCGCAGGAACACGCAACCCAGATCTGTTTTCAGAAATTCCAAATACCGCCGTTGTGCATAATCATGAAAAATTAAACCTGGGGGCGTATATATCAGCCATTGAATCAATACCATGCGCAACCAAGACACCAACTATCACACAATTCGAACATCATGAATCCAAGCTATCAAAGCAGTTTGTACAAATTCAAAATGGCTGTAATCACAACTGTGCGTACTGCATAACGCGTGCGTTGCGCGGACCGTCTGTTTCATTTAAGTACGAAGATATTTTAACAGATGTCAAAGAAGCTGTTGCAAATGGTTTTGGCGAAATCGTCTTGACGGGGGTAGATATTGCGTCATACGTTCAAAAAAATGACGGCAATACGTTCCTGATTTCTGACCTGTGCAGCGCCCTGTTAAAAGATGAACCAGGGATTCAGCGCCTGCGTCTGTCATCGGTTGATCCTGCGGTACCAGACATTGACAAAGTTATTGATTTAATGCTGCGCGAGAAGCGCATGATGCCACATTTACATTTTTCAATGCAATCTGGGTCTGATACAATACTGAAATCAATGGGACGTCGGCATAACGCGGCCCGCGTTCGCGATTTAGTCCGTCATGGGATGGGAAATATAACATTCAGTTGGGATATAATTTGTGGATTCCCGGGCGAAACAGAAGAACTGTTCAACGAAACATTGGAATTAGTGCGTGAATTAAAACCAATTAAAATTCATGCTTTTCCATTTTCACCACGACCAGGCACAGTTGCCGCGACAATGCCGGAACAGGTTGACAGGCATGTATCAAAAAAACGTGTCAAAATTATAAATAATTTGGCGATCGAAAATCGTGCATGCTTTATGCGAGAACAAGTTGGCAAAACTGTCCAGGTTTTAATGGAAGAAAACAATATCGCGCGATGCCCACATGATATTGGGGTACGAGTTGTAAATAACACTTTGCCACCACGCACAATTTGCGATATAAAAATAACCGATATTGATGGCGATTATTTTGTTGGCAACGCGATTTAGAATTGCTATTATCCAAGTCATGAAAAAGAAATTATTTACCCTATTCTTAATGTTTGCATGTGGTGTGACAAACGCCACTGAATTTAAAACCAAGGCAAAGTCCGCCCTACTGATAGACTATGATTCAGGGACAGAAATTGTCGCAAAAAATGCAGACACATTGATGCCACCATCTTCGATGATAAAATTGATGACATTGGCGGTTTTGTTTGACGAACTGAAGGCAGGCAATATCACAATGGATACGCGATTCCCAGTGGGGGAAAACGCAGACTATAAGCGCCCGGAATGGTATCCAGCCAGCAAGATTTGTCTGGTTGCAGGACAGGACATATCTGTGCGTGATTTGATTTTGGGACTGATTGTGTTATCGGGCGGCGATGCTTCGATGGTTGTAGCGGAAAAACTGGCCGGGTCTGAAACACAATTTACAGCAATGATGGAAAAGAAAGCGCGCAGTATAGGCATGGAACAATCTACATTCGGGAACGCCAGTGGTCTGCCAAATCCAAACAACCTGATGACCAGCCGTGAACTGGCAATTTTGGCGCAGCATCTGATTTCTGATTATCCAGATATTTATCCAATGTTCGCAACAAAACGATTTGAATTCAAAGAACACAAAACAGACTGGTGCCGCGAATGGGGACGTACGCATACGGTTAACTATAACAAACTGTTGTTCACAATGCGTGGGGCGGATGGTTTAAAAACAGGTCACACCAACCAGGGTGGATATGGCATGGTCGCCAGTGCCAAAATTGGGAACAGGCGCTTAATCGGTGTTATCAACGGACTAAACGCCAAGGGGCACGACGCATTAGCGGCCGAGATGAAAAAATTACTGGAATTTGGGTTTGCTAATACCACAGGCAAAGTGTTCTTTGCGCCCGGAGATACGGTTGCAAAAATTCCCGTTTGGTATGGACGTGAAAAAGAAGTTATTGCAACAGTTGCAAAACCGTTTGCCATCACTGTTGACAAGGAAGATGGATTAAAAAACATTCGTGTATTGGCACGCTTTGACGAACCAATATCTGCACCAATCAATATGGGCGATACGGTCGGAGAATTAATCGCAGAACAAAATGGTCACGTTATTGCGCGTGCACCGATTATCGCCAAGGACAGCGTTGGCAAGGTAAGGTTCTTTGGGCGCGCGATTAAAAATATCAAGGTAATATTTGGATTGAATTAATATGGCACCACGAAAAAAAACAATTAATGAATACAAGTTTCCGCATCCAATGGATAACGAATGCATGGTCGGACACGGGGACGTATGGCGTAGTTTTATGACCGCATGGGAACAGCGCGACGCACACCCAATTCATCCGGTATGGATGCTGGCCGGACCTGCAGGAATCGGAAAGGCCACATTGGCATATAAAATTGCCAAGATGGTATATGGAAATCTGGGTGACTTCTTTATCATAGACATTGACCGCAATATCGATAAATATGGCAACCCAAAAAAAGAAGGCAAGGTTATTTCAGTTCATACCGTGCGCGCAATGATTGATAAAATGCAGATGTCGTCAATGTCGGGGGATTGGCGTGTTATTCTGATTGATTCTGTGGATCAATTAAGCACATCTGCTTCGAATGCAATTTTAAAAATGCTGGAAGAACCACCTGCAAAAACACTGTTTTTGTTAGTGGTGCATCAGTTGGCAAATGTTTTACCAACCGTGCGATCACGTGCACGCGTTGAAAAAATGCGTCCACTGACAATTTCCCAGTTGCGTGAATTATGCGCACGATTTATCCCCGAAGAAGAAGTCAGCACAGACACACTGCGCCTGAGTAATGGCAGTTTTGGGAAAATTGCAAATCTTAAAAAATCGGGTGGCGATGCAATATATGCAGAACTGATTGAATTATTGAACAATCGTGCCAGCACCAGTGCAGACGTCATGATAATAGCCAAGAAGATTGCAACTGCACCAGAACTGTACGAAATTTTATTAGATGCGATTGCAAGCTTTGGCATGGCAGAATTGTACCCCAGTGCAACACGCGCGATTGCAGATATAAAAAATGTTTATCTGGAGCCAGAAATTGGCATATTTAAAATAATCATGGAAATCAAAAAATGTTTATAGATACACACTGTCATCTGACAGACAAATATACCGGCGGTGCCGATGGGGTGATTAGTCGCGCAACGAATGTCGGCGTTAATGTTATGATTTGTCCAACAGCAGACCCAGCGGACATCCCAGGGGCGTTGTCTTTGGCGGAAATGCATAATAATATATTTTGTACAATTGGCATTCATCCAGAATACGCCCCAGTGGATGCATCTGCGCATTTAACCGACACGATTTTAAATCATCCGCGTGTTGTTGGGGTTGGGGAAATCGGATTGGATTACCATTATGGTGCTGATAATCGCATGGCGCAAATAGAACTGTTTAAACAGCAATTAGAAATCGCAAAAAGACACGCCCTGCCCGTGGCAATACACACGCGCGAAGCAGAACAAGACACAGCAGAAATTTTAAAGGGCGATGTGGGCGGCGTTATGCATTGCTTTACCAGTTCATGGGATTTGGCAAAAAAAATGCTGGATTGTGGTTTCTTTTTTTCCGCCAGCGGTATTTTAACATTTAAAAATGCCGACGAGATACGAGAAACATTTGCAAAAATTCCAACAAATCGAATTGTAATTGAAACAGATGCACCATACTGCGCGCCGGTGCCATACCGCGGCCAGGTGTGCGAGCCATCTATGGTCGTTCAAACCGCGCATGTATTGGCAGATATAAAGGGAATTGCATTAGATGAACTGGAAGATATATTGATGCAAAATGTTAAAGTTTTATATCCAAAGATTAAATATTAAAAATCCCCCAATTTGGGGGATTTTTTAGGATTACTTTTTGTAATATCGCTGAACTTCGGTCATTACAAAGTTAAACAGTTTTCCGGCCTGGGTCGTTTGTGGCATAGCCCAATCGCGTTGCATATATGGCATGGCCGAAACCAAGACAAACCGCGCCATAAAGTGGAATATGTTCGCCTGTTGCACACGCGACAATTTCATTGGTGCATTGTTTATGCAAAACAATTCATTTTCAATCGCATCGTCCAGTTTTTCGTTTATATTATCCAGAATCTTTTGCGGATAATACAGTTTGCATTCCTTGGGGAAACCTTCGAACATAGACGCAGGGTCACCCTGGGAATACAACAGATTCCAGCCGACACGATCAAACAAGTCTTCCAGACAGGTACAAATCATTCTGTTATATTCTTTGACCCCCATTTCATGATAGTTCGCCAGTTGTGCCTCCATATTATCAGATTTTATGCACTTTTTCTTGCGCGCAACCTCATAAACTTCATGTGTTTTGCTTTCAAAGCCAAAGAAGGCACGAACCTGGCAAATAATTTCTAACGGCACAACAGTATCTGAGTTTGGCCCAATATTTATAATCACCTTGGCACCACGATAATTTCGCGGATTATTCATATCATAAAAACTGTCGCGAACAGAAATAATACGTTCTGGCATCATGGCCTGAATCCGTTCGATAAATGTACGTGCCTGGGGGATTAAATCGAACAGACATTTTACACGCCATACATCCTGCAGACGCATACGCGGACGTTCAATTTTGTCCAAAGCGCGCACTAAATCAACCGCAATATCTTCA
This sequence comes from Candidatus Enterousia sp., assembly GCA_045636045.1. Classification (GTDB taxonomy): domain Bacteria; phylum Pseudomonadota; class Alphaproteobacteria; order Rs-D84; family Rs-D84; genus Enterousia. The sequence continues at coordinate 56,548 of JAZTWT010000016.1, read as the reverse complement.
TGTCCAGAACCAATAATAGACAAAACCGTTTCAGATGGCGTTGAAATATACTTTTCATTTAATTTATCGCGTATCTTGGTTGCAATGGCACGGGCAGACGCTTCGCGTTCGTGCGACGCAATTACGCGATATACGGTATTTGCAACCTCGTCCACATAAGACGAATAATATTTACCAGTCATTTTATCCAGAGCACGATTGATTTTCTTTTGTGCGCCAACAATAACTGTGACGATTGACGATACCGCCAAATCAATTTTGTGTCCGGCAGAACTGGTAAAAAACTGATTACGCATTGGGTCCGCATCCAAACGATGTTGCACAATATACGGTGACAATGGATTTATGTCTGCGATACGCATCGGCTCGTCAACTGCACAATCGTTCTCATAGTCATATTTCATAACCGCCGCCTTGGGCGCGCCAAAGCATTTCCCCAAAACATAAAACACTTCGCGGAACCATGTCATACTGTCCGTATATAACAGGCGCAAGTGTTCGGCGGCAACTTCGTTAATGCGACCAGATTCCAAGGCCTTGTCAATCGCTCTTAAATTCCGCATATCATTGTCTGCGGCAATATCTTGCGCAAGTGCTTCTGCACTGATGTATGACATTAAATCCCCCTTTGGTTTGATCACTTCATTATCGGAAACAGTATTATGTCGCGCAGTGTTGGTTGGTCAAAAATAATGCTGGCCAATCTGTCAACACCAACACCAACCCCAGAAATCGGCGGGAACCCATGTTCCATCGCACGAACAAAATCATTGTCTGGGTTAAAGGCTTCTTCATCACCATCGGCAATGTTGCGTGCCTGTTCTTCAAATGCCGCCAACTGCTGTATCGGATTTACAAGTTCTGAATACCCCTTGCAAATCTCGGCACCGCACACCAACAACTGATACATATCAATGCGTCGGTCGTCCGTATCATTGCGGCGTGCCAATGGTACCATATAGGCAGGATAGTTATACAAGAATGTCGGGTTCACAATACCATTGCGAATTTTACGTTTGTACACATAATCAACCAATGTTGGAATCGACTTTAAATCTTCTAGTTCTGACATTGGAAACATACCATTATCAACCAATTTCTGGCGCAGGGCATCAACATCGTCAAAATCCAAAATATCACATCCAAAGAATTCGTTCATTTTGGCTGTATAATCAATCATTTCATATGACGAAAAATCTAATTTCGTTCCCTGGTATTCAATCTGTAATGTGCCACGACATTTCATTAATAATTCCTGGATTAAGTCCCATGTGAATTTGATATTGTCGTTAAAGTCCCAATATGCAGCATACCATTCAACCATGGAAAATTCCTGCAGATGCATAGCATCCATACCTTCGTTGCGGAAGTCTTTGGCAACTTCGTACACACGGTCAAACCCAGCACCAATCGCCTGTTTCAAGAACAGTTCTGGGGAAATACGCAACTGGAAATCTGCATCCAGTGCATTATGATGTGTTGTAAATGGACGTGCCGCCGCACCAGATGCAATATTCTGCATAATCGGCGTTTCAATTTCCAAGAAACCACGTGCGTTCATAAAATCACGCCAATACTGCATCATCTTGAAACGCCCCAATAATGCGCTGCGTGATTCTGGGTTTGAAATGATATCCAGATAACGCTGGCGATAACGGGTTTCCATATCTGTCAAACCATGATATTTTTCTGGCAATGGGCGCAAAGCCTTGGACAAGATTTCATATGCAGAAACCCGAACCGTCAGTTCACCCGCAGTCGTATGGTACAATTCACCAGTAATACCAATAAAGTCACCCAGGTCAACATTTGCCTTCATAAATTTGTAGTTTTCTTCGCCCAATTCTTCGCGCGACATAGAAAACTGAATTTCGCCATTAATATCATAAATGCGACCAAACATCAGTTTACCCAACCAACGCAATGCCGTCACACGACCCGCCAATTTCACAGGCGTACCATCCACTAATTCGCGTGCAGATTCAATGGTATGCGTGCGGTCAAATTTGTCTTTCCATACAACACCATCACGCGCACGGATATTTTCAGCCTTTTGCAGACGTGCAGTTAATTCGTTTGTTGAAATTGTGTTGTTTGTTGTGTTTTCTGACATTTCTATGACCTTTTGGTTTTGTATAAAAAAAAACGGGTGCATAAAAGTGCGCCCGCAGTTGTTAATCTGTTGGTCGCACCATATTAATTAAAACGTTTATGTGTATATCTCATTTTATATGTGCTACTTTGTTTAATTTGTGATTTTGATTATTATATACATTTTTAAAAAAGTAAAGAAAAATATGCAACAAAAAAACGAATAATGTTGACAAATTGTTATTTTATACTATATTTAAACACATGAAGAAACCAATACTGTCTGTTATTATACCAATGTACAACACTGCCCCGTATATTCGCCAGTGTCTGGACAGTATTATTGTACAAAATGGATTCCCGGACTTTCAAGTAATTGTTGTTGATGACGGGTCAGAAGATAATGGCGCAGATATCGTTCAGGAATATTCCTTAAAATATTCAAACATTAAACTGTATAAACAAGAAAACCAAGGTGTATCCGTGGCAAGAAACCACGGTATGTGTATGGCGCGTGGCGAATATATCAGTTTTGTTGATTCAGACGACATGGTTGGGGCATCATATGAAATATGCGACAAATATTTATACAAACCAACAATGGATTCAGCACACGGTAATATGATGTACCAAAATGGCGTGCTGGATAAAACATTTCCAAAGACACCATTGGACGACAAAGAATATTTTATGCGTATGATTAATTCCGCACGTGACAATAATGCAGAAATTGCGATGGGTGGCAAGGTTGGAATACAAAGTAATGAAAAGCGTATTACTGCACTGAACTATAAAACCAATCGAGTATTCGACACAACCCCAAGGAACAAAGAAGTTGCAATATTGCAGGCATACGAACGCGAAAGTGCAAACTTTGCGGTATATCGCCGCGATTTCCTGAAAAAACATAACCTGCGTTTTGAAATTGATATGCCATTGGACGAAGACATTTTATTCTGTATGCTGGCAACACTGCACGCAAAAAAGATTGCAACAGTCAAAGACAGTACATATTACTATAACCGTCGATCGGGCACGTTGACAGACTATTGCTCTTTTATGCCATCTGCGGCGGCGCGACACAGATATTCAGCAGCCCTGATACAACTGTACGGCAGTTTTCTGTTAGAGGTTGCAAAATACCCAGAATACGCGAAAATATACAAGAAATATATGGATATATTTGCAACATATGCCGCCGAAGGCATAAGAAAACATATGAAATATTTTCCAACAGTAAAATGTGCTTTCTGTCACAAAAATACCTGTACTGAATGCGTACAGAATAAAAAAAATACCGCGCGCATAGAAAAAGGGTTGAGAGAACTGATGCCGAACAGAATTCAGAAAATAAAATAAAACCGCCCTGACGGACGGTTTTTAAAATATTCGCTCGTAAACTGCGCGCAAATTTATAGTTGTGCAAACTGCGTTGCACTTGTTCTTGAATACAAATTTTGGTGCGAGCAAAGTACTTCGGGGACACCCGTCCCCTCGCCTCGCAACTCGCCCCTTGACACGACAAAATCAAAAAACCGCCCTGACGGACGGTTTTTAAAATTTTGGTGCGAGCAAAGGGGCTCGAACCCTCGACCTCAACCTTGGCAAGGTTGCGCTCTAGCCAACTGAGCTACGCTCGCATTGCGTGATGTATAGTGACATATATTTTATATAATTGCAAGTGTTTTTTATAAAAAAATTAAAAGTCCCGAATTTTACGGGACTTTTTGCAGATTCTGCGATTTAATATATTCGAATTTTAGAGAATCCAGCGCATATTGTTTACGCATTTCTTCCAGTTTTTGGGTTTCCAGTTTGTTTGATTCTTTTACCCCAGAATTAATCCCAGCAATATTTACCCACATTCCAATAACAGCAATCGCAATAAACCAAGAACGTCCACCAACCCATTTGGTCCGTATCGGTGATTCACTGGCCCGTTGGGATATATTAACATTATGTTCTGCCATTTTATACCCCCATGTTTTTAAAACCATGTCCATGGCTGAAACACCTTTAGCAACCCCAGCGCAGTACGCTTATCCGCATAGGTATGCCCACAACGCGGACAGACGTTAAATGGTTTCAGAATTGATTTTGCCTTTTTAAACATCATAAACCATATATACAGGCCGATTGCCCACACTGCGATAACCAGCCCCCACGCAACATAACCGAAATATTTATCAACCGTGTTTGTGATAACAGTTATTGTCGTCACATCTGATTTAGATAAATCATTATAGATTTTTGTCGCCACAGCCCAACTGGATGGGCGCCATGGATAAACATGTTCAATACCATAATTGGTCAGCAATGTTGTCCCCAGCCCCCCAGATTGTTTATCCAACGCGGTTTTTATTGCCGCATCCAGCGCCTTATCAATTTCTGTCTGGGCAACACGTGTCAGGTTGGATTTTACAGAATCCAATTTTTCGTTTACCAGTTTTGCAGTGTTATCTACTTTCTCGATTGCTGCGTTCGCCTTGGTCACACCTTCGTCAACAGATGCAACCGCTTTGTCAACACCGTCTGTTTTAACACCGAATTTATTTGCAAAACCTGTTAACTTTTTTATACCAGATGTTTTTTCTGAAACTTCGGCTGTTTTTTCCTTGGCGGCGGCAGTTTTATCGGTCACTTTATCAACCGTATCTTCTGCCATCTTTACCCCATTAATCGCAACCGCAATCGGCTTTTCCAGATTGATAGAGTCCGCAACACCGTCCAGCAAGGCCTCGTATTGCTTTACAATGCCCTTTTGCAAGTCAAAAAACATAGACACAACGATTGATTTCTTAATCGGGGACGAATATGTATTTTTCACATGCAATGGCGCCCACACAACCAACGCCAACCATGTAACCGTTATTATAGAAAATATGCGTTTCGTCCATGTTATGACAGATTGTTTCTTTTTAACGGTTTTTGCGCCGCCCATATCGATTACTTCAATTTCTTTCTTTTTGCGTGGCATAAGAAAAACTCCTTTACATTATGTAAAAGAGTTTAAACGATTATTATTACCATTTGCAATAATTTATTTGGTATTACTATGTAATTGAGTAATCTTTTTATGAAACATATCTATTTCAGATTGCAACACAGTCTTTACCCGTGATAATTCAGGATATTTTAGAGCCTGATAGCGTTGCACCTGGCCAACACAGCGCCTGTATTCATTTGCTTTTTTAGAATCATAAAATGTGGCTATATCAACCTCGGGTATTAAATTCCAACTGTTCGCTTTATTCAAATCAGCACGACACACCAATGTGTAAACATGTTCATAAGATACATCTTTATTACGTTCACCAAATTCATGAACGGCAATTATTAAATCACGCGTGTTTAATTTTGCGCACATTTATTATCCCCTGTATATTTTTCAATGAAATTGTTTTTAAATTCTGAAAAACGTCCCTGCTCGATAGATTCACGAATATCGCGCATTAAATCCTGATAAAACCACAGATTATGCTGGGTCAGCAATGTCGCCCCCAGGATTTCATTGCACTTAATCAGATGATGAATGTATGCGCGCGACAATTTGCATGCAGGACACCCACATTTGTCATCCAGTGGACGTGGGTCTTCGCGGAATTTAGCGTTGCGCATATTCATTGTGCCATTGCGCGTAAATGCCTGGGCAGTGCGGCCGGCACGCGTTGGCATTACACAGTCAAACATATCAACCCCACGTTCAACCGCCCCCAAAATATCCAATGGCGTACCAACCCCCATTAAATAGCGCGGCTTGTCCGTTGGCAACAGTGGTGTTGTCGCAGCAATCATATCAAACATAACACTTTGTGGTTCGCCCACCGCCAGACCGCCAATCGCATATCCATCAAATCCGATTTCCGTTAATGCACGCGCGGATTTTTCACGCAGGTCTGGGAAATCCGCCCCCTGGACAATACCGAATATACCGTACCCTGGGCGGTCAATAAATGCATCTTTGCTGCGGCGCGCCCAACGGGTGACCATGTCTACATTCTTCTCGACCCGTTCGCGGGGTGCAGGTAATTTCAAACATTCGTCCAGAACCATTGTTATATTAGAATCCAGTTGATGTTGAATATGTACAGAATCTTCAGGACGCAGGAAATGCTTTTTTCCACCATCAAAGTGCGATGTGAATTGAACACCTTCTTCACTCATTTTTGTCAGCGTTGACAGCGACATAACTTGGAAACCACCACTGTCGGTCAAGATTGGTCCGTGCCAACCGCCAAATTTATGTAAGCCGCCCATTTGCGCAACCAAATCACCGCCTGGACGCATCATTAAATGATATGTATTTCCCAGAATAACCTGGGTACCAGTTGCGGCAACCTGTTCCATGGTCAACGCCTTGACCGTGGCGGCAGTACCCACCGCCATGAATGCCGGCGTCTGGAACGTGCCATGCGCCGTTTCAACACTGCCACGACGCGCATTCCCATCAGTTGCAATTAAATTAAATTTCAGTGACATTATGCATCCTTTTTAAATAACAAGCTGCAATCACCATAACTGAAAAAGCGATATTTTTCAGCGATTGCGTGCGAATATGCCGACTGCATTTCTGGCAAACCAGCAAATGCCGACACCAACATAAATAATGTTGATTTTGGCAAATGAAAGTTTGTTAACAGCACATCAACTGCACGGAATTTATATCCTGGTGTGATAAAAATGTTTGTTGTTGTGCAAAATGGTGCAACACAGCGATATTTTTCGGGTTCACTGTTGGCCATTGCCGCACTTTCCAGCAATCGCATTGATGTTGTACCAACCGCAATTACGCGTGTGGCATTGTTTATAATTTCAGCCTGTTCTGTGGTAATGCACCCCCATTCGCTGTGCATTTTATGTTCGGACAGATTTTCAGTTTTGACCGGCATCCATGTCCCGGCACCAACATGCAGGGTAATGTTTACAATTTTTGCACCACGGGCACGAATTTCATCCAATAATTCAGGTGTAAAGTGCAACCCGGCCGTCGGTGCAGCCATTGAACCAATCGGATCGGCATAGACTGTCTGATAGCGTTCACGGTCTGACATTTCTGCGTCGCGCTTCATATATGGTGGCAATGGCATTTTGCCCACCCGGTCCAGTGTGGCAAACACATCATCGGTTATGAATTTGATTTTCAGACCACTGTCTGCATCAACGGCAACAATCTGAATTTTCGTACCGTCGTCCAGGGTTAATGTTTCGCCAACCTTAATCTTTGTAAAACGTTTGCACAATCCCCACCAACATCCATCATCGGTTGCAGTATGCAATGTTATTTCATGTTTGCCATCTGCCATAAAACGCGCAGGAATAACACGTGAATTATTAAAGACGACAACATCACCCGGGCACAGATAATCCAAAAAGTCGCGAATGTGTTTATCGGCGCAATTTCCCCCACCAACAACCAACATTCGGGATGCGTCGCGCACATCCAGCGGGCGTGATGCGATTAATTCAGGTGGCAATTCAAAATCAAAATCGGACAATGTTAACATTCTTTACTTCTTAAATTCCAGACCCTGGTCAATGTAATTTTCTGCCTTTTCTTCCCAATCGGGCTCAACACGAACAAACAGGTGCAGGCGCGCGTTTACGCCCCACTGGTCCTGGATATCATGACGGGCGGCGGTGCCAATGCGTTTTAACTGTTCACCACCACGACCAACAACAATCTTTTTATGGCCGTCATTGCGCACTGCAATTTTCTGGTATATATCCAGAACGCCGTCCGCATCCACATCAACACGTTCGGTAACAACATTGATATGATATGGCAATTCTTGGTGAATGTATTTGTATATCTTTTCACGCGTTAATTCCGATAAATATAATTCATCAGGCACATCTGGTGCATCAACCGTATCGAATAAGTACGGGCTTTCTGGCATAACATTTGCCAATGTGGTCAACATTTTTTCAATACCATCGTTTTTCAAGGCGGAAATCATAAAGATTTCAGACCATGGCGCCATTTGCGATATTTCCGCAACCATTGGCAGCAGTTCCAGTTTTGGGATTGCGTCAACCTTGTTCAATGCGACAAATATATTTGGACGGTCGGCAATTTTTTCTGCCAATGCCCGAATTGTTTCAGTAATACCCTTTTGCGCATCAACCAATAATAACACAGCATCGGCATCGGATACAGCATCCATGGCCGCCGCAACCATTGCACGGTCCAGACGACGCGAAGGCTTGAATACGCCGGGAGTATCAACAAATATCAACTGTTTATCACCCACCATTTTAATGGCACGCAGGCGTGTGCGTGTGGTCTGAACCTTGTGCGAAACAATGGATACTTTACGCCCCATGATTTGGTTTAACAATGTACTTTTGCCCGCATTCGTCGGGCCAATAATGGCAACAAAGCCGGAATATGTTTTTTCTGTCATAATAAAGACCATAGCACAACTATTTTAAAAGTAAACAAAAACCTTGCAAATTCGCAGATTTGTGCTAAATCTGGGATTATTAGAAAACAAAGGATTTTTATATGCAATTAACAGGCCCAGAAATTTTGCGCAAAATGCAGGAAGGCAGAAAACCAGATATAGTAATTGAGCCATTTGATTTAAGATGTTTAGGTTCAAACAGTTATGACCTGCATCTGGCGGATACACTGCGCGTATACCGGCACACATTGCCGGGTGGAATGAAACCTGCGATTGAATATAAAGGAAACCCAAAATATCATTCTATGCGTGATTGGTTTATTGATGAAAGGACGTATGAAAGGTTTTGCAAATATCCAGACATATATGATATTCGAAATCCGCGCTATTTAATCGATCCGACGAACCCAAATCACCATGAAACAATCGATATAAAAATTCCAAAATCTGGTTTAATTTTATCCCCTGATGTTGGGTATCTGGGTTCAACAATCGAATACACAGAAACACGCAATTTGTTCCCGTATATTGACGGAAAATCCAGTGTCGGACGCAATTTTATATTAAATCATCATACCGCAGGTCGTGGCGATGACGGATTCTGTGGAGAATGGACATTGGAAATACGCGTTCTGTACCCAACAGTTGTTTATCCGAACATGCGAATTGGCCAAATCTACTATGAAAAATTTGCAGGCAATCGTATGCCATATGATAAAAACCCATCCAGCCACTATAACGGGCAACGCGGTCCAACCGCAGCAGCCGTCATACCAGTGGACGATTTCATTCAAAAGAAGAGATAAAAGGCTTTGGCATGAGTGAATTTATGCAAGATTCTGAACAGTACTATTTTATGGTCAAGGACACCTTTGAGATGGCACACCGCATACTGAAAGAATCAAAAGAACTGCCTGAAAACAAGGCGTTTGTGAAAGATATGAACGATATGGGCGAACTGTTCCGCACGATGGAAAATGCAATCATAACATCACCAAATTCAACAGGTAATATCACATACGATATTGCATATCAGATTTTGGCATTGTGCAAAAATGAAAAATTTGCATGCATGATGATGAAACGCAGATTCTATAAGAATATGATGATCGTATTAAAACGCGCAAATCGTGATGTGCCGGTTGATCCAGCGTTGCGTCATGCACTGTCGGGTATGCAACAAAAATTCGCGCCATTAATGTTGCAAAATCTGAATGATATCATATCGCCAGAACAGGCCGTCAGAACATTTGATGAAACACATCGTAAGATTATCCATCAAAAAATTCAGGTTAAACAGCCGCGCAGAAAATAATCAAATCCGCCAAACGGCGGTTTTTTATTGCATAAAATAAAGTTATTGTATACAATTAGTGAGATGTTTATAGATTTTTATATCTTTTCTGGAAACAAATGTTGGCGCATTGCCGCCATATAGTTTTTGCACCCTGCCCCGGGCTTTGATAATTTTGGGCTTTCATTTCATAAAATAAATTACTAAGATAAAACACAAGAAAAAGAAAAGGTATTTTACTATGTCAGATAAAATTGTATTAACAGGAATAAAACCAACCGGTATGCCGCATTTAGGCAACTATGTTGGCGCGTTAAAACCGCTGATTGAACAATCAAAATCATACAAAACGTTTATGTTTATTGCAGATTTGCACGCATTGAACACTATACACGATGCCGCACAGATTAAGCAGCACACATATGAAATTGCTGCATTGCTGATTGCGTTGGGGCTGGATTTAAACAATGCCGTGTTGTTCCGCCAGTCGGACATCAATGAAATCTATCATTTGAACACACTGCTGACCAATGTGACCCCAAAGGGACTGATGAACCGCGCACATTCATATAAGGCTGCAATGGACAAGAATATTGCCGCAGGATTAGATGTTGATGCAGGGATTAATATGGGGCTGTACACATACCCTATTTTGATGACGGCAGATATCTTGCTGTATAATTCTGATATTGTGCCAGTTGGTGCCGATCAAAAACAACATGTCGAGTTCGCACGTGACATTGCCGGATACTTTAACAAAATATACGGCGACACGTTTAAACTGCCAGAACCCGTTATCGGCGAAGAAACAGGTTTAATCCCAGGATTGGATGGCCGTAAGATGAGTAAATCATATGACAACATAATTCCACTGTTTGCGCCAGAAAAGGAATTAAAGAAAAAAATCATGCGCATTATTACGGATTCTAAACTGCCCGAGGATAAAAAAGACCCTGACGAATCCACGATTTATCAACTGTACAAGCATTTTGCAACCGATGATGAAATCACACAATTCGCAGAGATGTTCCGCGCAGGAGGCATGGGATACGGCACCGCAAAAACAATTCTGTTTGAAAAAATTAACACTGTCCTGGCAGAACCACGCGCAGAGTATGAACGCCTGATGGCCAATACAGATGAAATTGATGCAATACTGGCCGATGGCGCAAAGCGCGCAGGCATGATCGCGGCCGAAACATTGGCACGCGTAAAAAAAGCAATGCTAGGCTAATTAATAAAAGGAGAGAGGAAATGAAAAAAACACTGATTTGGATTGGCACAGTTATTGGCGCAGGTGCAGTCATGGCGATAGCGTTCGGATTACTGGAACAAAATGCCGTAGTACGCACCGTGTCTGTAAATGGCGAATGTATCACAACATTCAAAAAAGACAAGACTGCAATCACACTGCGCGTGACTACATTGGCCCCGACAGCGGCAGAATCAATGAAACGTGCCACAGAAAAAGCCGCCCAGATAACCAAACAACTGGAAACACTGCCGGTTGAAATGCAGACGACACAATTTAATTCATACGAAAAAACAGAATGGAATCGTGATGAGCAAAAGTCTGTCACACTGGGGATTGAAACAACAATCGCGATTGAAGTTTCTGCGAATGGTATGACGACAATTGAAAATGTTTTGGCACAATTCGCAGGTGCAACGGATGTATTTACAGAAAACCTGCGGATGTATGCCAGCCCAGCTGTTACCAAGACCGCATTAGAAAAGTGCCTGGGGGACGCAACAAAGAACGCACGTGTGCGTGCAGCCGCATTGGTAGCTGGTGACGGCCGGACGGTGGGTAAAATGCTGAACATTTCATATGGCACACAAATGACAGATGTCGCAGTACCAACATACGGCCTGATGCGCAGTAAAATGAATATTGCCGAAGCCGCTGCAATGGATACCAGTGGCACAATCGTTGGCAAGGATGCAGAATTGTCTGTTTCTGTGTCCGCAGTGTTCGAGATAAAATAAGGACAAATATGAATGAAATTCTGGCGGATTTTATTGAATACCTGGGCAGTGTGAAACACTATTCTGCACACACGGCAACGGCGTATGAAAATGATGTTCGTGATTTCATTAATTTTATGATTGATTACCAGGGGCACCACCCCACCCTGTCAGATTTTGCCCAGGCAGATACAATTTGCTTCCGCGCATATTTGGCAAATCGACAAAGACACGGAATGTCACCAACATCGACCGCACGCGCACTATCTTCGCTGCGTGGGTTTTATCGTTTCTTGGGAAAAAACTGTGGCACAGTCAATGATGCGATTGGTCTGATTTCTTCGCCACGCGTACCAAGAAAATTGTCCAAGGCGATTGACCCAATAGATGTTGAAAACATGCATGATGCAATAAAACAAATTGATGCCCAGGAACCATGGATTGCGGCGCGTGATTGGGCACTGGTGGTATTATTATTTGGATGCGGTCTGCGTATATCCGAAGCCCTGGGGCTGACCAATTCAGATGTTCGCGGACGGCCGAATGTATTGCGGATTGTCGGCAAAGGCAACAAAGAAAGATTGGTTCCGGTGTTGCCAGCTGTTTGGTCCGCGATTGAAAAATATGAAAAATTGCGCCCATTTGGCAGTGATGGGGACGACAAATTATTCCGCAGCGTGCGCGGTCTGCCAATGTCTGCACGCATGGCGGAAAAAGTTGTTGAGGCCCTGCGTCACTATCTGCAATTACCAGACTATGTGACACCACATGCATTGCGACATACATTCGCGACCGCATTATTGGCAGATGGGGCAGATTTGCGTAGTTTACAGGAATTATTGGGACATTCTTCGTTGTCAACCACACAGTTGTACACACGCGTAAACATGGCAGAAATCACACAGATTTATGCAAATGCACACCCCCGCGCCAAAGATTAAAAATATTTTTTTAAATCCGTAAAAAAAGTGCTTGCATTTATTCTGGGAATAGTATAACATTAGCAACGCTTTGGGGTTGTAGCTCAGCTGGTTAGAGCGTCTGCCTGTCACGCAGAAGGTCGCGGGTTCGAGCCCCGTCAATCCCGCCAGTATTTACCGCAGTTTTCTGCGGTTTTTTATTTTATTTATTTGCGCAAATCTCAACAATATCTCAACAGGTCACCAAATAGTCAGTCAGAAAAATAATGTTAACCCTATGCCACCTTCCTATAAAATCAATAAAATTTGGTCTTTTTTCTTGTTTATTATTTGAATTTATTAGTTTATAATTCGATTAGTTTTAAACAAAAGGAGAAAATATGAAATTTGGAAAATTTATTGCTGGTGTATGTGTGCTGGCACTGGCGGCATGTGGCGACAATGCACAAAACCCAGAAATGTTAAAGGGCGCAAACTTTGTTTCTGCACAGCCGGGCGCGGATATTACACTGACATTCGACCCAAATGAAATGCGCGTTTATGGCCGCGTTGTAAATCTGTATAATGGCGGATATACAGCCAACGGCGACAACATTAAATTCGAAGGCTTTGCATCAACAATGATGATGGGCGAACCCAGCGCAATGGAAACAGAACAAGAATATTTCCAGTTTATGCCAATGGTTGAGAAATACGAATTGAGCGATGGTAAATTAACACTGATTGCAGGTGATGGTAAGGAAATTGTATTTACCCAGGTAGAACAATTACCAGGTGAAGAAGCCCCAGCAGAGGCAGCAGATACCCCAGCAGAACCGGCAGCAAAATAAAAAACGGAAAAAATTCGTTGTTATTTACTTGACATTCGATTTAAATACCGTTATAATTTGGCGGCGTTCGAAAATGAACACGGCAGTTTTGGCCCCATCGTCTAGAGGCCTAGGACACCGCCCTTTCAAGGCGAGAACACCGGTTCGAATCCGGTTGGGGCTGCCAAATCTGATTTTCCGTCCATTTGGGCGGATTTTTTATTGAAAATCCAAGAACTTCGGGCGGTTAGAAATATAGAATTGATTTTTTGCACATTTTGTGATATAATACGCACGTTCAGCGGACGACACAGGTCGTCTTTTTTTATTGCCCGCAACCGCGGGTGTTTTTTTATGGAGAAAAACAATGATAACACCAAAATTTTTACAAGAACTGATATCGTCGCCCGAATATGGCGATAAAAACAGCGAAACATATAAACGCGCAACCAAGTATATGAATATCCTGTATCCCGGCACAGTACAGTTTGATGCCACAGGTCGTATGATGCGCCCAGAATATGATATGACATTAAAACAATTTAATGTTGCGCAAGCAGAAATAGATGCAGACTTTGAAGCAGAAAAAGATGACGCCACCGAAGCAGTTATGGAAGATTTTGAGGACTACTTTGAAACAATTGGTTTTGAATTTAACATTGAAGAATACGTCGTTCCTGGCGAGCCGATACCGGTCAAAGTTTTAATGCCGGGCGGTCAGGTATCAAAGCGTAGTCTGGAAACCTTTGATTTGAATATTCCAGAATTCAAAATCGCGCCCAAGATATGGATATGGCACAGCGAGCATGGAGAAAATACATGCGATGAATGTTCGGGGAACGATGGAACAGTCTATGAAAACAAAGAAGATATACCAGTTTGTCCCGTTCATCCAAACTGTCGCTGTTGGGTTGAAGAAGCAACACTGAATGAGGCTGGCAAGAAAATAGACAGCAAGGTTTATAAAGGCCAAAAACCAGAAAAGGAATCAGAATCACAACCCGACAATAAAATAAATAAACTAACCTTTGAAAAACCGGTGAATGTAAAACCTGGGCAATATGCGGTATTTGATGGTAAGAAATTTACGCTGTATGAAAATGACAAACCTATTATGTCATGGAATGCGGTATCGGGCACCAAGGGCTATCAAAGCCCCAAATACCAATCTATAAAAGACAAGGGTACCATACCCGAAGGTACATACGTTGCAAGGCAGAGCGAATTGCAATTTTATAAGGATATTACGTGGGACAATCGGTTGCGTTCGGCAGTTGGATTTGGAACTTGGAGAGGAGGAACGGATTCATGGGGAGAATCACGTGTGTGGTTAGAGCCATCAAAAGAAACCAACACATATGATCGAAGTGGTTTTAGTGTACATGGTGGGGCAGAACCTGGTTCGGCAGGCTGTATTGATTTAACACATCATATTGATGAATTTACACAATGGTTTGAAAAGAATGGACATGATTTAATCATCAATGTAAAATACTATTGATGAAAACAGCTAAATCAATTTTATGTATTTGGGGACAAGTATTGCTATTATGTTTATCTTTTATAGCAATACTAGTTCCAATCTCTGAATTACGATATGTTTTTACTATGGCTCCATACCCATATATACTAGATGGCGAATGTTGTAAATATATCGAATTTATGGGCTTAGAAATACGCACTATATATTATGCGGTCTTGTTGGTAATATATACAATTGCACAATTGGCATTTGTGTGTTTTGGGATATATAAAGCCTTCATGAAAAAGTACTTTGTTGCACTGGCATATCTGTTTGCCCCTGTTGCGATGGAAATATTTATGAGTTTGCTGCACTTACTGATATTCGGGTAGGAAAATATCATGATATTATTTATTTGACTAATCCTGAAATATGTGATACTAATGCAGGATACGGAAAGTTCTGTATCATATACACAAAAGCATTAATCAAGAGGTGTAATATGCAGAAACAAAACCAAGAACAGTCGTCGCAACAAATGCAGACAGCAAACAAAATCCCAAAATTACAACTGGCCGCACTAATGCTGATATGGCATTACAATGCACAAAAAGCAAAATCAGGTAAAAAGCCAACAACTGATTTAGTTCAACCAATGACCGCGAATCCAATCGTGATATTATTGATTGTACACGTGGTTCCAGGTAATAGTCAGACAAATACGCCAAACACAAAAAACATTACCGACAAGACAACTGATAAGCAGCCAGGCGATGTAAAACAGAAAAAAACTGCGATACAACAAGACAGTCAGGCGCAACAAAAATTTGCTGAATGGTTGCAGCATCAACAAAAACGCGCCGCGCAACTGCGCGAAAAACGCAGACAGGCATGGCGCAAGTTTAACGAATGGATTCGCAATCAGCAGAAACGCGCCGAACAAGAGTACAAGGCACGCCAACAAGCCAAGAACAATCAAGAGAAGCAGCAAAAGAATTCTGGACACACGATAAATAAAACACCAGAAATGTCTGTGCAGGATGCTGCAAAAATCTTGGGCGTGAATATGAATGCGTCACACAATCAAATCAAGCGTGCGTATCGTAAATTATGTCTGCGGTGGCACCCAGATAAGAATCCGAACAATATAGATGCGGCCACACGCATGATTCAGCAGATAAATATGGCGTACATTATTATGAAGTCACATGCAAAAAATAATCCGACAAATAATCGTCGCCCAACAAACAAACCGGCAAAACAGGCGCCACGCAAGTCAAAACCTGCAATAAAGCCACAAACCCTGGCCCTGCCGGCAAAGATAGTCAATAATACAGGAAAGACAAACAGGGTTATCAAGGTTAACATGGAACAGTTAAAACAACTGATGCGTTTACAACAATTAAGAAAACAAATGCGTGTACGCACCAAATAAGAAGAAAACTAACAAGAAACCGTTTAAAACAGACGGTTTCTTTTTGATAAGAATATTATTCTTTTTACTCTTTAGGGTTGACATTTGTTCTGTTTTGTCTATATTATTCAAAAATGCCTTTACAAAGGAGTGGTTGTGGCCGTTAAAAAAAAGAATTTTATGAATGCGCATCAATATGTTATAGATATGCGCAATCTAAAGCGATACGAACAAGTGCGCAAATTTGCCAATAAAAATGAATTGGCAATAGATGCTGGTACTTTGCGTGAACTGACCAATTTATTACGCGGTTTTATTGCCCTGATTGGACGCGTCAGTATGACCAATGGCGTAAATATAAGTGCAATCAGACGCCAACAATTAGAGAAATTACCCAGATTAATACAATCTATGATTTCAATATGGGGTCTGGAAGAATTTATTAGACGAAGCGAATACGCATTAAAAATCGATGCACACAGACCACGAAATATGCCAATACTGGATTTAGTAGCAGACCCAGATTTATTTTACTTTAAGGGCGATTTTTCAACATTTGATAAAAACCTGGGTAAAAAACAAATTGCAAACAAAAGTGTAGAACAGGTAAAAGAATACATCCGCGCAAATATACCAACCGCAGAGGTATGCGCACAAGAAATTGCGGGCGCTGCGTTAAGGGTGTTAAGCAAAAATGTAGAACAGCAAAAATACTTAGTATTTGACGCTGACACACTGTCATACAGCCTGTGTTTTCAGAAAATCGCAGACGATATGATGCAAGAACTGAATTTGCCGGGTGATGCACCATGGGTATCATTTGTTGAATCATGGGACATCCTGGAAAAAGCGCCAGAAAATTTACTGGGGGTATGCAGCAGAACAAAAGCAGATGCAAACGGTCACAGCATCCCGTATATAATACATAACCTAAATAAACTGCGCGAATGGTCCGCAACAAGACATAGCGACCTGTGGCAATCGCTAACAACATTATGGCACGCAAATGCATCCTTTGCACACGAATTTGTTCACTTTATTGATCACGAACATCCAAATCGCGGTGCATTAGGTTCACAAAAAGCGCATCTGTGCAACAAAATATACGACGGTTCCGAAGCCGAACACGATAAAAATCCAAATGAAAAAGTGCCGCTGATGACGGGTAATATTGTTGAACAAGAAATAATAAAAAACGCATTGAAGATGCGATAATAAAATCAAATAACGAGCGCCCATTTGGGCGTTCTTTATTTCTTGTCCACACGCTTAAACAGTATTCGATTTGCCCCACCCCACAAAATTAACGCCATACTGATTAACACCAAATACCAACGCAGCCAGGCATAACCACCAAATACACCAATATACATCAGGCCTGTAAATCCAATCCATCGACCGATAAACAACGCAAAATCCCGAAAAACAAAGTATTCTATGCGTGTATTATTCGTTATACAACGCGAACGAGATAATTTATATATGCCAATATTGTTTATCTGATCCAAAAAAACTATCGCTGTTGCGTAAATAAAATTATAAATCAAGAATGAAACCGGCGTAGTTTTATAGACAAACAGCGACATGGACAAGAATACTAATAAAATACACATCATTAAAATAATACGATATGTCATATTCTGATGAATATAGCGCAGCGCCCAGCATGTCGCCACAGAACATAGCGAGAATACCGTAGTTAATATCCCAAGATTTAAATCAGTATGGAATATATAAACAGTATACATCGTTATCACTGTGCCCAACAATCCTAAACCAAACCCACGCAGAATTTCCATAAGAAACATTCTGCGCACCACAGGAAAACGCATCATACAATGATAAAACCCAATAAAATCTATTTTGTCAGACGAACGATGCCTGGACGGGGATAAGAAAAAAACCAACCCAAGTTCGATAAATGTGAATAACAATAAAACAAATGCAACATCAGAATACGACCCTGTATCAATAAAACAACCAAGGATAACAGGCGCAATAATTTTTACCAGATACCCAATCGCATTTTTTGTTCCCACAAAACACCCAACGCTGCGCGCATTTGTCTTGTCCGCCGTCATCGCGTGTCGCGGCAGATGATACATCGCCGCACCGACCCCATACATCAAACCCATCGGAACAACATATTCAACCGCCCTGCCCCCCAGCAATATTATTGCCAACAAAACCGCAATTTTTGGCAACATGCTTAGTCCGAATACCGCAACCTTGTTATATCGCTTGACCCAGTTTGCAAATAAGAAGAACCCTGCACATGTTGCCGTATATTCAAACAGTTTATACATCGAAATCGATGTAATCTCGTTCGTTGCCATATGCATAATATACGACACAAAAAAAGTCCCCATAAACAGGTCTGATATGGTACGAAACGCACCAAAGATAATTAACAACCACAAATCACGCGACATCTTTTGTTGGGACATTTAGGAATTCATTCTTGGGTTAATTATATCATAAAAAAACCAACAAATAAATCAAATTGACACAACATGAATCTGCAGTGTATAATCGTATTATGAAGAAGATGTTTTTGTTTTTTTTGCTGGTTGGTGTTTTGGTCGTTTCGGGCTGTGGCGTAAAATCCGACCTGCAGCGCCCAGATAAATCATTCCCACGCAATTATCCAGTATATTAATACAGCCGACTGCATACGATTTTTTCTTGCAAAATTCAAAAGTTTATATATAATATCCGTGACTTTGCGGGTGGGCGCATGGTCAGTCCGATTAACCCCACAAGACCTCGCCCTTTTACAAACACATATTGGCGACGGCAAACTTTGATGAATATTTTCTTATGAAAGATTTATCCAAAGACTTATTTAATCCATTGTCTGGCGAAGATTTTGTCCAGATGTTTGACGCAAACTATGGTTCACAGGAAACATTGCAGGGTTATGCAACCAAGGGTACCGTTAAAGATATCCGTGGTGATTTCGCAATGGTTGATGTTGGCCTGAAATCAGAAGGTCGTGTTCCATTAAAAGAATTCGGCGCATCTGTACCATCTGTTGGTGATATCATTGACGTTTTTGTTGAACGCTATGAATCACGCGAAGGTACAGCAATCTTGTCTTATACCAAAGCACGTGCAGAAAAAGCATGGAAAGATTTGGAAAAGACAGTTGCCGAAGGTGTCGATCCAGAAGGTACAATTATCGATGTTGTTCGCGGTGGTTTCACAGTGGATATCAATGGCGTATTTGCATTTATGCCATCATCCCAGGTTGATCACAAGCCAATCCGTGATGCAAAATCTTTGATTGGTTTAAAAGACAAATTCCGCGTATTGAAAATGGACGCATTGCGTACAAACGCAATCGTATCACGTCGCGCAATCCAGTCTGACACAATCGCAGCAGCGCAAAAAGAAGCAATGAAAAACATTTCATTGGGCGCAGTTCTGGAAGGTACAGTAAAGAATATCACAGATTACGGTGTATTCGTTGATTTGGGCGGCATTGACGGTTTGTTGCACGTGACAGATTTGTCATGGAAGCGCGTTAACCACCCACGCGAATTGGTTCACGTTGGCGAAACAATCAAGGTGAAAGTTATCCAGTTCGATCCAGAATCACATCGTATCTCGTTGGGTATGAAACAGTTGGAAGAAGACCCATGGGAAACAGCGTCACGCGCATTCAATGTTGGCGACACAGTGACAGGGAAAGTATCTTCTTTGACAGACTATGGTGCATTCATCGATTTGGGCAACAATATCGAAGGTCTGGTTCATATGTCAGAACTGTCATGGACAAACAAGAACATCCACCCAAGCAAAGTTTTGCAGAATGGCCAGGATGTGACTGTGACCGTTTTGGGTATCGACCAAGATAAACGCCGCATTTCATTGGGTTATAAACAACTGCAGCCAAATCCATGGAAACAGTTTGCAGAAACACACAATGTTGGCGATGTAATCACAGGTCCAATCAAAAACACAACTGAATTTGGTCTGTTCGTTGCACTGACATCAGAATTGGACGGTATGGTTCATATTTCTGACCTGTCATGGAACAAATTGGACGAAGAAGAACTGAAAAAGTTCGTTCGTGGCCAGGAAGTGACAGCAAAAATCTTGGATATCAATCCAGAAAAAGAACGTGTCACACTGGGCATCAAACAGTTGACAGAAAGTGCCGAAAACAACGCTGCTTCTATCAAGAAGGGCGCAGTTGTTTGCGGTACAGTTTCCGAAGTCACACCAGATGAATTGGTTTTGACATTGGCAGGCGATGTTCGTGGTGTTATCCGTCGCACAGACCTGTCACGCGAAAAATCAGAACAGGACACTTCAAAATACAATGTTGGCGACAGCGTAGAAGCATCTGTTGTTTCCGTTGAAGACAACACTGTTAAATTGTCAGTTCGTGCATTGCAGGTGACACTGGAAAAGCAGGCAGTCAAAGAATTCGCAAACGAAGCCGATTCCGGTTCCGTATTGGGCGATATCTTGGGCGCTGCAATCGAGAACATCAAAAAATAATTTGTAACCATATGAATTATTTCACGGTCACGTCAGATTGCGTGACCGTGTTTTTTATGATAAAATCATAATTATGAGTACAAAGAAACAAATTATTGTTATGATGGGCGGACCTGGCGTCGGCAAAGGAACATTCTCGGACATGTTAATGGCGCATCATACATATAAACATATTGAGGCCGGCGCAATACTGCGCGCAATGCCGGCAGATTCACAAATCGGTAAATTGATTGCGGAGGGCAATCTGGTGCCAGACAAGATGGTTTGTGATTTAATGGCAAAAAAATTTGTAGATTCAGACATGATTTTAGACGGATTTCCGCGCACACTGCGCCAGGCACAATGGCTGGTTAAAAACTATGCAGACAATTATGACATTCATGTACTGTATTTAAATACAGATGATAATACGTTGATAGAACGCATTCAAAAACGCGTGCATAATGGCAGCAACCGCAGTGACGATTCAGCAATACAAATTATTAAACGTCGTTTGCAGAACTATCATGAAATTACCATGCCTGCAATCGAATGGTTGCGCAACGCACCAGGGATTAAATTTTCTGAAATTGATGCCACCGGTGATGAACAAGATAATTTTAGAGATATTTCTTTGGCATTATGTTTATAAATTATACAACAATTAAATAAAATTATTCCAACAGGCAGCAATGATGCAGCGGAATAACCTGGGGTCCGTGGTCAAGTACAGGGATAACAAGTTTTTTATGTATTAAAAAATGTAAGAAATCCCCAAATTGGGGATTTTTATTCTTTTGCTCCAAGCATGCATTCCTTGTATGATATAACATCAATACTTTTCCAACAATATCCGCCTTCTGGCTCGGTCTGCACTTTGCCATTGGCACCATACATCAACTGTTGCTGGGTAAACGCAATGTAGGCCCCCTGGTCAACATGTTTGGTCAAATACGTACCACCTGGACACGTATGACCGCCTGGACATTTATCACACAATTCAGTATGCTTTGGCAGATACTGCCCAGCCGGACAGGTGACCTCATGCGCATCTTCTAATCCAAAAACATCCTCGTACGTGCCAGAATCACATGTTCTCAATTTTGGCATACCAGGACAATATTTGTCGGCAGGACATGTAATTACCGTTGTATATAACATTGATTTCTTAGTTTTGCCATCATCAAAATATTTCTTATCGCAATATGTTTCCGCAAGTTTATCTTTCAAATAAAACCCAGGTTTTAAAGTTTTATAATATGGATGCCCACCAATATCATACCTACCTGTTGCGGAATTCCACTTCATACTTTCATCAGTAAATGTACCACGTTGATTCTTAGCATGATAAACCATTCGGCAATCTGAAACTTTCTTCATACCTTTTAATGAATCCCACGTGGGAATATACGAACTGGAAAGTATTTCAACAGCATTTTCGCCATCACGCCCATACCAATTTTCAGGATAATTAGATGGTTCACACCAATGTTCAGGCGTAGGCGACGGACACGGTGTCGCCCCCTTGTTTCCGCCTTCGCAGTAAAATCCGCCAGGACATTCTATACAAGAACTACCGTCTTCGGAATATGTACCAGCGCTACATGATTTTTTTGGCGAATTCGTACACTCTGATGCCTTGGCACTGCCGGTAGTTTTTGTTGTTTTACCTGATGCACACGCTTTAATCCCCTGGTCTGAGGTGGCACTGGGGGTTACAGAATTAACCCCTTCGCAATAAAATCCCTTCTTGCATGTATAGCAGAAATTTGCACCCTTAGGCAAATATTTACCAGCAGGACATGTGACGGCAATGTTATATATATGTACCCCACTGACATTTTTGAAATAACACTGGGCAGCCATGCTGGCCCCCTTGTTGGAATGAGGAAACGCAGCGGGGCACAGCGACACGCCGGCGGCTGACAACTGTTCGGTTGTGGCGCCGGTCCTGGTTGAACACGCGCTGGTCATCTTGGTATTACTAAGGGATGTGCAACTGTCGCCGCCCTGACAAAAACACCCAGGCGGACACGCATACCCAAAATCAGGCGTCACACAAAATCTACCGGGCGCTTCGCCTGTAATTTTTTTATTTAGCTCGTCATTATTTTCGTCAACAACGACAAGCCTGGTTTCAGAAAAACCAAGTATTAGATTGATATCTGGCGCTGAAAAAGCCATACCATTAAACGCAAACAAGGTAATCAAAAATCCAGTCAAACAATGATTTGTCATTAACATCTTCCCTTCTATCGGGAATTATAACATGTTTTTACACTTTTGTTCAATATGTTTTTTATTGCATGTTGGGTATAAAATATTTTATTCTGGTTCCGGAAAGGAAAAAATATCATGAATTCAGAATTTGAAAATATAATCTTGTCAATGCGGCCTGAACGCCGGCGCACAATCGCGCTGGCTGGCGCGACGGATCCAAATGCACTGGGGGCGGTTATCAAGGCGCACAAACTGGGGTTCGTGAATGCAATTTTATGCGGTGATAAAAACAAAATAGAATCAATCGCCCACAAACACAAATTTGATATATCAGAATTTGAAATTATTGATTGCACAGACGATTTGTCGGTTGCAAATACTGCGGTTGGGTTGGTTCGCGATGGCCGCGCGGATATTTTAATGAAAGGACTGATTCATACGGCCGATATTTTGCGTGCTGTTTTAAATCGTGAAACGGGTATACGTGGGGATGGAATACTGTCACATGTATCTGTACTGTATTCGCCATCGCGCGACCGTCGTCTGTTCCTGACGGATATTGCAATGGTTATGTATCCAGATTTAGAAAAAAAAGTTGGTTTGGTAAAAAATGCAGTATCTTTTGCACATCATATGGGTGTAGCATGTCCACGCGTTGCACCACTGTGCGCGGTTGAAACACTGAACCCTGCAATGCAGGCAACCGTGGATGCGGCAGCATTGCAAGAAATGAACACAAGCAACGAAATATCTGGGTGTGTAATATCTGGTCCAATTTCATTTGACATCGCAATATCATCATCAGCAGCCACTGCCAAGGGTGTGACAGGCCCAATTATAGGTAATGCGGACATATTGTTGTTTGATAATATCGAAGCCGGAAATAACACAATCAAGGCGATGGTACAATTTGGCGACTGGATATTTGGTGGTGTGATTATTGGGGCGCGCGCACCAATTGTTCTGAATTCGCGTTCGGATTCCGATTTATCGAAACTGTTTTCAATTGCATGCGCATGCACTATGTAAAAAAATCAGGATAAATCCCGATTTTTTGTTATAATATATCCTGACACACAAGGGAGAAATTTTATGTCACAGGAATTATTTAATCGCGCCAGTAAAAACTTCAATAAATATCTGCGTGCATTCTTGGACCATGGTGAAGTTTACATGCTGCCACGCGAACGCATGACAGATGAAATGTGGCGCGTTTTAAATAAATCTTTGATTTCATATGGGGTTCGCCTGATTCCAACGGAACAAAAAGGCGTACAGTATATGATGTTCAGTGCATTACCAAAACAACTGGCACAAGGTAATGAAACAACTGCACAGTTAAAAAACCGTGCCAGCAGAAATTTTGATAAATATCTGCGTGCATTCTTGGACCATGATGAAGTTTACATGCTGCCGCGCGAACGTATGACAGATGAAATGTGGCGCGACTTAAATATATCTTTGGCTTCATATGGGGTTCACCTGATTCCAACAGAACAAAAAGGCGTGCAGTACATGATGTTCAGTTCTGTACAGAAACGCCAAACACCGTCCAGAAATCAAACGCAGACAGACGATGTTCTGAAAACAATATTTGGGAAATACGAAACAGTTTCTTATCAAGGCGTTCCTGCATACATTTGCAATCGCACAGGAATGGGACGCGCCACTGCAAAATCATGTGAAGAAAAAATTATGAAATCCGGGCAATACTATGCCACAACATTAAACAAAGAAGGATATAGTGGGGCCGACTATATAGTTATTGCGATAAAAAAATCTGATGCAAAAAAATTGGGCGCCGAATGGGATGATTTTTTTCTGACAAAACAGCAAGATAATAGATTAGCCAAGCAGCGTTTGATAAAACTGATTGGCAAACCATTAACACATATAAATGGCATTCCCGTTGTGATTGAATCCAAATCTGATTTTGGCGTACAAAGCGATCGTCCAATCATTGTCGTGACAGTTGGGGGGAAAAGACTGCCTTTTTATATATCCAGTGGCACCGCAGGTAAAACAGATGTACCAACCGGCAAATGGGAATTCTTTGGCGGGATTGATTCCGATGGCTGGTTTCGCAAGGGAACATTAGATGAAATTGTAAACCATTACAATTCACCCGAATTAAAACAAATTGCAGATGCACTGGATAAAAAAATTGGCGACCTGCGAGACACAGAAGACATACTGAAAACAATCGGGCGAAAATACCTTGGTGGGTGTGGCACCGTTGCTAGAATAAATCACGCCCCTGAAATAAAACCTGGTGCCATAAATCGCGATGTGTTTAACCCACAAAACAATGGTATTTTCCAATTTGATTTAAAAGAGATTAAAGCTTATTTGAAAAACTTGGCCCCACAGAATAACAAAAACAAAGTCCAGGAATTAAATCAAGGCAAACAAAGTCTGAAAGATAAATTTCTGTCAAAACTGGTAACTTTCTTTAATGACGGAAACAATAATGATGAACAATAGAAAAAAATCGGCATTCGTGCCGATTTTTTTCTTGCATTTGTGAATTTCATGCCCCACAATCGTTGGGCATTTTTATTTCTATACAAAGGAGAACTAATGAGCAACAAATGGGTATATACCTTTGGTAATGGTCACGCCGAAGGTCAGGCAGATATGAAAAATCTGCTGGGTGGTAAAGGTGCAAATTTGGCCGAAATGAACTTGGTTGGATTGCCTGTTCCTGCAGGTTTTACCGTCACAACCGACGTTTGTAAATATTACTATGAAAACAATCAAACATATCCAACTGATTTGATGGACCAGGTACGCAGCGGTATCGCACACGTTGAATCAATTATGGGTAAAAAATTTGCAGACCTGGAAAATCCATTATTGGTATCTGTTCGTTCAGGCGCACGTGTATCTATGCCGGGCATGATGGATACTGTATTAAATTTGGGTTTAAATGACGATACAGTTCAGGCATTGGCAAAAATCTCGGGTAATGAACGCTTTGCATACGATTCATATCGTCGCTTTATCATGATGTTCAGCGAAGTTGTTATGGGCGCAGACATTGATTTGTTTGAACATACACTGGAACGCATGAAAGAAGACAAAGGCTATAAACTGGATACAGAATTGACAGCTGATGATTTGAAAGAACTGGTTGAAAAATTCAAAGAAATCGGCGTGAAAATTGGCAAGGTTTTCCCACAAGATCCATGGAAACAGTTGGAAATGGGTATTGGGGCCGTATTCGGTTCTTGGATGAGCAAAAAGGCTATCACATATCGCAAATTGAACAATATCCCTGCTGATTGGGGTACCGCAGTTAATGTCCAAGCAATGGTATTTGGTAATTCGGGCGACGACAGCGCCACCGGTGTATGCTTCAGCCGCGACCCAGCAACAGGTGAAAATAAATACTATGGTGAATATCTGATTAACGCACAGGGCGAAGATGTTGTGGCAGGTATCCGCACACCACAACCAATGAGTAAAGATGACTCAGGCCGTCTGTCATTGGAAGAAGCAATGCCAGCAGTGTATCAAGAACTGTGTGATGTTCGCGAAAAACTGGAAAAGCATTATAAAGATATGCAGGATATGGAATTCACAATTGAACACGGAAAACTTTGGATGCTGCAATGCCGTAACGGTAAACGCACAGCCGCCGCTGCGGTTCGTATGGCCGTTGAAATGGTTAGCGAGGGCCTGTTGACCAAAGAAGAAGCAATCCTGCGCGTTGGTGCAGATCAATTAGATCACTTGTTGCACCCAATGCTGGATCCAAAGGCAGAAAAACGCGTTATCGCAACAGGTTTGCCTGCATCCCCAGGCGCAGCAGTTGGCCAGGCAGTATTTAATGCCGAAGATGCTGAAAAATGGGCAGCAGAAGGCAAAAAAGTTATGTTAATCCGTATCGAAACATCACCAGAAGATATCGCAGGTATGAACGCAGCCCAAGGCGTTATCACAGCACGCGGTGGTATGACATCACACGCAGCAGTTGTGGCGCGCGGTATGGGAACACCATGCGTATCAGGTTCACCAGATATTAAAATCGACTATGAATCCAAGACACTGAAGACAACATCTGGTGTTGTTATCAACGAAGGAGACTGGATTTCAATCGATGGCGCCAAAGGTCAGATTATCGAAGGCAAAATCCCAACTGTTTCTGTTGAATTAACAGGCAACTTTGGCACATTGATGGAATGGGTTGACCAGATTAAAACTTTGACCGTCAAGGCAAACGCTGAAACACCAAAAGATGCCAAGCAGGCACGCGATTTCGGTGCAGAAGGTATCGGGCTGGCACGTACAGAACACATGTTCTTTGACCCATCACGCATCCAGGATATGCGCGAAATGATTTTGGCCGAAGACGAAGCCGGTCGTCGCGCCGCGTTGGCAAAACTGTTGCCATATCAGAAGGCGGACTTTATCGAACTGTTCAAGATTATGGACGGTCTGCCAGTGACAGTACGCTTGATTGACCCACCACTACACGAATTCTTGCCACACACAGATGCAGAAATCGAAGAATTGGCGGCACATATTGGCAAATCTGTTGAATTTATTAAACAGCGCGCAGAACAGTTGCATGAACAAAACCCAATGTTGGGTCATCGCGGTTGCCGTTTGGCAATTACATACCCAGAAATCTGCGAAATGCAGACACGCGCAATTCTGTCCGCGGCATTGGAAGTCAAAAAGGCTGGTATCCAGGTATTCCCAGAAATCGAAGTACCTTTGGTTGGCTCGAAGAAGGAAGTGGATATTGTCAAGGCAGTTATTGATGCCACAGCACAGTCACTGTTTGCAGAAACAGGCGAATCAGTTGAATATACTGTCGGTTCAATGATTGAATTGCCACGCGCAGCTGTTCTGGCAAATGAAATCGCAGAATCTTGTGAATTCTTTGAATTCGGAACAAATGACCTGACCCAGACAACATTGGGTATGTCACGCGACGATACAGCAAAAATATTGGATGAATATCGTGCCCGTGGCGTATATGTCGCAGATCCTTTTGCATCTGTTGACCAGTTGGGCGTTGGTCTGTTGATTAAGGACGCTGTTAAGAAAGCACGAGACACCAAGGGTGAACATATCCACCTGGGGGTTTGTGGTGAACACGGTGGCGATCCTGAATCAATTGCATTCTTCCACCAGTGTGGATTTAACTCGGTATCTTGCAGTCCATTCCGCGTGCCAATCGCACGTCTGGCAGCAGCACAGGCCGCAGTTAAGTTCCCACGCAAGAACTAAAACTGAAAAATCCCCCTTTTGGGGGATTTTTATTTAACATAATTATTCTTATTAAACAAAAAACCGGCAAAATGCCGGTTTTTATTTTTACTTAAATGCTGTCTGGATTGATCCAACGGCCTGCCTTCAATAAACCAGGCGCCATACCTTCGTTTGCACGTAAATTGTCAATCACACTGCGTGCCTGGGCAGCGTCCAGATTGATAATACGAACCTTGAACATATCACCTTCGTTAACAACAACTGCATCGCCATATGTCTTCATACGCTGAACCAATGCGTCGGCACTGTCCTGGGCATAAAATGCAGCAATTTGAATCGCATAATCACCAGATGCAACAGGCGCAGGTTGTGCCACGGGTGCTGGTTCTGCAACCGGTGCAACCGTCACCGTTTCTGCAACAACAGGTGCTGGCTGGGCCACAGGCGCTTCGACAACAGGGACTGTTCCCAATGTTGCGTTTTTAACAATCATTGTTTGTTCTGGTAATACCTGAATCTGAACCTTGGCCTGGCCGTTCAAACCGATTTTCTGGGCAGCAGCAGGCGACAAATCCATCAAACGAGTATTTACAAATGGACCACGATTGTTTACACGAACATCAACAGATTGACCATTGCTTAAATTTGTGACACGAACGATTGTTGGTAATGGTAATGTCTTGCTGGTTGCGACCATCTGATTTGCATCGAATACTTCGCCGTTGCTGGTTTTTGTACCGTTTAATTCTGTTGGAATAATCCCAGCAATACCTGTCTGGTTGTATGTCATGTCTTCGACAGGGATATACTGAACATCATCAACCTTGTACGCAGTGCCAACATAGTATTTTGGAGCAGCCGCCAGCAAATATGTATCACCCAAAGACTGCTGCGGTGCGCCAGTCATCAAGACTTCTTCGCCAAAACCGTCGGCCCCCATGTTAGCGGTCTGACCATTTGGATTTAAATCCATACAACCTGTCAGAATTGCGGTTAACACCGCCAAAGAAACAACTTTTTTCATGATTTAGGACTCCTTACATTCATAAACTTATGATTGTATTTTATCATAAACATGAGGTCATTTCAAATCTATTTTATGATTTATCCGCGTTTATCTATCAAGTACGCAACCGGTAAATATAAAATCCCATACACCGCGATTGAGCACCCCAAGGTAAATATACCAGTTATAGGAACAAACGATAACCCAGCGCCCAAAACCGCCGCCCAAAGCGCAAACAATACAACCGTGCGTACGGTTCGTCCATCATATCGCACCAATTCGCGTCTGCGACATGCACGCGCCAGCAGATAGTTCTTGAGATAACCACTGATTACAACCCCGATCGGAATTGCCAAATATCCAACAAACGGAAACAGCCCCAGGTACAATGCCGCCGCAGCCGCCAGTGACACCATACTGGTTTTTACGGGCGTTTTTACATCCTGGGATGCATATAGCGTTTTGCTGTAAATCTGGCTGATCACCATAGCAGGCAAAACAAAAACCTGAATCATAATCGCCATGGCAACCGCACGCGTTGATTCAGATGTCCATGCGCCATACTGAAAAAGAAAACGAATTATTGGTTCCGCCAACACAAACAATCCAACCACACATGGCAGCGTTAGCATCAGTGAACGACGCATAGATGAATTCTGTTGTATATAAACACTGCGCATGTTTTTTTCAGCCAAAGCATTCGAAATAGAAGA
This sequence comes from Candidatus Enterousia sp., assembly GCA_045636045.1. GTDB lineage: Bacteria > Pseudomonadota > Alphaproteobacteria > Rs-D84 > Rs-D84 > Enterousia. The sequence continues at coordinate 26,536 of JAZTWT010000016.1, read as the reverse complement.
CATCAACACAGTCCCAACCGCCAAACCAATCATCGCAAACGGTAATTGCACAATTCTGTCAGAATAATACAGCCACGATACGGCACCACTTTGAAAACTGGCGACCAATGTACCAACGATTATTGTTATCTGGTAAAAGCCACTGCCAACAATACTGACCCCCAAACGACGGAACATACGACTGATTCCTGGGGTCCAACGTGGCACGACCAAACGCAGCCCAAAATGATGACGACGAATTCGCGACCATAAAACACCAAATTGAATAACACCTGAAATAACAACCGTCCCAGCCATTAAAAACAAAACGTTTTCAGAACCAAAAAACATAGCAATCAACAACGCACAAATCAGCATTATATTCAATAATACCGGCATAAATGCAGCCAGCACAAATTTAGAAAATGCGTTTAATATCGCAGATAAAAATGCCGCACCGCAAATAAAAATCACATATACAAACATTATACGCGATATCAGCACTGTCATTTCCATCTTGCCCGGGGTGGCATCAAAGCCCGGTGCCAATACCCATACCACCAGCGGCATAAATATTTCAAACAATATTGTGATTCCCAACAAAACAATCATTAACCATGAAAACACATTTCGTGCAAACGATTCGTCTTTCTTAGAATCTGTGTACATCGGGATAAAAATTGCGGACAGCGCCCCTTCGCCCAATAGGTCGCGGAATAAATTCGGCAACTTAAACGCTGCTAAAAATATATCTGACATGCGCCCTGCCCCCAAGACGCGCGCAATCAGCATATCACGAATAAAACCAAATATGCGGCTGATACCTGTCATGGCACCAACCCCGAAAATATGTTTGCCAAGTTTCATGCTTTGGATTATACTGCGTTCTGTAAATGAAAATCAAGACAGGAATACAATTATGAAAAAACATTTTATTCTGATGGCAATGTTGGCGATATTGATGGGCTGTGCGGGCACGGACAATAAAATTGTCACAGAACAACCACTGGCAGATATATACAAGACTGCATACGAAGAATTTAACGAAGAAAACTATGAAGAAGCAGCGATGGAATTTCTGAAGGCAGAGACACAATATCCGTCCAGTCCGTGGGCACCAGATGCATTGGTAATGGCGGCATATTCACACTATATGGACAATGATTTTGCAGGTGCTATTTTAGCAACAGATCGATTTATGCGGTTTCACCCCGGCCACAAGGATGTACCATATATAATGTACCTGCGTGGCATGTGTTATTATCGCCAGGTCAGCGATGTGCGCCGCGAACCAGGAATGTCCGCGTACGCATTGCAGCAGTTTCAAACACTGGTTCAACGTTTTCCACGCAGCGAGTATGCAAAAAATGCAGAAAATAAAATCATTATCCTGAAAAACTATATCGCAGGTAAGGTCATGTTCGCTGCACGCAATGATATGAAAAAAGAAAATTGGCCAAGCGCGATTAGTCGCCTGCAATCGATTGTACAAGATGCCCAAGAAACAGTCATGACACCAGAGGCAATGTTCAGATTAACCGAGGCATATACAGCAATCGGACTGCCAGAACAGGTAAATGGCTATGCAGATATGCTGAAATTGAATTTTCCTGATAGCGAATGGACAAAAAGGCTGAAATAATATGGCATATAGCGAAGATTTTATAACGTCTGTTTTGAGATACGCTAAAGAGCACGGCTCAACCGTGGCTGCAAAACATTTCAAACTGCAACATTCGACAATTAATCGGTGGAATAATACGCGCAATGTTTATCCAACACAGACGATGCGCAAGTTTTCGGATGCAGAAAAAATCGAAATATTAAAATATGCAAACGAACATGGGCTAACGGCTGTATTACGTGAATATGATATCGAATCATCAACCATATATGAATGGAACAAAGTGTTTAACATTTATCAGTCAACAGGTCGCAGAAAAAACGCAACACATAAAAAACAATACACGCACGAGAATGACGAGTATAAACTGGAAGTTTTGAATTTCGTAAAAACAGAAGGCATGTCTAAGGCCGTGAGAAAATACGGTGTGCCAGATTCTACGATACGGTCATGGAATAAACAATTTAAGGTCTATGTGCCACGCAAAGCGCGCGCCTTTACAGATGCAGAAAAAAAATTGATTATAAAATTAGCAGAAGAAAAAACCGTACCTGAGGCCGCACGACAATCCAATGTGTCCGCCGATCAAATAAAAAAATGGGCGCTAAAAATTTTTCAGAAAAAATTATAGTTTAACGCCATATTTTCCACGATTGATGGGACGGTATGATAAAGCCTCGGCCAGGTCGGTCATTTCAATATTTTCTGCACCACGCAAATCCGCGATTGTACGCGCCAGACGCTTTATACGATTATAACCACGGGCAGACATCCCCATCTTTTCGGCGGCAGAATTTAAAAATTCAGTCAATTCATCCGATAGTGCTGCATGACATGTCAATTCTGGCCCATCCAGTTGCGCATTAACACAACCTTGGCGTGAAATTTGACGATTGCGCGCCGCAACAACGCGCGCGCGGATTTCTGCACTGGTTTCGCGTGGGGCGGTGTCAGCAGTCATTTCCCACGGTTTTACCGCATCAACATCGACGTGCAAATCAATCCTGTCTAGTAATGGACCAGAAATTTTATTCTGATATGCTTCGGCGCAACGCGGCGCACGTGTACACGACATTGCCGCATTTCCCAGATGCCCACATGGACACGGATTCATCGCAGCAATTAACTGAAAACGCGCAGGGTATGTCGCATTACGTTTTGCACGCGAAATTAAAATACGACCCGATTCCATGGGCTGGCGTAAAATTTCCAGGGTTGCACGATTAAATTCGGGTAATTCATCCAAAAATAAAACACCGTTATGTGCCAAAGATATCTCGCCAGGGCGCGCATCAGAGCCACCGCCTGCCAAGGCAACAGGACTGGATGTATGATGAACACTGCGGAATGGACGCATGGATATCAAACCACGCCCCGATAATTCACCAGCAATCGAATATATGGTTGATGTTTCCAGTATTTCATTCGCCGTCATTTCTGGCATAATCGTCGGCAGGCGCGATGCCAACATTGTTTTGCCTGCACCCGGGGGACCAACCATCAGCATAGCGTGACCACCAGCCGCAGCGATTTCCAGCGCACGTTTTGCCGCCGCCTGGCCATGAACATCAGACATGTCCAGGGTTGAATTCGTGTGGTTTTCTGGGCTAGTTAATTCAGGAACAGGTAATATTTGCGTGTTATTAAAATGATTTATTAACTGCAAGACATGGAATGGTGCCAAGATATTTGTATGTCCAGCCCATCGTGCCTGAGCACCCTGGTCACCAGGACAAATTATCCCCAAATTGTGGGTCGCAGCCCAAACACTGGCAGGCAAGACGGCATCCGTTTTTACAATCGCACCATCTAATCCCACTTCGCCCATAATCACATATTTTTCTAATTCTGTTTCAGGCAGAACACCAATAGCACACAAAATTCCACATAAAATCGGCAAATCAAAATGCGAACCACTTTTTTCAACATCAGCCGGTGACAGATTTACCGTTAAACGCTTTGGTGGCAATGAAAGATTTAATGCAGATAAAACGTTTCGAATGCGTTCCGCAGATTCCTTGACAGCGCGATCAGCCAAACCGATAATGTTAAACTCAGGCTTGGACAATCCAGATGACAACTGTACCTGAACATCGATTAGGGTGGCTTCCATGCCGTTAAATATAATTGATTTTAATGATATCATGTGTGCATATTAGAACTTGAATTAAAGTTCTGCAAGTTCTAATATATCAAAAAAATAACGAAAGGATTTAGGATATGCCCGCAAAAAATAAGAATATTGCACGCGAATGGTTTAATACAATTTTCTATGGTGCGTTAATTGCGATTGTGTTTCGCAGTTTTCTGTTAGAACCTTTTAACATTCCATCGGGTTCAATGATTCCGACATTGCATGTTGGCGACCATATTTTTGTTGAAAAATGGGCGTATGGGTATTCACGATATTCTTTCCCGTTTGGGTCATGGAAGTTATGGAATGGGCGTTTTTGGGCAACAGAACCAGAAGTTGGCGATGTTATTGTATTTAGAAATCCAATCAATGAATCCCAAGACTATGTTAAAAGACTGATTGGTAAGCCAGGCGATAAAATTCAAATGATTGCCGGTCGACTGCATATAAATGGTGTTGAGGTTCCGCGTGAAAACCCACGCCCATACGTTATCGCAACGCTGCCAAAATCAATGCGCTCGGTTGGATATTACAAAGATAACATGTCAATAAAAGGGAATAAGATTTGGGTCGATAATGAACCGGCACCATATAATTATACAATCGAATACAAACCGGATAATTTTTGCCATATGTATAATGGCGCATGTGGCGTGTTTATGGGAACAGAATACACAGAAAAGTTGCCAAATGGCATAGAACACAGTATTATTGAAATGTCAGATGATGCGCATTTTGATAATACACCTGTATTTACTGTGCCAGAAAATCACTTCTTTTTCATGGGCGATAATCGTGACAACAGTGGCGACAGCCGTGGTGATGTCAGTTTTGTTCCACGCGATAATGTACTGGGCAAAGTATGGTTCGTATGGTATTCACATAATTATTACGCACCAATGTTGTCTGTATGGTCATGGAATAACAAAATGCGCTGGAACAGATTTGGAATGGGAATAAAATAAAATGAAAAAAATAAACTATGATTTCAATGATGACAGTCTGCTGGAGTTGGCATTAACGCAAAGCGGTGCGAATTCTGGTAAAAATAATGAACGCTTGGAATTTATTGGCGACCGGGTTTTAGGATTAAGCGTGGCAAGACTGTTGTACGAAATGTACCCAAACGAGACCGAAGGCGAATTGGCGCGTAGACATGCAATGTTGGTTTCAACAGAAACATTGGGTAATGTTGCATGCGAATTAGGTCTGGACAAACATGTACGACATGGACACATGACCGCCGGTCGTGTTCAACACATATTAGCAAATGCGATGGAGGCCGTGCTGGGGGCAATCTACCTGGACGGCGGATTTGACGTGGCATGCGATATTATTGTTAATATATGGCGCGATTTAGCCGCAATGGATACGGTTGCACCCAAAGACCCAAAAACACGTCTGCAAGAATTAGTACAGAAAAATGAACCTGGTAATCTGCCGGTATATGAGTACGTAGAAACCATAGGTGCATCACATAACCCCGTCTTTAATGTTCGTGTATCTGCAATGGGACACAGTGCAATGGGACGCGGTTCATCAAAAAAAGGCGCCAGCATTGCCGCCGCAGAAGAATTGCTGAAAATCCTTGCAATTTAAATCTGGGGGATTTAAAATCAGAACAACTTAAACAACACAGGGGTAAATAATGTTTTCTATTTTATTAGTTTTATTGGTTATTGTCGCAGTTATGATGATTGGGCTGATTTTGTTGCAAAAGTCCGAAGGATCCGGTATGTCAGGTTCTTCTGCATCTGCGATGTTGGGTGGTGTGTTAACCGGCAGTGCGGCAGGAAACTTTCTGACACGCGCAACAGGCTGGTTGGCAACACTGTTCTTTATTTTATGCGCAGCATTGGCGTTGGTCGCATCAAAGTCCGATATGGCGGCCCCACAAAGCGATTTGCGTAGTGAAATTGTTATGCAAGAAAACGTGCAAGCGGCAGAAGCGCCAGCCGAAGCACCAGCAACAGCAGTTCAAACCGAACAGCCTGCGGAATAAATTAAAGAAACCGCCAAACGGCGGTTTTTTTAACGCATCTTTGCGGTGATGTATCGTTCCAATGCACGCGACATTGGTCCGCACCAAAAATCAGATTCCGATTTTATAATCTGGTGGCCGCCGTCCAATATACCAACCGCACGAATTTTTGAATCAATTCCATATTCTGCAAACACAGGCATATGTGCGGCATTTATCTGTTTTGCATTTGGCGCATCAGATGCACCAATACGCAAAGCGCTGCACGCACGATCAAACGCAGGTGCACAATGGAATAATGGCACAGTGCGACATTTTGGCGGCTTTAACCCCTTGAAATAATTATTTGTCTTCATTGGCGAAGTATACCCCAGATGACGATAGAAGTTTTCAGCACGCGGCAACGCCACAATATCGGCTTGATATGCAGCCACAGATGTTGCACATTCTGCTGCATCCAGTAATTTTGCGCCGATATGCTGTCCCTGATATTCTGGCAAAACATACAAATGACGGATAAACGATGTGCGTTTTTGTACATCACCACTGACACAACCAATCATTTGATCGCCATCATATGCACCAAATGCGAAATTAAATGATAAACGTTTCCATGATTTTTGGAATTCTGACATCGCGTTCGCAATTTCTTCGTCTGTTAATTTGATATTGTAATTATGTTGCATTGCGGCAACACGCATACGTATCATATCGCGCCAGACACCCGGCGCGGCCTGATTAAATATTGGTAAGATTTTTATATTGCTCATACTTTTAGTATAGTACAAATTAATATAATGTCAACACAGCGTCAAAATAAATTTATATCTGGGAATTTATTATGTGTCGCACCATCAATCACAACCAGTTTTTTATCCCCCACCCATTTTCGTGATAAACTGTTTGGAACAACACGGTCACCGCGCGCAATATAATGCACCTGAGGAATATTCGGCAATCCGTTCAGGTTCAGCGACATTGACAAAGGTGCATCTTTGAAATAAGATGTCCATTCTGCATGGTTCAACACACCGGCAATCGTTATCCACTGTTGCACATCAATTTCAGAATAATTCTGCGCAATCAGCCCTGACACCATTGCACCACCAGAATACCCAATCAGAACAACAGGAGTATTTGATGCAACCTGTTGCAATGCATTTGCGACCGAGTCAATTATGTCACGTGAAAAGCGCCCAGTCGTCCAGTCCGTGCGACCACATGTCGGGGATTTTATATACTGGCACGGGCGCGCCATGTAGATTACATTTGGCGACGGGTCATGCGATGCTAAATCACGAAGAAATGTATTTCGTGGTGTCGGATCAGATGTTGGATGACCATGCGCATCAAATGAATTACCATCCCCTTCGATATAAACATGAATTGGCGACACATTATCCGAAATCCGTTGAAATGTTGCGATTGTATATTTTCCGGCACTTATTGGCGCATATACAAAACCAGATGGCGAACGCCATGTAGATACACACGCAGACAGCAGCAAAAAAACACAAAATTTTAAATAACTCATAGCCTTTTGGTTATATTATAACATATCACCCAGAAATAAAAGCCTAAAAAAATTGACAAAATATATTTTTATGATAGTTTTTGTTAAAAGAGCAAAAAAAATGAAATACAATTTAACTGCCGAACAAGAAAAGAAAGTAAAAGAATTACAACAGATGTCGCCACAACAGTGGGATTCAATCTGCAAAAGATGCGGAATTTGCTGTTTGTGCAAGGTATGCTTTGGCGGCAAAAAGGATAAAGACACCTACTATACAACTGTACACTGTGATGGACTAGACACAATCACAAAACAATGTAATATATATAAAAACAGACTGAAAATTAAGGGAAATGCGTGCAAAAAACTGGATATAAAAATTATTCTGGACGGCGTATTAGTTCCACGCACATGTGGGTATGTGGAATACATCTTTGGCCCTGCCCCTGAAAAAATATTTATCGATTGGCGAACAGTAAAACCAGAAGCGCTGGTCGATTTAAATAATCCGATAAAAGTTATCCAAAATCTGATTTTAGAATCAAAAAATTGGAACAAAAGATAAAAGCTGACGAAAAGTTGGCTTTTTTTTGACAAAAAACACTTGACAAATGCGTTGACAAATATTATTTTTGGGATATACAAACGATAAAAACCTGATACAAAGGGGTACAGAATGCCAAAAAAAGTTAAAACAAAAAATACTGTTAAAAACGCCAAGAAAAAGTCTTTATTAGGGCGCGTATGGAATATTATCTGTTGGCCATTTCGTAAAAACGCGAATTTCTGCCGACGTTTTTGGAAATGGGTGTGTGGGGTTGATTTAATCGGCCTGACAAATACAACATTATTGATTGCAATTATTGTATTGTTTTCCATGCTGATTATTGATGTGGTTGGCTGCAACAAAAAACAGGTTGTCGTAGTTGCAAAACCAGTGCCGCTTGTAGAACAAGTCACAATCACAAACGATGCCGCACCAAAGCCTGTGACATTACCAATAGCAAATAACAGCGCAAAAAAAATGGTAAATGTTGTACCTGTCAAAAAAACAGAAGTTGAAATTGTAAAAAAACAAACTGCAAGAAAAGCCAATAAATTGATGGGCGATGTAATCATCGACAGCCGTGGCGCAGGCGCGATTTTGCAGTGTGGCACACAAGTTAACGGCAATCTGTATTTGCAAAACATGCGCAAATATACATTGCCATGCGATATTCGTATCAATGGGAATTTATTCCTGCGCGATGTGAATATGTTGCAATTCTGTGGTGACTTTGTCGTCACAGGCAACATCTATGTCAGCCCACGTTCGTCATTTGGACCAATCCCAAAGACGGCACGCGTAGGCGGATATGTGGTACTGTAAGCCATTAAATTACAGAATTGTTTGTTCATATCTCCCTTTGTGACACCGCCAATCCCAGGCGGTGTTTTTTTAATAGTGCAAAAGATAAAAAATTTGGTATAATAACGGTGTCTGAACCATAACAAAGGAAAGAGAAATGCTTGATAAACTGTTAACTGTTTTAAAGAAAAACATGGGATATACAATAATCCTGGCAATCGCGATTGTGTTTTTTGGATATTTTTCAGACGGTCTGATTCCGGGGTTAATCACGGCTGTTTCTGCGTTGTTGGCGTACGCGTGCATTATGGCACTGTATGCAGAATATAAAAAAATCCCATCAAAAAAGGCCACGCCTGTAAAAAAGAAAGCAAAAAAATAATACCAGTCCGCCGAATGGCGGATTTTTTTTCATCACTGCAGTTTTTATTTTTATAGTGGGCCTTTTTGTGATATAATATTAGTCATGAGAAAAAGAAACATTTGTATTTTATCAATCTTGTCATGTTTTATTGGGGCACAGGCATTTGCAAACTGGCAATACCCGGGAACATATGTGCGTGACGGATGGTACGAAGATGACGGCACACGCTTTGTCATGTCTGTTCGTGGGGGCGCAGCACTGGGTATGGGTTCGATAAAGAACGAAGCCGGTGCAATCGCAAATGAATATTTTTTAAGCCCGGATGGCACACCCGTATCTGCTTCATATTATTATGCCTGTGTTGATCAGGGTGGCTGTGCGGATTATACGTATGCAGGCTATGGCGATTTAAATAAGTTGCCTGCGACCAAAGATTTCGAAAGCTTCTCGTTCGTGGCAGGGGCCAGCATCGGTTGGACAATGCCGTATCGCCCACAGTGGAGGATTGAGGCAGGATATGACCATATTACAAAAAGTGAATATAATTCTTCGCCAATGTTTCAGGGCGATTTAACACTGGAAGGTGGCGACACAGCAAATATCACAATTCGCGCACAAAGCTCAACTGTAAATTCCAAGATATCCAGTGATATATACAGCGTTATGGCATTCTATGATTTCTTTGATGGATTACGGAAACCAATACGTGAATTTATTCCATATGTTGGATTTGGTGCAGGATATGCAGATTCAAAAACAGTGTTAAACCTGTCCGACCCATATGGTGATTTGTCCAGCCAGGTAGAATTACAACAATATGGCGAAGTTGATGATTTTGGCGTAATTCAATTCTTTAAATCAGAACACAATACCGCAAATGTCGCCGCATTATTATCCGCAGGCTTTTCATACGGAATAAATGAAAATATGTTTATGGATTTTGGTGCACGTATCATGTACATTCCAAAGGTAAAGTGGGAACTGACTAATGATTCTGGCAGTAGACATCGCGACTGGTTCAGTGCAGAAAATCTGATTTACGCAAACATAATGATGGGTATCAGATTTGAATTCTAGAGAGTTTCCTTCCTTGAATCTCTGGGGCAACCCGGGGATTTTTTTATTGCATGTTATAAAAAAAATGATAGCATATCGGGGTAAGATGTACGGGGCATGGCCGTTTATCGAAAGATAAGCGGAGGAAAGTCCGGACTGCATGGGACAGCGTACTGGCTAATATACCAGGCGGGGCGACCCGACGATTAGAGCAACAGTGACGTAAACGATTAAATTCGAGTGAAACGGGCAATCTCTGCGCGCAGCAATTTCAAATAGGCCCCCTGTATGAGTCCCACATTGGGGGCGGGTAGAAAGCTTGACATATTATAGTAATATAGTATGCAGATTAATCATGTCCACTACCGTGGAGTGGTATCCGAAAGATACTGGTCCAATGGCAGAACAAAATCCGGCTTATATGTTCATCTGCAACACGCGCCCAAGGGCGCATGTTTTTTTATCTAGTCATCTAATTCAGACCATTCACAAATAACAACGGCATGTTCGGTTTCGCCGACACAGATTTTATGCCGACTGATCAGACCATCAATCGCAACATCTATGCGAATTTCGGGTGTGTCTGGACTGACCTCTTTCTTAAAATTAATATTTATACGACGCAATTTATGATTACTGCGATATACATACCCGACACTTTCTGTTGCCCAAACAGCATAAACCGCATTATTTATATGCTGATTCACATCAATATCGTCAAAACGACATTTCATAGTATGCGTCTTGTTCGTTTCAAAATCCGGAAATTTGTCAAAGGCGCAACCATATGCGCGTGTCGGTACAACAACATCTGGCGACAAATGATTTGCCAATGGCAACGGACGACGACGGTTCATATCAATCAAAATCCACTGGGACGTTGCGCGAACCATCAAACGACCATCAGCGCCATGAATTTCAAAATCACGCGTGGCACGCAATGCATCCTGACACGACGGCCATGTACTGAATGTTAACTCTTCACCCTCGGCCGGCAATTCCAGAATATCAACCAGATAATACATCACAACCCAGCCAACACCGTTTTCCATACAGTATGTACGACCACACCCCAGAATTTCAGCATGTCGATCCGCAATCGACTGTAATTCATTCATTAAAATTAACGGACGAACATTGCCAAACCGGTCACACTGGTATGCCTGGAGTATGCGCGTTTCAATCAGTTTGTCTGCCATGGTACACTATCCTGCGATATTCTGTTGTGCGACGACAAAATCCAGTGAATCACCCAACTGTATATTATTAGCACGTGCCGCTGATTTAATCATGCCGTGCAAGACATCTGGTGTGTCAGACGGAATTGTCAGCATTTCCAGTTTGGCACCGTTACCAACCTTGCGCTCGGTACGCAGACCGCGGATGTTCTTTAAGATTTCCAGCGCAACATTCATTGTTGATACATCTGTATCAAATTCAGAATTTACACTTGGATATTCCGTCAGGTGTAATGTTTCACCACCTTCGGTTGGCTTGTATATCTGTTGCCACAATTCTTCGGTCAAGAATGGGATAAACGGCGCATATAAACCAATTATTGCACGCAGAACTGTATACAACGTCCACTGAGCCGATAATTTTGATTCTGCACTGTATTTTTCAGGCGCCCAGAAACGGTCTTTGATAAATTCCAGATACTGGTCACAGAACACATCCCAGAAGAATGCATCAATCGCCGCACGAGAGTTGTAATTGTCGTATTTATCCAAATTCCGGCGTGTTTCAACGATGGTTTTGTTCAGTTCCGACAAAACCCATCTGTCTTCGATAAAACGTTCGGACACAGGTATATGTTTTGCTGTTTCCGGTTCAAAATCAGACAGGTTCATCAATGTGTACTTAGATGCGTTCCACAACTTGGTCAGCAGTTTTGACCCACGTTTTACTTCGTCATCGCTGTAACGGATATCCGTACCAATCGGCGCAGTTGAAATCCAATAACGCAACGCATCAACACCAAATTTATCGACCGCTGTTAATGGATCAGTACCGTTGCCCTTGGTCTTGGACATCTTCTGTCCCTTGGCATCGCGGATTAAGCCGTGAAAATTAACAGTCTTGAACGGCACATCGCCCATTACATAAATCCCCATCATAACCATGCGCGCAACCCAGAAGAAGATAATATCCGCCGCAGTGTATAACAAATCAGTTGGATAATACTTTTTCAATTCCAATGTCTGTTCAGGCCAGCCCAATGTAGAGAACGGCCACAAACCAGAAGAAAACCATGTATCCAGCACATCAGGGTCACGAGTCAACGTTTTACCGCCCGACTGTTTAATTGCAGCTTCTTCTGTTTCCGCGACATAAACATTGCCATCTTCGTCGTACCAGGCTGGGATATGATGCCCCCACCACAACTGACGAGATATTGTCCATGGTCGAATCCCTTTCATCCATGCCATGAACAGATTATAACGATGTTCTGGCAAGAATTTAATTTTACCTTCTTCTACGGCTTTAATCGCAGGGATTGCTAATTTTTCGGCATCCACAAACCACTGATCTGTCAGATATGGTTCAACAGGAACCTGGCCGCGTTCGGAATATGGTGTGGGAATTGTACGATCTTCGATTTTCACCATTAAACCTGCCGCTTCGATATCTGTAACGACGGCTTCGCGTGCCTTGTATCTGTCCAGGCCGCGATATTTTTCGGGTACCACCGGATTATCATTCATTTTTGCATCAGGCGTTAAGATACAAACCGGTGTCAGGTTGTGACGCAGCCCAACCTCCCAGTCATCAAAGTCATGTGCAGGCGTAATTTTTACCGCACCGGTACCCTTTTCTGGGTCAGCGTGTTCGTCACCGATGATTGGAATTTCAATGTCTGTTAACGGAATAACCGCCTTCTTGCCAATCAAGTGTTTTAATTTTTCATTTTCTGGATGAACCGCAATCGCCTGGTCGCCGAACAATGTTTCGGGACGTGTTGTCGCAATTTCAATATAACCACCTTCTACCAATGGATAGTTAAAGTAATAGAACTTGCCCTTTTCTTCACGGGTTTCGACCTCTAAATCCGATACAGATGTCATTTGCTTTGGGCACCAATTAACCAAGCGCCTTTCACGATAAATCAAACCTTCGTTATACATCTTTACAAACAGTTTCGTGACCGCACTGGACAAACCATCGTCCATGGTAAAGCGTTCGCGTTTCCATACAGGCGTCACCCCCAAGATATGCAACTGGTTCATAATCTGACCGCCCTTGTCCGCTTTCCATGCCCAGGCACAATCCAACTTTTCCTGCAGCGATAATGAATGTGGATTTATGCCACGTTTGGACAAATCGCGTTCAACCAACAACTGGGTTGCAATAGATGCATGATCGGTCCCCGGCTGCCACAGAACGTCAAAGCCGGCCATACGCTTATAACGGCACATAATATCAGTCAGAACATTATTCATCGCATGTCCCATATGTAAAGACCCCGTCACATTTGGTGGCGGCATCATAATACAAAAAGAAGGCTTGTTCGATGCAACATCATTCGCCCAGAAGTTATTGCTGTCCCAGAATTCCTGGATTTTGGTTTCTATTTCACGTGGGTTTATATTTTTTCCAAGTTCTATGTTCATTTTATCGTCCTGTGATATTATAAAATTTAACGCTGTGAATCCTAGCAGATTAAAATAAAAATTCAAGAGAAAGACAATGTTATTTTTCGCCGACAATTTCGCCAATTACGTAATTTGCCAACATCAATCCGAATACCCCCGTCACAGTCACAATCGACCCCAGATTCTTAGCATGACCAACGACCAAGCGCGGCGATTGCGTGGAATATACAACCGGGAAATCGGGTAAATTTTCACTGCGAATTGCATGACGAACACGATGCGCCAATGGACAGACAGATGTCTGGGAAATTGGGGCGATTTTTATTTGAGAAATGTCCGTCTTGGATGCGGCACCCATTGATGATATCAGCGCCACATTATGTTTGTGCGCCCATTTGTACAACGCAACCTTGGACGAAACAGTATCAATCGCATCAATAATATAATCAGGAAGAACATCTATTTCTGTGTTGTCGTCAAAAAATAAATTCAATGCAGTCACATCTGTTTCAGGATTTATGTCATGGATACGATTTGCAGCAACCGCAACCTTGGGATTTCCAACAGTTGATTCTAATGCAAATAACTGACGATTTATATTTGATGCGTCAACAGAATCAAAATCAACAACAATAATACGCCCAACACCTGAACGCGCCAGTGCCTCAATCGCGAAAGAACCAACAGCACCACACCCTACAACCATTACAGTTGCACTACGCAATTTTTCAATCGCGTGGTCGCCAAATAACAAACGGGTTCGGTGTAATCTGTCCATTGCTATACAATCTGTTTTGTGTTTTTATATATTATATCTGCCAAAATATCAGTTTCCACATTTAAAATTTCTGAAATTTTTTGCAAAAGCGATGGAATAACACAAGAGTCAATATCATCTGATTCAACCAGGATACGCGACAGTGGTGTTTTTAAAATACGCGACACCCCCAAGCGTTGCCGCAGCGCGCGCAGCCCATAGGAAAAATAAATATTATATCTGTCTGCAATTTTTTCTATATCTTCTGCACGACCATTAAATCCATGCGCCAAGATAAAGGGCGGCAGCGCATTTTTATTTTCGTCCAGGATTCGCAAAACCATATTCCAACAGCCAACACAATGCAGATGAATTCCACGTGAAAATTCGTGCGCGATTTTTAACTGATGTGTAAATACCTTGATTTGTAAATCCATATGTGGACGATTTTTATCCAGACCGATTTCGCCAACCATTATTTTTGGATTTTCAATCAGTTTTTTCCGTAATTCTGACATCCATTCTTGCGGCAATTCGCACACGTGCCACGGATGTACACCGACCAGTCCAAAAACAAATGGATATTTATTTGTCAGTTTAATAATTTCGGGCCATTGTGTGATGCAACTGGGTGCAACAATGAATGTATCAACACCACACGCACGCGCGTTTGACAATGCTGAATCAACATCTGGGGCATCTAATAAATGACAATGTGCATCAGAATATTTTAGCATAGTGTTTATTCCTGCAAGAAACCACCAGACGGCATCTTCCACAGACGCGCATATTCACCACCGGCACGCAACAGTTGCGCGTGCGACCCCTGCTCTATCACTGTGCCACCAGACAATACAACAATCCTGTCCATGTTGCGCAGTGTGGACAGACGATGCGCGATTGCAACAGTCGTGCGCCCGTCGGCCAATTCATCAAATGATTTTTGGATACATACCTCGGTTTCTGAATCAAGGGCTGATGTTGCCTCGTCCAAAATTAAGATTGGTGCATCCTTTAAGAAAGCGCGCGCGATTGCAATGCGCTGACGCTGGCCGCCAGACAGTTTTATTCCACGGTCACCAACCATGGAATCATATTTTTTGTCCGTACCCATGATAAAGTCATGTGCCATTGCGCGCTTTGATGCTGCGCGAATTTCATGATCTGTTGCACCCAGCCGACCATACGCGATATTTTCACGCAATGTTCGGTTGAACATCGTTGGTTCCTGGGGGATAAAGGCAATCGATTCACGCAATGAATCCTGGGTCACGGTGCTTATATCTTGTCCATCAATTAAAATCACACCGTGCGCAGGGTCATAAAAACGCATCAACAGATTTACCAATGTTGTTTTGCCTGCCCCGGATGCACCAACCAAACCAACACGTTCGCCACAGCGAATTTTTAAATTAAAATTCCGTAAAACCCATTTGCGTTTATATCTAAATGAAACATTACGAAATTCAATTTCACCGCATGTGACATGTAATGCAGGCGCATTTGGAATATCAGAAACCGTAAGTGGGATATTTAATTCTTCGTATGCACGTACCGCAGCCCCCAATACATCTGTTATATTTGGTATCTGATTTACAATACTGCCAATTGTCCCCATTACAGTAAAGAATACAGAATTTGTAAACACTATTTCCGCAACAGTAATCTGACCACGCATATATAACCATACGCATAACAATAATGTTATACCATAACAAATATCCCAGATTATCATTGGAAAGCCCCAAAACCAACGCTGGATAAAATTTTTATGTTTGTACACGCGTATCTGATTTTGTCGAACAGGTTCCAGATATTCGCGTTCACGACGCGCACCAGCAAACAACTTTATAATCGAGAAGTTTGAAATACTGTCTACACTTTTGCCAGAAACATTACTGTTAGCGGTACTGTAATCCTTGGCGGCACGATTCATTGGTTTTACCATAGCCCAACTGTATGCGGCACGAAAAACAAATACAACACCAAACATGATAGCAACATATGTGTTAATCGAAAAAATTAAACCAACATTTATCAGAATAACCGCCATTAAGCAGACCAATCGCCAAAAATCAATAATTGCATCAAACCCCTTGGCCACATACATGATTTGTGTGTGTACCTTGCCAGCCATACGACCGGTCCAAAATGACATGGACTGATTATAAACATAGTCACTGAGTTTTATCCAAATTCTGTTCTGAGTCAATGGCCCCCAGCGCGAATAAAACATATCACGAGCCAGCATAGAAATATCAATCAACAACAGTAATGAAATAATCGTAACAATTGTTGGTAATGCATGCTGAATAAATGTCATGCCAGATGGCACAGGATTTTCAAATAACGATATAAACCAACGCTGAAAATTTGGGAATAATACACCATCCATAGAAACAATAAAAAAAGCAATCGCCCATGCAATTATTGCACCCCATGAACCAGGAATCGCATAACGCAAATAAAAACCCCATATCGATTTTGGCAGTTCTGAATTTGTGGCAATTTTTTTAGACATGATTTTCCCTTCGTACAAGGCGCATAGTATTTTATTTCTGAATTTTTTTCAACTGCATTTTTATCCAAAAAACGCCCCATTTGGGGCGCGGACATGAAACTGATTACGCGTTTTATTTTTGTTTTTTTAGCGGTCGCGTGATACCGGTCTGTCTATGAACATCCATATCAACCATATCAATGCCGCGATACCGATGATTGCGTATACAATGTTGCTGGCCAGGGTTGCAGGGCCGAACAAGAATGCAACCAGGTCAAAACCAAATATACCAATCAACCCCCAGTTCAATGCACCAATAAAGGTTAATGGGATAAGAACGTAGTTTGTAAGTCCTCTCATCTCTTTTTTCTCCTTTTCAAGGTTTATGTTCGTCTTTGGATAAGACACAAGTATTATAAACCTTTTACGAATGCACAACAATCGGATTAAAAGCACAGGACTTTATTCACAATGAATTTACGCGTTTGTATTGCCACCATTTTTTATATACGATTTAATAGATTCAATCGTATTTTGCGTTTCAAGGGTTAACCCATATAACTGATAATTTTTATCAATAAAATTTTGCGCATACCTTAGACATGTGGCCGCATTATTTGGTCCAGAATATCGCAATGATGACGAAAACATAACGGGAAACATTTGACCCCAAAACCAATTACGAACATCACTAAAAACATCATTTTTATTACAATATTCAAAATAACAACATGCTATCTTCATGTGATCCATATTTAATGCAGAATGCTGATACGCAACGTTCATAATCGACCCTGCACGACGACGATATTTATACAATTTTTCGGCAACAAATGTTATGCTGGATGCCCATAAGGTGTATGCGGGCCAGAAAAATTCGTCTTCGTGTTTCAAACCAACTGGGAATTTTAGTTTATAGCGCCGAATTATGTCTGTACGATAAATCTTGCCCCAGGCGGTGCCATAACAAATCCCATGACTGGAACGCGTCAGTTTAAATGTCCCAGGCTGACGAATTGCAAAAAATCCATCGTCGCTGTCTTTTAAATCATGATTAGCCTGGTATATAACCTGAACCCCACACACCGCAACATCAGAGTGATTATATGTAATCGCGCCCAGCATTTTTTCACACATATCTGGCGCAAACATATCATCAGAATCACAAAACATAATATATGGCGCACGCACATACTTCATACCGTGATTACGGCTGTATGACAGGCCGCGATTACGCCAATTACGAACAATGCGAATGCGACGGTCTGAATGGGCAAATTTGCGCACAACAGACATTGATTTGTCTGAACCACGATCATCAACACATATTATTTCAATATCTGACAAGGTCTGGTTTATCAGCGACTGCAAACATTCGCCAACATATGGCTCAACATTATATATCGGAACAATAATTGATACCTGTGGCATTTTAAGACCCCTTTAGGCTGCATGTGCGCGCCGTAATGCCAGGCGCACAAAATTAATTGGTATAATTAACAGTGCCAATGCAAAAACAATCACCCACTGGATTGGTGACAGTGGGGATAATTGCAATATACTGCCCCCAAAGGTCACGCAGAACATTGTCGTAGCAACAACACCAATCGCAACCATTATAAACATCGGATTTGAACGAATGCGCGCGAACAGGTTAAAACCATCAACACGAACACAGAACCCATTTATAATCGCCATGATAACCAGTAATGCAAAACGCGCAGACATATATGCGGACGGTGCATCAAAGTATCCACGAACAGATGGCAACGCCAATATACCAAACACCGCAACAAAACCAATGGTTGACCATAAAACCTGGGACAAAAGCGACCGTGATATCAGTGGTGCATTCTTGCCCTGGGCAGGTTCTGTCATGTATTCCGGGCGCGACGGTTCGCCACCAAACGCCAGGGAATTCAGACTGTCCATTACAATGTTTATAATCAATATTTGAACCGCAGTAAAAGCATCAAAACCAAACAGTACTGGGAATAACACACTTAATACCACCAGCGCAAAATTAATTGGCAACTGGAATTTCAGGAAACTTTTAACATTATGAACAAATGTACGCCCCAGCAAAATACTGTTTGCAATCGATATGAAGTTATTATCTGTAATGATAATATCACTGGATTCTTTGCAGACATCCGTACCGTCACCCATGGCAAAACCCACATCTGCGCGCTTTAACGCGGGTGCATCATTTGTGCCATCGCCACACATACCAATGCACAAGTTCAATGATTGCGCCAATTTCACAATACGCAGTTTTGTTGCCGGCGTTGCACGTGCAATAACACGTATTCGCGATAAAACTTCCAGCGCATCTGTATCTGACATGTTATCCAGTTCTGATGCAGTTATCGCAATATCATTGTCAGATGTTATTATGTCACAATCGATGGCGATTGCACGTGCGGTATCCAGAATATCGCCTGTTATCATCATAACCTGAACCCCTGATTTATTCATTGCACGGACAACATCAGGAACCCCAGGACGAACATCATCACGCATCGCAATTAACGAAATAAATACTAAATCGTCTGGCAGCACTTCATCATCACACCATGTGCCGTTTGGGGAATAAGCGGTCGCAACCAGGCGCATTGCACGCGACGCATTTTTCTTTATCAGATTGTTTATCTTGGTCTTGTTTAATTTCTGGACAGCGCCATTTTCATCAATGTATGTTTTGGCGTGGGATAATATAACCTCGGGCGCACCCATAAAATAAGATAGGCCGTCTGTTGTGTGTGCCGCTGAAAATTTATTCGCACTGTTAAATGCGATTTTTTTATCAATAGTCACATTCTGTTGTAATTTGGATACAAAATCAGAATACGAACGCATGGATTCAAAAAGCGAACGCGATGTCATGTTGCCACCAATCAAATCACCATCTGGTCCATATGTTACCCCAGAAACCAATGCAATATCCTCTATGAACATTTCTTTGGCACGGTTGCCTGTCACTTGGTCAAATGCCATATCGATGCCATCACCAATAAAATTATGAATTGGTTGCAGAAAACCACGGGTCAATGTTCCCGTCTTGTCCGTGCACAGGATTTGGATATTGCCGGCCTCGGGTATCTTATGCGGATTTTTTGCCAAAATATTATTCTTTATCATCGTGTTTACATTTTGCCCAGTGATAATCCCAATGATGAATGGCAATCCTTCTGGAACGGCCGCAACAAATATTGTTAATGCAACCGTCAATGATGAAAAAATTGTGTAAATAAGTCCGGCACCGCTGTCCACACCATTTGAATGCAGATTTACCGCCAACAGAACCCCAAAGATAACAACTGCACAAATCGAACCAATTTTACTGATTTGTGCTGCCAAATTGTCCAGTTGAATCTGCAAAGTTGTCTTTACTTCGTCAATGGCGTTTAAAGAGGTCATTATTTTCGCATTTTCTGTGTCGGCACCAACACGTGTGACACACATTTTACCTTCGCCTGACAATACAGTTGTGCCAGAAAAGACCAAATGCGCATCAACATAACTGTCTGCATTAATTGGCGCGTTGCGATTGTATTTGTAATTAAACGCGACAGGGGTCTTGTCGGATTCAGTACTTTCGCCATTTAAAATTGCATTATTAACACTGACTGCACCATCAATCAAATATCCATCGGCACAGATTGTTTCCCCGGCAGCAATTACAACGATATCGCCGACAACAACATCAACACTGTCCACGCGATGCATAATGCCATCACGAATAACATTCGCGTACATCTGTGATGATTTCAGGCGCAACTGTTCAGCGCTGCGCTGGGTCTTTAATTTTGTCCAAACGGTTGTAGTCGCCACAACAACCAACACAATACCGATTCCGATTGCCTCGGACACACTGCCATAGCCAGATATGCCAAGTCCAATAAATATCAGCATCATAAACAACAGTATCAGGTTTAATTTGTCCTGGAATACTTCTATAAAAAATTGCCACGCAGATTTTAATTTTGGCGCAGGCATTTGGTTTATGCCGTATTTTTCGCGACTGGCCAATACCTGGGCCGGGGTTAAACCACGCAGATTCATGCTTTCCTTCCTTGGTAATTATTATCAGTTATTGATATACACATTTTAATGAATAAAAACAAGAGATAAAAATTTATAACAAGAACAAGATTGACAAACACTGAAAAATCCGCATAATAATGGCATACTTTTTAGGAATAGATAATGAATACACCGCGCATTTCTGTAATTTTTCCTGCCTATAATGCAGAAGCCTATATTGCCGAAGCGATTGAAAGTATATTAAACCAAACATTCACTGATTTTGAATTAATTATCCTGAATGATGGCAGTACAGACAGCACCCCAGACATTATAAAAAAGTACGCAGATTCTGACAGGCGAATTGTATTTGTTGATAATAAAAAAAATCGAGGTTTGATTGCGGTACTGAACCAGGGTCTGGATATGGCACGCGGTGAATATATTGCACGCATGGATTCAGACGACATTAGTTTACCTGCGCGTTTTGAAAAACAGGTGGCATACCTGGATCAAAATCCTGATGTAGGTGTGCTGGGCACACTGATTCATGGTTTCGGTGCTGTTGAAGCGTCGGGTATTCAAATTCCAGTTGTGACCGTGTTCGATTTGCTGCGCCAGAACTATATTGCGCACCCCAGTGTTATGATGCGTAAATCAATCATTGATAAATACGAACTGAGATATAATCCAGATTATAAGCACTGTGAGGATATGGAATTATGGTCGCGGATGATTCTCCTGACAAAATTTCATAACATTATGGAAGTGTTGTTGATGTACAGAATTTCGGGGAATAATATCAGCACACAAAATTGGAACTACCAACAAGAAATGACAGAAAAAATTCGTCAAATCTTGCGACGCAGGTTGGCTGCGGCCGGCATGATTAAACTGGACAACCTGGGGTTTGCACAGTCAGAAATGGCAGGCGCGCAGAAAATTTCACTGTATGATTAAAAACAAATAAAATCATTTTGACAGATAGGCGTTTTTTGTTGTACTGTTTCAGGCAAGAGAGGGACGCACGTGAAATATATCTTTCAATTTTGTATCATCATGATTTTTGTCCTGTTAGGACAAGCGTGCGAGTATTTTATACCGTTGCCAATCGCAGGCAGTATTTATGGATTGGTACTGTTATTTCTGTCATTAGTTTTTGGAATTATTAAACTGCATTGGGTTGAAGATATTGCAAATTGGTTTCATGGGACAATGGCGTTGTTCTTTGTTGCACCGGCTGTTGCTGTTGTTGATATATGGGGCGAAATTCAGGATATTTGGTGGATTTTACTGTTGTTGATGGTTGTGGCATATATTGTGACAATGTTGATGACGGGTATGACGGCAGATGCGTTAATTCGCAACAAGGAAATACAGAAGCAAGGATGCAAAAATGATTGATTTTTTGGCTGCTTCACCCTATTTCGGTGTTGTTTTGACATTATCTGTATTTTCATTGGCGTATTTGATTAATCGCCGCTGGCCATCGCCATTTACAACACCGTTATTTTTGGCCACGCTGTTTATTGTGTTGATTTTATTACAAACGGGAATTTCATACCAGGATTATAATGCCAGTGCACAGTATATAACATATTTCTTGGTACCACTGACCGTATCTTTTGCGATTCCAATGTACAAGCAACTGCCATTATTAAAGCAACATGCCTGGTCGATACTGTTTGCAATTTTAATTGGTGTAGTATGCTCGGTTTTAACAGTGGTGTTTATTTGTATTTTCTTTGGACTGGGGGATATTATTGCGAAATCGTTGGTATCAGTATCCGTGACAACAGCAATCGCAATTGGTATCACTGAAAAATTAGGCGGTGTAATTGCGCTGACTGTATCTTCTGTTATAGTGACAGGAATTTTGGGGGCATCTGTCAGTGATTTAGTATGCAAAAAAATTGGTCTGCGCAGTCCGATTGCGCGCGGTTTGGCCATTGGAAATGCGGCACATGCCGCCGGGACTACTAAGGCCATGCAAATGGGCCCAATCGAGGGCGCAATGAGCAGCATGGCAATTGTTCTGTCAGGGCTGATGACGGCTGTTATAGCACCGTTGGCAATATGGATATTTTTTAGATAACACAGGGGGTAAAATATGAAAATTGCAGAAAGATTAAAAACAATACCAGGCATTTGGATTTCTGTTTTGGCAATCGGTATCGCGTTGGGCGGTTTCTTTATTGGCGATGGGATTTATCGCGCAATGTCGGGGCGTACGGTCACGGTCAAAGGCCTGGCAGAACGTGATGTTGTCGCAGACACAGCAGTGTGGAATATCAAAATAAATGGTGTGGGCGGTGATTTAGGGGTTCTGCAACAAGAAATTGATTCAGATATTGCACAGATTCATGCTTTTCTGATTGATGCGGGATTTGCACCATCTGATATACAAAACCTGCGTGTACAGGTCCGTGATAAATATGCCGGATATTCCGATGCAGAGTTGCGCGCGCAAAACAACGATGGACGATATGTAATTGATACTGGTGTTATGGTGCGTTCGCATAATGTTCAGTTGGTTGATGCAGTATCACGCAAAATGGGCGAATTGGTTCGTCGCGGAATTACCGTCACCGAAGATTATTCGGGACCAATCTATATCTTTAACGGTTTGAACGATATAAAAATTTCAATGATTGAACAAGCGACCAAGAACGCGACCGCCGCAGGCGAACAGTTTGCAAAAGATGCAGATGCGCGCCTGGGGAAAATTAAAAGCGCAAACCAGGGCGTATTCAGCATTGAATCACGCGACCCAACAGACAGTTGGTCATCAAACGAACGCCAGGCAATTAATAAGAAAGTTCGTGTTGTTGCAACAATAACTTTTTATCTGAAATAAAAAATCGCCCAATCGGGCGATTTCTTTGTGGGTATTTAATCGCGTGCAGATGCCTGGGCCGCCGCCAATATATCATTCGCACGTTTCTGACGCTCTTCATCAGATATGCCAATGGTATGTCTAAGTTCAGCTAATTCTGCAAGAGCGCGATTCCATGCAGCCTTGGCTGATTCTTTTTTGGCACGTTTTGCCTTGCCCTCAGCATATTGCTTCGGCGTTAATCCGCCAAGTTCAATTTGCTTTTTTGCCCTGTTGAACTTGTTTTTTTTGTCTTCCACTTTCTTACTATTGGGCGTTTCTACATCTGCTGCAGGGGGCTGTTCTTGGCCCCGTGGTTGTTTTGGCGCAAAACGTGAGTTTTTCTTTACAATTTGTATATGTTCAGGTTGTTTTTCATCCGCCACATACTGGAAATACAATCTATAGCGCCCTTTCTTTTTAATTGAAACACCGTCATATTCTATACTTATATGAATTCCCTCATTGGTTGCACGTGATGTCACACGCGCTTCTTTGATTGCATCACTGAACCTTTTGTCAACAACCTTGTAGTATCCCGTCCCCTGATTCAAGGCATATGGAACAGTCATTTCAATGTGCATACCTTTTTCCGTGACCCAGTATTTAAATTCAATTGGTTTTATCCGTCCTTCAACCCTGCCCTTAATGATTTTATTATCATTATGGCTGTTTTTGTCCAGATTTAGGCTGGCATCCAATTCCAAATCATGTTCATTTATTTGTCGTATGCGGCGTGGCGGTTTAACAGGTCCAATAGGATTATCTGGATTGTCCGGATTGTCTGGATTGTCCGTCTGGTACTACTATCAATTTGTCATCGTTATCATTGGTGCGATGAATAATCGCAACGCATTTTCCGGTAAATGTTGCCAATGGCGTATCAACGCCCAAAACATATGCGTCTAATTCTTCGCCGTCACCCGATATAGTGTTTGGAATAAACCCATAGTTTACTTCATACGTAAAACCATGCTTTGGATGTTTGCTGCCCAGGGGTCTATCCATTTTTACATTAATAATTTTACCAAGAAAATCACGCGCATTGACGATGTTGGAATTTGCAGACATGATTAAATCCTTTTTGCAAAAAAATGATATAATCCAACTATATATCACCAAACTTTTGTTGTCAAAATAAGTTTTTACAAATAAGCAAAGCGGACTCGAATTAAGAAAAAGGTTAGATTTCTAACCTTTTTTATTATGTAGTTCGGTAAAGTCCGAAAAATAGCCCGTTTTATAATCTGTATTATCGAACTGTGAAAATCCTTAGAAATCCAAAGAAAAACCGCCCTTTTTAAGGACGGTGTAAAATGTGGCTCGGCGTGGAATATTATCTAGACCCGCGACCAGTCGTTTTGGGGACGGCGATATTACCAGTCCGAATAAATGCATTTGGTTTTATCTTTTTGTTGATAATATTGCAAATTGTATCAAACACAGCATCGGCAGGATTACATGTATAAACATCAAATCCAGGAATATACACTTTGCATACTGGTACGCCATTAACAGTCATAAATTTGAACAGAATATCGCATGCGTTTGGATTCTTTTTTGCTGGATTTATGGAATTGAAATTTTCTAGCCAAACCTTGGTATAAGACCATCCCCATCTATCCGTACCATGTTCATATACGGCACCACCGTCCTGCATGTCTCTTAGCGCCAAATTCATTATACCTGCAAACCACTCATTTTTTCCTGCATAAACCTCCTTACGTGCCATTGAGCAATCCTTTTGTGTTACACGGGATAATTTTATTAAAATAAACTCAAAAATCAAGTCTAATGTTTATAGACAGGAGGTCTCAGACGCTCATCAAACTTTACGCATGTTGCATATTCTGTCTAGCCAAGGGGTTAAATAGTGGTGTTTTTGGGTGGATTGTGGTGTGCCTAAATCCAAAAGTGTTAACAAAGAAAAACGCCGCAAAATCAACGATTTTGCGACGGAATTCGTGGCTCGATATAACTTGCGCCTATCGGGTTGAAAAGCCGAATGAATTCGCGCACTTTGCCACACTTTGCAAAATGGTCTTAAAACAATAAAGTTGACAAAAATCATAAAATATTCTATAATAGTCGGGAAATGACAAAGAATATATTGCATTTTAATCGGATTTCAAAATGTGCGCATTTTTGCGTACGTGGTTTTTATTACGCCTATTAACCCCTTACGGTGTTATGGGTTGGTTGGCTTTGGCACCGTAAGGGGAATATGTCCAAAGCCAATTTTTTTATTCATAAAACTAACAAAGGATTAAGTAATGAAAACCAAAGAACAAATTATTGATGAAATTCTGGACAGGGGCATAATCGTTGATATTTTGCCATCGCGTGCGGAATTTAAGAAAAAACTGCTGACAGAAAAACTGCGTTTTTTTATCGGGGCAGACCCGACAAATACATCGTTGCACCTGTCGCATGCCAAGAACTTTATGTTATTGGAAGAGTTCAGAAAATTGGGACACGAAGTCTTTGTATTGTTCGGTGACTTTACCGCATGCATTGGCGACCCCAGTGACCGAAATTCTGCGCGCGCCAGATTAACACCAGAACAAGTGCATGAATTTTCTGCCGATTGGGTGCATCAGATTTCGCCAATTATCAACTTTAACGACCCAAACAATCCGGCCAAAGTGGTATTTAATGGCGAATGGCTAAACAAACTATCTATGCACGATTTGATTGAATTGACTTCAAACACCACTGTCCAGCATATGCTGGAACGTGATATGTTTCAGAAACGGATGAACGATAACCGGCCAATTCACCTGCAC
>JAZTWT010000015.1:0-17675 GCA_045636045.1 Candidatus Enterousia sp. | reverse complement strand
ATTTTTTTGCCAAATTTACCTTTTGGGGTTCCGTCAATTGCGCATATTGAGATGGCCCTAATGTTTCGCCGATCACAGCCTTGTGCCAAACAAATGGAAATGTTTCGTGTGGCACATGATGTGTTTCAGGAATATCTAACCCCGAATTTTTAGATAGGTTTTCAGACTTAAAAAAAGTAAGTTTTTGCATTTCAGCAAGCATGTCATTTAATTTGTTTTCTGTGTTTGGAAAGCGTATAGCATATTCGATATTGTCTTTACTAACACATTTTAGAGTCAGTGCTCCGCCGCCTGCACAGTATGGTTCAATGTCTTTAGGTTCAAATGGAATTTTGCTTTGTTTATACGCATCAAACAAAATTTTTTTTGCGGCGTCTAAATCGGGGCGTTGGATTGGCATCGTTGGACTCCTTTTCGCAGCTATTATATCATACATATAGTTCTTGCTGAATGAAAATCAATGCGTCATGCTGACCGACCACAACCACTTTGAATAAAAAGACTGGTCAGAGCAGATTTTCATTAGTTTTATAAGATTGTTGCTGGTTCGAATGTTTTTAGCGATTTATAAGCGGTTCAAAAGTGTAAATAACGACATAAATTTTCCAAACTAAACTTTCGAACTTGCCAAAGCCTTGGATTTTTGCTCTCTGGAATGCGCACGAGACCTTGATAAACAATAACCAACCACAGGGCAAAAACTCTATTAAAAATATCCGTTTTTGTGCGGTTGCTAATTGTTCATCTGTGTAATTCGCGAGCTTATATGCTATACAATTCTGATATGGGGTTTAATTTATCAGATACTTCTAATTTGTGTTCAAAATATTTACCTTTGTTCCAATATAACTTTAAACCATATGGCGTTAAATTTCTTTGACTGGCATCCCCAATAAGAATTTTATACCTGTCATCTATAATTTCCAAAGCTGCACAATTTGACATTGCAATTCCGATGGTACCGGGTTGTTGTTGTAATATTTCTTTTACCGATTGCAATCTATCTTTTTCATCGCAATGCGGAACAAATAAGCCATCAACAAACCCCAAACACTCCATAGATACTAAAGGTTTATCATCACCGTATAATATTCTCAGAGAATCAGTAGAGCACAGTTTGAACCAGCAGTTTGCGCCAGCAGATAAACCACACATAACTTTTCCTGATTCATAAGCGTTTTTCAACTCTTTATCAAAACCTGTTTTTTGCCATAGTTTTATCATTGTCATTGTATCGCCACCACCCTCATAAATGATGTCTGCCCAATTCAATAATTCTTTTACATGTTCAATATCGATTAGTTTATCGCTTGTTAATAATTTACAATTGCAACCCAATCTTGAATAATTTGGTTCTATACAGTCAAAATATCCTTGTTGTTGTCCTAATGGTTGTGCATGGGCTAACAATAAAAAATTAGGATTAGATTTGTTTGTTAATTTTACAATTTCTGCATCAATATTTTGTGTTTCGTAAGGTGTTTTGCTTCCGTTGGATTTTATTCGTCCGCTTTCACCACCACCAATAGCAACAATTTTTTTGACCATAAAGTACCTCTTTCTGGTAAGTATTATTATAACACAATTTAGAATAGCTGTCTATCTTGCCAGCGCCCCACAACCAGATTGAATAGAAATACTAAATAGAGCGAATTAAACTTGGTTTTCTTCCATTTTGCTAGTTCGAATGTTTTTTAGTGATTTATAAGCGGTTCGAAAGTGTATTCGTAAAGATAAAAAATGGAAATTTAACTTTCGAACTCGTCAAACACTTGCATTCCAAACAAAAAAATGCCCCAGCGGGCATTTTAATAACTGTGGTTGGGGCGCACGGATTCGAACCATGATAAAGAGAACCAAAATCTCTTGTCCTACCATTAGACGACACCCCAATTGCGGTTATGATTATAAATATATTTTACTTTTTTGCAATAACAAAATTATCGACAGTTGTTTTTGAACTGTGTGCCGATTTTATTTTGTATTTCATCTTGTTGGCGTTCAAATTCAATTTGTTCGCGTGTTCGAATATTGTTGTTTATTAAAAAGTTTTCCTGGTTAATTATATAATTTTGCTGTCCTTGTTCGCTCAGGCCGGCAATTTGTCGACCGCGTGTTGTTGAAAAGCATTCTGGTTTATATCCCATTTCCCATGACAGGCGAATCCTATCTCCGTCCCACAGACATGCCGCCACTCCGTCTGGTGCACGTCTTCCAACGGTGTGGTTCTTGACCGCGTTAATAACTTTTTTAACATCAGACCTGGGCAGTTCTGGGTAATTTTTTGCCAGAAAATTCTGGGCGATTGGCACTGCGTTGGGGCCGTGCATCATGCACCATTTGTCGCTTGTGCGTGCACAATCATGCAGTCCTGCCGCCAACAGCACGGGCAGGGGATGTTGATTAATTGTATATGCAATATCTAATCCGAACAGTGCGACCTGGGTTGTGTGTGTCAGACCGTGGTATCCGTATCTGGACTGGTTTGATACCTGTTCAATCTGGGGCAGGATTTGTTCAAAAAACATCTGTGCCCAGTATTCGCGACTGTGTTCGATTTTCTTTGTATTACTAAATCTTTTTAAAAATTCTTTTATGTTCATTATCTTGCTCTTGCAACCTGTAAAATGTCGCGCACATTTTGGCAAAAGTCAACAAAATAATCGACAGTAAATTTTTTTGAAAATATACTTGAAATAAAAATTGTTAAAATATATAATAATTAAGAAATTTAACGGTTTCGAAATCAAACCTATTATATAGGAGTTTAAAATGGCGCGCAAGGAATTTGTTCGTTTAATGGAAGAAAATATTTGGACGTTGGACAAGATTGGTGAACGTGTTCGTCTGTCGCGTGTGGAATCGACCGGCTGTCCACGTCAACTGATGTCAATTCTGGTGCGTTTGCATAATGGTGGGCGTGCACGCCTGAAAGATATTGCGCGTCGTGAACATGTCTCGGCCCCAAATTTATGTGCCGCATTCCGACGGCTAGAGGCAGATGGTCTGGTTGTTCGTACGATTGACGAAGATGATCGTCGCAATACCTGGTATTGTGTATCTGAACGTGGGGCGGAATTAGCGGCGACTGCAATGGATATGTTTCGTGTTGGTATTGAACGTGTTTTTTCTGGTATTTCACGCGAAGATGAATCGCGTCTGACCGATGCGTTGCGCACAATGCACGATGTTTTAAAGAAGGTGGAGTTAAAGAATGAATAAATCAAAATATGCATCTTTTGCAGGTGTTTTTTGCGCACTGTTTTTGTCTGCGCCGTCATTTGCGATTGATTTATCTTTAAACGATGCGATTGAAAAAATTGTATCAGAATCGCATGATTTAAAAAAGGCTAATGCCAATTTGTCCAAAGCCGAAGCGTCACTGGATGCAGCCAACGCAAATCGGTGGTTCAAACTGGATGGTTCTGCATCATATATGAATATGGTGAATATTGAAAATCCATCAGAATCACAGAAAATCGAACTGTCGCCATCGATGGGTGGAATAATCGCAGAATTGTTAAAAGACCAGTCAATCATATTTGAAATACCTGATAATATTTTCCAGGCTGGTCTGACATTGACCCAGCCTATATATACTTTTGGCAAAATTGGCAACGCGGTAAAGTCTGTGCGTTCTGCAGTTAAAATGGCGGAAAAATCGCAAGAGTTAACCAAACGCGAAGTGCGATATGCGGCATCTGACCTGTACTGGACGGCCAAGATGGCTGATGAGATTGTATCGTTGGCTGAAAACGATTTGAAAAATGCACGTGCCGCAAAGCGAAAATTAACATCCGCTGGTCGTGCAAATCGCAGCAATCTATTAAAAATCGAATCAGATATTGCAACCAAAGAAATTAATGTCTCTGATGCGCGTTTTGATCGTGATACTGCATACCGTATGTTAAAGATTTTGGCCGGGATTGATATTGATGAACCATTAATTTTAACAGACAGTTTTCCATCAGACTTTGAAGTACTGAATGCAAAAAAATTAACAACAACGCCGCAATGGGAAATTCTGGACGAACAGGCAAACATGTATGAACGCATGGCACGTTCCCAGCGTGCAAATAATTATCCGACATTGGCGGCCACTGCATCATATACATATTCTTCTATGTCTGGTGGCATTGGTCATTTGTTTGATAAAAAAGGTGGCCAGTCTGCATCATGGGGATTGGCGCTGCAGATGCCGATTTTCAATGGTGGTCTTAATCGTGCAAATGCAACAATCGATGCAATGAATGCCGAAGCAACGCGCCAAGACCTGGCCCAGGCAAAAAAGATAACAACAGAACAGTATAATAATGCTGTCCGTCAATATAATCATTTGCGTGACAATCTGTCTGCGCTGGAAAATGCGCGTGACCTGGCGGCAAAAACATATACGTTATCACAAAATCGTTTTGCATCTGGCCAGACATCCGCAGTTGAATTGGCCGAAGTGTCTGCTGGTTTGTATCAGCTGGATTTGGCATTATTGAATACGAAATATAAAATTTTAATGTCTGCAGAAACAGTAAAAAAGTTGGGTGAATAAAGATGAAAAGATTACAAGATACAATAAACAGTAAACGCTTCAAGCATGTCATGCACGCAATCATGGCTATGTTGATGATTGGTTGGGTTGTGTTTCGTTTTTGTGCGGTTGCATCTGAAAATGCGCGTTATGTATTCAATGCGTCGCGTGTTGCGGCCGATGTCGGAATGCCTGTTTATACTGTAAACATGGAAAATAAAAACGGTGTTTTATATGAACCATTGGCGATTAAGAATAATCGTGCATACGTCACTGGTGATCGCGCAGAAAACCTGCGCGCCGGCCAGCGTGTAGGCAGTGGCGAAATCGTTTCTGTTTCGCGCAATATTGATTTAGATACAGGTATGTTTGTTGTTCGCACGCGCGGTGTAGAAGATGGTCTGCACTATGCAGAATTTACTGCCAACGGTTTTTTTGTTCCGCTGTACGCAATCAGGGATAATACTGTGTTTGTTGTTCAAAAAGGTATTGCGGTTGCGCGCGATATAACAATCGCACGCCAGGATTCAGAAACTGCATATATTGCATCTGGGCTGAATACTGGGGATGTTGTAATTCTGTCATCTGTGAATGCAGGGGATAAAGTATCGATTCAAGATAATACATGGGGGATATAAGAAATGTTAAAGTTTTTTGTTCGTCGTCCGATAACGACATTAATGTTTGTATTGGTTTGGGTTGTGTTGGGGTTGGTGTCGTTCCCAAAGATGAATATTGAACGCACACCACCTGTTGATTTTCCGATGGTGACAGCGACATTTGTATATCCCGGTGCCTCACCCGAAGAAATTGAATCCCAGGTTATAAAACGCGCCGAAGACGCGATATCCGAAGTATCTGAGTTAAAAAATCTGACATCGTACGCCTATGAAAACAGTGCGTATGTAATGGCGGAATTCAATTTGGGTGTAAATGTTAACGATAAATCCACAGAAATAAAAACGAAATTAGATTCATTAATTTCGGAATTCCCAGAAGATATGGATCAGCCTGTTGTTGAAAAATTAAATCCATTGCAACAGTCTGTGGTTGATATTGTTTTGTACGGCGCAGATTCGCGTGACCTGGAAGAATATGTTGATAATATTCTGTCGAACAAGATAACTGCAATTCGTGGCGTGGCCAGTGTTTCTGTATTTGGTGGTCGTGAACGTGCGATACGTGTTGCGATGAATCCAGACCAGATGGCGGCGCGTGGTGTCACGGTAATGGATGTTGTTGCGGCGCTGGGGGCGCATAATCTGAATGTTCCCGGGGGCAAAATTGAACGCAAGGTGGATTCGTCCAGTGTTCGTTTTATTGGTGAATTTGCATCTGTTGCAGAAATTGCAAATTTGCGCCTGACCACGGTCGAAGGAGACAATTTCAAGTTGTCTGATATTGCAGCAATATCAGATGATGCGCGTGATATTGAAACCGGCGCGCGTTATAACGGTGAATCTGTTGTGGTTGCATCTGTTGTAAAATCATCAGACGGTAATGCGATAAATATTTCACGTGCCTTGCATGAACGCATTCCTGAATTATCGGCTGACCTGGTGCGTCGTTTCCCAGGGGCAGAAATGTTAATTGCATCTGATTCTTCTGTATCTGTATCAGATGAAACAGACAGTACGATTAACAGTATTGTTCTGGGGGTATTATTAACGATATTAGTGTTGTTGATATTTACCCGAAATGGTCGTTCAACTATTATTGCGGGTGTTGTAATTCCTGCATCTTTGGTTGCTGGCTTTTTCTTTATGAGTAATGATGGCTTTACAATCAATGCGATGACATTGTTGGCCTATTCATCTGCCCTGGGTACATTGGTATCAAACGCGATTATTTTGATTGAATCAGCCCTGCAAGAATTGCATTCTGGAAAATCACCAGAAGATGCCGCAATCGATGGAACTAAAAATGTTGCTGTATCTGTTTTAGCGGGTGTTGGTACGAATGTTGTAGTATTTTTGCCATTGGCGTTTATGGGTGGTATCGTTGGACAATTCATGGTCCAGTTTGGTATGACGGTTGTATATTTGACATTATTATCGTTGATGTTTTCATTTACATTAACTCCAATGATGATTGCGAAATTTTTGCGTCTGTCTGCAAACAAGAAAACAAAGAAACAAAGACAGTTAACAGGCGAAGTCAAAGAAGTGGCTCGTACTGGTCTGCGTCGCTGGTATGAATACCAGTCATCACATCCATGGCGTGTTGTTATCTTAATGTCTGGGATGTTTATTGCATCTACAATGTTAATGAAATTTGTTGGTAATGAATTTCAGCCATCGACTGATGCAAACGAAATTACAATAACAGCACGCGCACCAATGGGCGCAACATATGAAAAATCAGAATCCATTGCGCGTCGTATTGAACACGCCTTGACTGAATTTCCCCAGGTAAAATCAACCACGATTAAGATTGGAGAACGGGGTCTGCAAAATGTGACAGTGTCTGTTGAATTGGTTGATGTATCTGAACGTGATATTTCAGATAAAAAGTTGGCGCAACAGATTTTGCCTGCGATTTCAAATATTGCAGATGCTGAAATCCAAATCCGCGCAGGCGAGGCCATGTCATCAGGCATATCATCAGACCTGGTATTAAATATATTTGGTCCAGATGATGCGACCCGTGAAAAATACGCTGCGCAGGTTATAGATATTGTTAATCAGATACCCGAGGTACAATCTGCCGTCCGTGCCCAGCAGTTGCCGGCCATGGAAACCCAGTTTGTTCCAGACCAGGAAAAGATGAATTTCTGGGGTGTTCAGAATTCATATGCTGCAACAACATTGCGTACTGCCCTGTTCGGTAATGATGATTACAAATACAAAGAAAACGGTGAAGAATATCCAATCATATTGGAATTTGCGCGTCCATTTAAAAACATGGCATTGTTTGATAATGTATATGTAAATTCGCCTAAGGGGATGGTTGCATTATCGTCCCTGGGTACGGTCAAGACTGCGCGTGCAACCCCTGAAATTCGTCGCAAGAATAAAAACAGATATACCGAAATTGACATCAATATTGGTAAATCAACAATGGGACCGGTTCAGCAAAAGATTCAATCAGAATTAAATAAAATTGATTGGGCATCTGGGTATTATACCGAATTTGGTGGTATGTCTGACACCCAGGCAGAATCTGCACGCGAAATTGGTACTGCATTTCTGTTGGCGACAATTTTGACATTTATGTTGTTGGCGGCGATATTAAATTCATTGGCACATCCATTTACAATCGCCACATCAATTTTAACCAGTTTTACCGGCGTATTTATTATGATGTTCTTGTCCGGTGCGACAATGAATATTGGTGCGATGTTGGCATTTGTTATGTTAGTTGGCTTGGTGGTTAATAATAACATTTTGGTTCTGGAACCAACGATAAATCGTGTGAACGCCGGGGAAAAACCGTTCAATGCGCTGTGGTCAGAATTGATGGATAAAAAGAATATGGTGTTGATGACATCAATCGCGATTGTTGCTGGGATGGTACCCCAGTTATGGTCAGTAGATGGCATGAAGGTGGCAATGGGTGCTGTATTGATTGGTGGTATGTTGGCCAGTTTGATATTTACATTCACACTGACACCTGCATTGTTCTTCTTGATCGAGCGTGCGCGCCACTGGCGACCAAAATGGAAACATGAATAAAAAAAAGAACCGCCCAAACATGGGCGGTTTTTTATTTACCAAAAACAAAAGAATTATTTCGTGATAATTCAATTATTGCATTTATATCGTCTTCGTCTGATGTTCTTTGTCGCTTTTCTTTGCCGCATATTTCGCATTTATGTGTGATAACAAATCGTGCGCCGTCACTTTCTACAGATATTGGTTGCATCATACCCCCACATGTCGCTGCGCGGTCACCGGGATTATTGTCCACATGGCGTGACCACAGGCATTTTGGACAGTGGTTAGTATAACCATTGCCATGAACAACTGCGCCACAATGGGCGCAGTTAAAATCTTCGATTGTTCGTGTAAAGCCCTTCATTATATTCCCAACGCGTTGCGATACATCTGGGTTAATTCATCTGCTTCGTCCAATTCATCTGGGTCTAACTTACGTAGACGAATCATCTGACGAATATATTTTGGGTCAAACCCTGCAGATTTTGCCTCAGAATAAATTTCTTTGATATCTGCTGCGATTGCGGCCGTATCTTCGTTTAACTTTTCAATTCTTTCGATAATGCTAACCAACTGCTGATTATCGATTGCGCCATGATTTGCCTGTTTCATTTCTGTTTTCCCCTTGTTTATTTATAAAAGTTATGATATACCATAATTCATAAAAATCAAGGAAACAAATTTAACATGGGAAATCAGACATGAAAAGATTTACAAAAATTACTGCATCAATTGGACCAAAATGCGAAGACCGGGAAACATTGACACGCATGATACGCGCCGGCGTTAACATGTGTCGTTTGAATTTTAGTCATGATACTGGCGATGTCCAGGGGCGCAAAATTGATATGATTCGTGAAATATCAACTGAATTAAATATGCCTGTTGCGGTTTTGATTGACCTGCAGGGGCCAAAGCATCGTATTGGCAACTTTGAAACCGAAGATAAATATCCACTGGAAATCGGTCAAAAATTTACATTTGATACAGATTCTACTCCGGGTAATTCATCACGTGTTCAATTACCGGATGCGGATGTATTGGGCTCACTAAAGGTTGGTGATCGTATCTTGTTAAATGACGGTAAAATTGAAATGCGTGTTGATTTTGCATCCCCAGAAAAAGTGGATGCGACTGTCATTCGCGGTACTGAAATTTGGTCACGTCGCGGATTTAATTTGCCGGATACTGAAATCGCAACATCTGTTTTGACGGCCAAAGACCGTGCAGACCTGGAATATGCAATTACAAAAAATCCAGATTGGGTTGCAATTTCATTTGTTCAAAAACCAGAAGACATTGCAGAGGTTCGCGATTTCATCACTGAACGCACATCACATCCAATCAAAATCATTGCAAAAATCGAGCGTCCAAATGCCGTTGCGCGTATTTCAGACATTGCTGCGATTGCAGACGGAATTATGATTGCGCGCGGTGACCTGGCGGTCGAGGTTCCATATGCCGAGGTTCCTGCAATCTCGCGTCATATTATCCGTGAATGTCGCAAAATGAACAAGCCTGTAATTGTTGCGACCCAGATGTTGGGTTCAATGGTCAACAGCGAATTCCCAACACGTGCAGAAATTACGGACGTTGCAAATACTGCATACCTGCGTGCAGACTCTTCTATGACATCCGAAGAAACAACAATCGGCATGAATCCTGTGAATGTAATTGATACAATGTCGAACATTCTGTCACATGCAGACAGTGACACAATCGCCAATCCATATGATTGGTCACGTGTTGAAAATGTGCCTGAAAACGATTGGTCGCGTTCTGTTGCATCCATGGCATATTTGAACAAGGCGTCCGCGATTGTCGTATTTGCGCGTGATACAATCACTGCCACAGAAATTTCATGTCGCAAACCCGATATTCCAGTTATTGCGGTATGTAATGAATCTGTGATTGCGAATCAGTTGTGCCTGGCGCGTGGCGTATTCCCAATTTATGATAATGAATTGTTTGGTATGCGCGATGCATTTAATTCGGCGCGTCGTTTTAATATAAACATGGGTAAACTGGTTATTGTAGACGAAGAAAGAATCAGTTTGCGTACACTGGACTAATAAAACGCCCCGCGGGGCGTTTTACTTTTTATAATTTTCTATAACTCTTGCAATGGCAACCGTAAAGCCAATCAAGTGTCATCCCGTGGATGGACCACGGGACCCGGGTAATAAAAAACTTTATTCGTCTATCCAACCGCGTTCACGCACAGCCATCTCTAACACATTCATTGCATTATTCCATAATTGTGCATCACGATTTTCATTCCATATATACTGGTGTGGTGCGCGTCTGCGGTCACCGTATTTTTTCATAACAGATAATTGTTCGTCGTTTAATCGTCCTGACAGATATAACTTTGTAATCATTGTTTCTACATCCAGGATTTCGCACGGTCTGCGCGTTGGGGTGCCGCGCAATTGTCCAAAGTTATTTGCACGCACTTGTTTTGAATATAAAAACCAGAACCATAATTGTTCTGCATTTTGAAATTTTTCTGCTGTTGTAAATGCCAGTGATTGTGTCATACTTCTTTCTCCTTTGGTTTGTTGTGTTCACAATATGATATATAGTCTAAGAAAAGATTCCTGTAAATTACTACAACCTGTGGTTGAAATCTGAATCAGAAAACAGATTCGGTTTATACTTTTGTTGAGTTTGATACGAATCGTAATTTTATCGGTTTTTATGAATATATATCAGCGGTATTAAAAAAAATGCGCCAAATTACGCACGTTAATATGTTTATAAGATTTTATAACAATCAGACTCCTTGGTTTTGGTGGGTAAAAAAATCCCCACCATTTGGTGGGGGGGGTTATAACATTGGTGGGAAACAATCGCCACCGGTCTCGGGACAACAATTAAATCCTTGCTCGCCCATATCGGTATAGATTTCACCGGTGCAGCATCCGTTTGCATCTGGTGCGGTTCCATCCAGACACAGCAGTGTTTCCGCCGCCACTACTTCTTCCACCGCCGGGGCAGGTTTGTTAAATGGATTTTCAATCGCGCCCGTTTCTTCATTATATGTTAAACCCAGAACCTGTTCATTATATGCCTTGTCTCCTTGTGAACTAATACTGTTGATGCTGTTTGTATTAGTTTCATCCATTTGATTTTTGAATATCTGTTCCTGCCTTGCAATATTTATCGCCTTATACTGACTTGATTGGCAATAGAACAACAGGGTTGCATAATCATATCCACCACACTTGTTGCCTTTACATTCAGGATTAACCTTACCATCAGTTGTACAATATTTGTTAACCGCAAATGAACGAACCTGGCCAACCCAACTACTGTCATCTGCCATCTCAATGCTGTGAGACCAGTCGTCCAGTCGATTTTCTTTACCATATCCCAGTGAACATATTTTGCCGTCGCCTTCTTCCCCACACGATGCAATTAAATCAACCGGTGAATAGACGGTAATACGCGTTCCGGCCGCGATTGTAAACGGCGGAACAGTATTATCCATCATATCAACCATTAACTTTTGCGCAACCTGATTCCATGCGGTCACAATCTCGTTCTTGGCCAGTTCCGATGAACGCACTGTTCCACTTTGTACAACGGTATTATTATCCAAATCAATTTGATTTACAAATTTGTCGCTGATTGGCGCAATCAGATTAACCGCCGCCGGAACGATCGCGGTTAACATTGGCATAAAGAATTGTTCCAAATAATCCGTACTGCCATATCCCGGTATGCCACTGCGTCCCTGCGCGTCACCTGAAAATGGAACGTTATTTTTATTAAAATTAAACTCAACACCGTTCGGCAGAACAAATTGATACCATTTTATATCCATCCGCCCAATCGAAGTATATGGCCCCGGCAACTCACCATCAACATACCCCAGCAACAACGTCCCAGTTGGTATAATTACATTACGACCATTATCTGAATATACGTTTCTGTCCACCGTTGCGCGAACTGGTAATTTGTTATTTGCCAAAGTCTGTGGATCCGCACGAACGTCCGACACAATTGTTGCAGGAATCGGTTTAAACTGACGCAGAATAAACTGCCTGTCTTGCTGTTTGCTTGAAGTAATGCTACCCACACCTGTACCTTTATACTCTACATCCGGTTTTTTTGCTGGTTTTACAATACTTTGGCCTTGCTCTCCTGTTGTCCTACCCATGCCACCACGACTTTCACTGCCTGTTTCTTTTTGTCTTGCGCGATAAACTGGTTTAACCGCCGGTGTATTGCTTAATTCTGGCAGTATGCCTGATGCAATCGTTGCGTATCCAATATGATCCGCATCTGTGCCGATTTTTTTACCACTGTCATCTGTGATTATGCCATTGTCTGGATTGTATGTACCTGATGGATCAGTGCAGTTTTTATCATCGAAACTGTGATAATAATATGCGCCACCACTTGGTTTTACCCATCCGATTTGACGACCTGAATTATTGTACGCAGGAAACGCAAAGTCAGAACATCCATCTGGGATAACAATTTCTTTCTTTGTCTCGGTCTTACTGGGGGTCACGACTGGTGGCGCGATTGTTTCAATTTCACGAACGATTTCTTCCTGAATTGTCTCTGGTTCTTCTTCCTCTACAATTTCTTCTTCTGTAATCTCTTCTTCAACTTTCGGCTCTGGTTCTGGTACTGGTTCTGGCTTTGCAATGGGTTTTTCCTCGATAACTGGTGCGTTCGCCCCCAGTGTCAAAACGATATCATCTGTCATTGTCATATCTTCTGCATCTTCTGCCCGGTGCCATTTTACAATAATGCGTGCCTGGATTGTTTGCATTGGGGTGCTGGGGGTATAAGATACCGTGATATTACATGCGACAGCGGTATCAATTTTTTGCCCCTCGCATGTCGACCGGGTCGAAACAAATCTGTTAACATCATCGTTTTGTTTATCTTTGACCTGTGCGACTTCCTTTACAATAACGGGTGCCGTTGCATTGATGATAATTTTTTGTTCTTTTTTCTCGCCGACAATAACATCTGCCCAGTTAATCATTTCTGGTTCTATTTTCAGTTCTGCTGGTGCAGTATTCATCTGGGCGATTTCTTGATTATTGTCATCTTTACCCCCCAGCAGAATGGTCAGCAATATCAACACAACCACGAAAGCGGCACCCAGCAACAGCCACTGTATATGACGTGGCGTATTCTTGCGCAGTTCAGAAACTTTTTGTTTAAAACTATTCATCCCCTAAACCCACCTAGTTTATTGCATACGAACGACACTGCAGCTTGTTTCGCTAAAGCGCAATAGTTTATCGCACAACGTTTGCGCAGTGTCAATGTCCGCCAATGGTCCAATACGTAAACGAAACAGACGTGCACTGGATGCTTCTGCGCCTAAATCACCAACGCCTTGTTCGTCAATGGCATAGAATACCATCTCTTTATATGGTGCCAATAATCCGTTGCCTTCTGGCCCTGAAAACTTAGCCAGCAATTCTGCCCAGTATTTGTCCAGTGCATCCACAGATGTATCGGATTTTAATTCAACTGCTACGCCAACCTGGTTGCTGGCAATCAGTGGGATGTTTGTCTGTGGCAGGTATGCGCCCGCTGTGTTGCGCTGCTGTGGTAACATGTTCACAACACTGCCGGATTGTTGTGGCATTGTTTGTGGGACCGTGAATCCTGCTGGCATATATGTGCCTGCACCTGTTGTTGGATTGACTGTCTGTGGGGTGCCAACATACATTGGTGTCCCAGTGTAATTTGTACCCATGCTCATTGCGGCCATGCTGTCTGTGTATGCGATATTATTCAGTGACTGTGCTGACAGCATGCTTTGTGCAACATTCGCTTCAGCTAATGCCATAACGGATGCAGTGTCCGCAATCAAGAATGGTTTTTCACGTTTCTTTATACACACTAAACGTTGACCACTGCGCAAAACCATGTCGCCCACCGCTTCGACAATCAGCAGACGACCATCTTCGCCGTCCGTGCGGAAGCCGACCGGCGATTCACCACCTTCGACCAACAGTGATACAACCGGGCGCTGGGTCATTGAAATAACCTTGTCGCCAAAGTCGATATATGTGAAAATACGATCGCGCCATACGCGTTCGGGGGCAATCACATAATCATCTGGGTTCGGAACAAAAATATCTAAATCGAATCTAAATTCCGAAGGATCTATTTTCATAGATTTAATCCAACCATAATCTTCGCCGTCTGTCCCGACAACACTTGTTTTTGGGGCCGCTTTTTGGAATATAGATTTTGCGCCACCTGATGATGTTGTTGCGGTACCGGCCATCGGCAGTGCAGCATTTCCATCTAATACAACAT
Source organism: Candidatus Enterousia sp. (assembly GCA_045636045.1). GTDB lineage: Bacteria > Pseudomonadota > Alphaproteobacteria > Rs-D84 > Rs-D84 > Enterousia. The sequence goes on along the minus strand of JAZTWT010000015.1, from coordinate 3,191 downwards.
CGACCTGGGAATATGTAATCTCGCTGGAATTCGATGGTTCTGCACGCAGGTATAAAATATATTTATTACCTGATTTGCCTGTCACAATCATATTGGTATCAGAACCTTGATTGTCCTTTTCCGGTGAAATAAACATCGTTCTTTCGCCTTGGGTTGCATCAATCACGAATTGACCTTGATCTCCAACGATTGCGTCAGCAATCTGCTCGCCATTAGGCAGCGATACCATCGTCACCATACCGTTACGCAATTTGATTGGTAATACAGTTCCAGCAGACCATGCCAACTGTGCGTATCCCGGCTTGGTGCTGCCCATTGCCATATTTGCGGTTGGATTATCCCATGCCTCTTGAATTCCATACGATTCGTCAATGTCAGCATATGCAGGCAATGATAATATCCCGGCCACACACAATACGAACAAATTCAACTTAAACAATTTTTCGAACATTTTTCCAATCCTTCCGTCTTATCTATCTTCATCTATTGCGCTGCACGATATCCTGTATTCAGGGGGTCGCCATCGCCTTTGACGATTTTGTATTCTATGACACGCAGGCCCAGTGGATTTTCGATACGGTCAACCCACTTAATCTGTTTGTCTGCATTCGCATCAATCCTTATTTTGATTGTATAATCTTTTTCTATTGTCTGTCCAGTATTATCTGTGCAAAAATAGCGTATTTCGACTTGGTACGCATCATCGTTTGCCATATAAAATGGCGCCCCCAGAAAGTTTACAGGACACTGGAAATAGAAGTCTGGCATGCCGCCGATGATTGCATTAAACATATCAGTTTCTGTAAATTCTTGGTAAACTTTGTCGTCTGACATTCTGCGTACGATGCTGTTTCCGCCCGTCCATTTTTCGTGCATAACCCCTGGGTTTGCAAAAACTTCATTTCTGTATCTGATATATTCGCGAACAAAAAACTTTTTATAGTCGTCCAGATTTTTATCAACGGGCGGCATTTCTGTTAATTTGACATCCAGGTTGTCGCGAATAGTTGTGGTTAAAAAGAATATTTGTGGACGGTTAAGTGGAAACATATTGCGCACAGTCAACATCAACGCCCCCAACACAATGATTGCTGTGGCCAGTACAAACGTCATCAATCTGGACAGTAAAACCGGTGGTTCGACGCGATTTGACACAATTTCTCCCTCTTATAATTAAAACGATTGTAGACAAAAAAGTTATGAATATGCAAGGGAAAAATTATTAAAAATAAAACAGAAAAAATAGAATATTTGCTAAAAAGGCGCTTGCACAAATTTAAAAAAAATATTATAATATTTCCGCTTGATTTTTTATGTTGGTGTGCTATTCTGTCGCAGACTGTTGGCATATCCAACGGGTGTGGTTACAGTTTCAGGGGCATAGTTCAACGGTAGAATATCGGTCTCCAAAACCGCGGATGAGGGTTCGATTCCTTCTGCCCCTGCCAGTTAAAATTACGTAATTTTGGGCAGTTTTTATGAAAAAGATGCTAGATTTTTTAAAGTCTGTACGCGCAGAATGGTTCAAGGTTGTTTGGCCGTCTCGTGACAGTGTTGTTCGTGCGACAATCATGATTTTGGTGTTTTCCGCTGCTGCGGCGCTGTTTTTCTTTTTGGTGGACAGTGTTTTGAATGCGATTGTTGGATGGGTTTTCTAAACGGATTAATGCAAAAGGGTGCGTAAAATGGAAGAAAAAATGCAGTGGTTTGTTGTTAATGTTCATACCGGGTGCGAAGATAAGGTTGCGCGCGGGCTGCGTGAACAGATTGACAAGCGTCGTTTGAATGCCTTGTTTGGTGAAATTATGGTACCAACGCGCGAAGTGACGGAGATCAAGGCGGGTAAACGTGTCAAGGCAGAAAGAAAATTCTTCCCGGGTTATATTGTTGTTCAGATGGTGATGAATAACGAAACTTTTACATTGGTTAAACAGATTCCGCAGGTTGTTATGTTCTTGGGTGCCAGAAATAAACCAATTGCAGTGACTGAGGCTGAAGCACACCGCCTGATGAAGCAGGTTGAAGAGGGTTCGGTTGTGACCGAAGATGTAATGTACGAAGTGGGTCAGGAAGTGCATGTTATTGATGGGCCTTTTGCTGGTTTTAATGGCATTGCGTCCGAGGTTGATAATGTAAAACAGAAGATGACTGTGACAGTTCTGGTGTTTGGTCGTGAAACCAGTATGGAATTAGAATTTGAACAGGTAGAGCGTGTCTAATGGTAAAGAAAAGATTAGCGGATAGAGTGGATTTAATGGGTGAAATTCGTATAGGGCGTGATGAACAGGATGAATTGTCGGTGTCGGTACCTGCGTCTGTGATACGTCGTGTGTTTGAAGGGTTTCGGAACGAAAAAAATTTAGAACAACGTCTGTCTGAAAATTATGAATTTCTTGCACGCGCGGCATTGTCAGGGTATAAAGAAAAAATAAAGTAAAGATTTTTGTGGTTTTCTGAAAAATATCATGTAAAATCACAGCAAACCGTGGTAGATACGCCATATCGTACCACGACACAAACGAAAAAAAACGGAGTGAAAAATGGCAAAGAAAGAAGTTAAGGGATTGGTCAAATTGGTCGTCCCTGCGAAACAGGCTAATCCTGCGCCTCCTATTGGTCCGGCGTTGGGTGCTGCTGGTGTGAACATCGCAGAATTCTGCAAACAATTTAATGACAAAACGGCTGATAAAGAACCTGGAATGCCAATTCCATGCATTATTACTGTTTATACAGACCGCAGTTTCGAATTCATCATGAAATTGCCTCCTGTGTCATATTATATTAAAAAGGCGTTGAAGCTGAAAATCGGTTCTCACAAACCAGGTCGTGACTTTGTTGGCACAATTTCTCAGGCGCAAATCAAAGAAATCGCCGAAGCGAAAATGCCAGATTTGAACTGCTCTACCATTGAATCCGCTATGAACATTGTTGCGGGTCAGTGCCGTTCTATGGGCGTAAAGGTGGAGGAATAATATCATGAAACTGACAAAGAAACAGCAGACTTGGAAGAATTTGGACACAGACAAAGTGTACGCTTTGGCTGACGCGATTGAAGCTTTGCGCGAATATACATCCAAGAAATTTGATGAAACATTGGAAATCGCTATCCGTTTGGGTATCGATGTGACCAAGGCTGACCAGAACATTCGTGGTATGTTGTCTTTGCCAAACGGCACAGGCAAATCCGTCCG
>JAZTWT010000014.1:0-1615 GCA_045636045.1 Candidatus Enterousia sp. | reverse complement strand
CACAAAAACTGAAATCAAAACTGCATGGGATAAAACTGTTGCATTTTTAATAGAAAAATCAGACACAGTATCCGAAAACATCGCGGTGGAAATAATAGGAAAACCCAAAGTTGAAATACATGCAATTTTAAGTCGTGCAATGACAGAATGCTGGGACATGGGCGAGCAATATTTCATACAAGAAATCCGCAAAAGCCAGCAAAAAATACAAGAGCCTTGATAGTCTTATTCACTGGACTTGTGCGCTTTTATTATCAATGTTGTGTGTAACAAAGGACAACATATGCGGACACTTAAATGTCAAAAGTTGGTTTTAACAACAGGATTTCTGAACAAACTGAAATCCGACATTGATTTGCAAATAACAGATGCGGCACTGCCGGGGCTGCAATGCCGGTATTCGGCCGCATCTGGACGCAAAGTGTTCTATTTGGGATATCGCGTTCGCGGTTCATATCAACAAAAGCATATGAGATTGGGCACGCTGACGGAATTTAGTTTGAACGAAATTCGCGCACGTGCGATACAAACCAAGCAAGATATCGCCAAGGGCCTGGACCCGCAATCAGAACAACGCATACGCATAAAGCAAAACGAAATGGCCGCAGCACGACGTAAACAAGTTCGTGAACTAACCCCAATATTTATGGAAAAACACTGTCGCGAAAACAATCGGGAAAATACCTATCGATCAAACGAAACATTGATGCGTCTGTATATAATCCCATATCTTGGCGATAAATACATTGCAGATATTGACCTGCGCACAATCCAGGATATGTACGATAAAATCAAAAACACAAAAACCATAGCGGTTGGATTACATGTTATGCGATTATTATCGACCTTTCTAAATTGGTGTGAAAAATACAATTATCGCACAATAAATTCAAATCCGTGTCATTTGGTTCAAAAGGCAAAATCCCCAAAGATGAACCATACGATTCTAGATATTGATGGTTATAAACCTTTATTTACTGCACTGGACGAGGCATTTTGCGCTGAGAAATATGCACCACAAACCATCCTGGCTATTAAAACACTTGCGCTGACGGGCTGTCGCAGCAGCGAAATAACAAGCCTGGAACTGGACGAATTGGACCTGGAAAATGGCTATCTACGTTTAAATAAACGCAAAACAGATGCATTTAATGTACCGCTGGGCGATCCAGCAATAGAAGTTATAAAACAAGCATTGAGAATTTGTAAAAGCAAACAGTATGTATTTCATTCACCAATCGACCATACGCGCCCATTAACCGATTTACGCAAAGCGTTCTGGTGGGCATTGGATCGTGCCGAATTGCCACGTATGCGAATACACGATTTGCGTCATTCCTTTGCAACACTGGCCACCAGCATGGGCGAAGATATACGAATATTAAAAGACGTATTGGGACACACAAAAATCACCACAACCGAAATATACGCACACGCATCAAGTAATGCCGCACGACGCACCGCAAACAATGTTGCCAGTATGATAACAGGATAATTTGATGAGAACACTTACCACATAAACAAATTATACAGTACAACAGGTTATTAGAAACTGCCACAGACAGAAATAAATCAAAAAGAGCTAATTCTCTTCTGACCAATGATATGGGCGTAT
>JAZTWT010000013.1:0-16652 GCA_045636045.1 Candidatus Enterousia sp. | reverse complement strand
GCAAGGGAACTGAAACACTGTGTTGTCCAACCATAGACGGTCAGCCAATCAAGCGGTACAAGGGTAAAAACGGCGAAATATTTGATGCAACTCAAAAGTATTATGTTTTTTCTTTTATTGATATTGAATGTGCAAAGGAACGGATAAACAGACTGGCACAGATAATCGTCAAATACTGCGACCACTATAAAGTAAAATAGGAGATAGGTAGAATGCCGTTTACACAAATACACAAAATTAATATCGGAAAAATAAAAGAAACAGAACTGGCACCACTGGGGCAAATCAATCTGTACAAAACTGTCAGATGTGATGGATGTGATGAACGATGCGTATTGGATTATAAAAAATGTTTGTTTAAAGACATGATGTATCCAATGATTGGAGATAAGATGATAGAAGTCTATATAGACAACAAAGGCAACAAGAAGTACGCACACACTTTTGTAAAGCCAGGCGAAGCATCGTACATCAAACAATTAGCTGTGTTAAATCAGGCACGGTATATTGCATGCCTGTGCGATAATTATAAAACAAGGTAATAACATGAATCAAAATAATATAAAATCAAAATATTTAGAACAACGGACAAAAGATACAAAAAGTGCTTTGCTGACAACTGGTGTTATGCTGCTGTCAAACGGTGTATGTTTTTCATTCTTCCTGGGGATGACGATTTTGGCAATGCGTGAAAAAGACAGCGTTGGCGCGGCATTATGCGCAATACCGACATCTGTTGGGGCGATTGGGGCGGCACGCAGTTTCAACCTGTTTCGTGATTTGCATCGTGATATAGAAAGGATGAAGCAAGAACAAAAAAATCAGAAAGCAAAATAGAACCGTGACACGAGTCAAAAAGAAATAAAAAGGTAAAACAATATGTCAATTACACAGGGAAATAAAACAAATCCGCAGAAAAAGAACAATAAATTTATACATGTGTATATGAACCCGATAACATATCAAGAATTTCGCAAAAAATGCCCAGATTATTTGTTTGAGGTCCTGGAAATATCAAATATAAAATACAGCCCCAAGGTATGCCACAACGATTTTCGTGACTGGCATTACTTTATGGTGACAACGCATATCGCTAATACGCACCTGATGTATGAAGTTATGAAACAATTCGATTGTTGGAAACAAAAGTTTAGATGGAACAAAATACCACCAGAACCTAAAATTAAAAAGACACCTGTTGCCGGGCCTGTGGTGGCCACTGACACCATTCCAAACAATGACGTTGATATAGCATCCCTGACCATTAAAACCGCAGAAGATATCATCGGTGCAAAATATGATTTATGGGTAAACCATCACTTTCTCAACGATCCTTATAACATCGCAAGATATCGTAATAAGGAATTTGCTACAGAATTACTTAGCATAAAGATCATGTTAGAATTGCACGAAAAATATGATGGACGCAAACTTGCATTTATTATGTATGCGATATCTGATTGTAACGATGAAACTTTGTTCTTAGACCAACCAAGGCTGCATGATTATCGCAGCGATGACGGGACGGTGCCGTGGGGCGCATATACTATGTATGGAACATTTATATCATACAATCCCAAAAGCAGACAGTTTGAAAAGTATCCCCGCGGTTGGATAAAACTGGGCAATGGGGCAAATTTTTATAACTTTTATGATACGCTCAAAAAAAATAAAGATGCAATCTTGTCCGTGTTTGATAACACGAAACAAAACACACGATAAAAAAACGCCCGAATGGGCGGTTTTTTATGCGTTTATTATTTCCAGAATACGGGTCGGAACATCATCAATTGCAACGCGTTCCTGGGCCATAGTATCACGATAACGCAAGGTGACAGTTCCGTCTTCCATTGTCTGATGATCAACAGTGACACATACCGGTGTACCGATTTCATCGTGACGACGATAGTTTTTGCCAATATTACCAGAATTTTCTAACTCAATACGGCCAATCGCCATCTTGCGCAGTTTAGAAACAATGCCGTTTGAAATATCTAATAATTCTGGTACATTGCGGGCCAATGGGATAACGGCAGCCTTGACCGGGGACAGCGATGGTTTCAATTTCAAAACTGTGCGTGTTTTACCGTCGCCCAAATCTTCTTCTTCGTATGCCTGAATCATGACCGCCAACATCGCACGGTTTACACCCATTGCTGTTTCGATTACGTATGGCAAGAAGTTCTGTCCACTTTGCGGATCGCTGTAGGATAATTTTGTTGTACTGTCCTTGTTCTCCAGAACATTGGCATTTATTTTAAAGTCACCCTGCGCCTTGGTATGAGAACCTAGGTCAAAATCTTGGCGATTATGAATACCTTCTACTTCGTCAAAACCGTCTGGGAATTCGTATTCAATATCAACCGCCGCCTTGGCATAATGCGCCAATTTTTCGTGTGGCATAAAGCGCAATTTTTCTGCAGGGATACCCAATTCATTTATCCACCACGCCATACGCGCATCCATCCACATTTTGTGTTGCGCTTCGTCATCAGACGGATTTACAAAATACTGCATTTCAGCCTGTTCAAATTCGCGCATACGGAACACAAAGCCACGTGGAGAAATCTCGTTCCGGAACGCCTTGCCAATCTGGGCAATACCAAATGGCAACTTATGTGGTTTCGCATCCAAGACATTTTTAAAATTCGTATATGTTGTTGTGGCGGTTTCTGGACGCAGATATGCGTTTACTGCACCATCCGCAGTCGCACCAATAGACAGCCCCATCATCAACTGGTATGCGCGCGGTTCGGTAATATCTGTACTGCCGCAATTATCACATTTTGATGCATCCTTCATTTTATCCTGGCGCATGCGTGTGCCACACTTTTTACATTCAACCAATGGATCAGAAAAGCCAGCCTCGTGACCAGAATATTTCCATAACAGACGATTTGAGATTAACGCTGCATCCAACCCTTCGATATCATCGCGCGAATAAATCATGGAATTCCACCAGGCATTGCGGATATTCTTCATCAATTCAACACCATATGGACCATAGTCGTATGCACCACCCAAACCGCCATAGATTTCAGAACCGGTAAAGATGAAACCACGACGTTTACACAATGCAACGATATCATTTACTGTTTTTGCAGGCATTTTCGTTCCCCTATTCTTGTTATGTTCACTGTAAGTTCATTATATTAATAACTTTTTCCATTTTTGCAACATGGAATTTGCGCGCTTTTAACGCTGATGCGAGAAAGATTTTATCAAATCAAAAATTGACCAAGATGAATTCTGCCTGTTTCCGTTTAACTTTTGCTGTTTCATGTATTGAAACGCAGGAAGCGCCAACCCCAAAAAGGACAATTTCCCATTATTGTATGTACCTGATTCGAATTGTTTATTTTCTGTATTATACCAATGCGCGGTATTCATGCCACTTAATGGCGTGCCAATAATACTGTAATAAAACCTGCCACCAGAACACCATTCGGTTTTATCCCATAAATTTAACATATCACCCAAACACAATTTATGCCCACCAACATACAATCCTGCAACAAACATGCCTGGAATATAAATATTTCTTAAATTTTCGGTTGATAAAATCTCATCACGATGGCTTAAAATTAAATCCAAGTTATTAAACAAACAGGTGATTGATTCTTTATCAGCAACAGGTGCTGTAATACTTTGTTTTAATATCATTTTAATACTCCTTGTTTAGTCCATTTAAGGCAGGACAAGTTAGGATATAAATCCGCCCCGACATATGCGTTATTGCACGTCATTTGGGATAGTATCATAAAAAAATAAAAAATCAATGAAAATCACCAGAATTAAATGCCATCCATAGCAAATACATAGCAAAAATTTTGTGTATGATATTTAATACTGTACCGCATTTAATATGGTCAGAAAATCTGGAATATTTTTTGGCGCCATTCCGTTCAGCAGTTGCACCGATGCGATTGAGCCAAATGGTGCATAAAAACCATCATCAAAATCATAGTATTTGCGGATACAGTTGTTTATCGCAATATCTAAATCCGCCATTGACATGTGTATCATCAAATCCCATACCTGTTCCAGTATCTCGTCATATTTGTAATCACTGAATCTGTAATTATCCCAAAAATAATACAATATTTGTTCTGCCTGTTGTTCAGTTAAATCCTTGATATGTTCTGGGAAATTAAAACGCGGATGTGCCGCCCGATACATATTCAGTTTTTCCTGATTCACAGCGTATGCATTTATCAGTGCAGGGGCAGTTCTTTTATTAGCTGTTTCATATTCAATGATTTTATCAATCCAAGTGTCAACTGGATGCCCCCATGAAGCCACAGGAATCAATAAAGCCAATAAAATCATCATCTTTTTCATACGAACATTATGGCAAATAAAGAACCGCAAAATCAATATGTATTTGTACGATTTGCCCAACCATCACCATATTTCCCCCAACCCGGCAATCTCTGCAAATATTCTAATCTGTTTTCCTTTAAGTCATCCATAAATTTATCGACTTTATTTTCTGGGATATTATTTAGCGCCCCAATTGTATTATTTCCAATCTTTCCGTCCACTTTCAAACTCTCACCCATTGAATCATTTAATGTTTCCTGAACCATTTTTCCTACGTTTCTAAAATTACTCATAAGTCCCATATCAAATATCGCCATTGCAATTCTTTCGTTTTCGATTTCTCCTATACGACGTTCATCATAATAATCCTCCTTATATATTTGTTGCACTTGTTCAGGACTTAAATCTTTTACTGTTTCTGGGAAATTAAAATTTGGATGGTCTGCATTGTGTTTATCCAATGTGGGTTGTGTTACGCCTATGTTTGTTGGTTGGTCTATTAAATCAGGATCATCAACATATCCGCCCTCGTTTTTCATTCCCTGGCGGACTATTCTAGTTCGTCTTTCATCATTATTTAGCTCATCGCTATCATCTAATTCTATTTCTTCTATCCAACAACGACAATTGGGGTGGTGGGGACTTTCTGGTATATCTTCCATATTTTCATAAATTGTATCAGCAAAATCCAAACAATCATCACACGTCCGCTCATCTACTTCTGTATGCCACCGCCATGCGGTTCTGACTGTGATATTACGCCCCGTTGCATCTGTACGACTGTTACCATATTTATTTTCAAAATAATCTTGTACCTGTTTGGCGACAGCAGCGTGGTTGGGATTATCGCTGTTTAAATATGCGTCGCTGCGCATAAGGTTTAGTATATTGTTGATAATTTGTTCATGTTTAATCCTTTTGGTAAAAAAACACCCGCGGTTGCGGGTAATAAAAAAAAACGACCAAATGTCGTCTGCTGAATATGCGTATTATATCATAAAATACGAATTTTTTCAATAAAAAAACAAAACGACCGGCAAGCGGTCGTTATTTTTCTGGTGGGGACACAGGGACTGTGTATTCCCATGTTCGTTTTCACTCCATGGGCCCCTTTCACTTCGCTGCGCTTCGTCCCGAACCCTTTTGGGGTTCTCGTCCGCGCCCCTGGCAAAAAAATACACGACCGGCAAGCGGTCGTTATTTTTCTGGTGGGGACACAGGGACTCGAACCCTGGACCCAATGATTAAAAGTCATTTGCTCTACCAACTGAGCTATGTCCCCAGAACCGGACCCGGAATAAAGAATTTTGCAATCCTTTTTCCGTGGTTCGGGGGCAATTTTGACACAAAAAAAATCAAATTGCAAGAAAAAATATCATTTTTTATTATTTTATTATGATTTTTTTGTTATATTCCCTGCACTGCTGCTAGCCAAATGCTGCGCCAGGTTCATCGCAGCAATACTGTCACTGTCCAGCCAATCGAGTATTCGCCCCATTATACTTTCCACATGTTTCGCAGAAAGATGCCGATTATGGCGAAATTTATTTTCACTTATTAAATGTGTCATATCGCGCGCAAGTGACGATAATATTCGACTTTGCTCGGTAGGCAAGACTGAATTCTGACTGTCACGATACAGCAATGCATCTAAATCATTATGATATTCATGTAAATGTTCCAATATTCGGGGTGTTAATTTTAGACGACGAGAAATATCGGGCGCACGCCAAATCAACATACGGTTCAAGTTTTCCGTGGTTAATTTACTGCGCACCCCCATAGCTTCGCGCAACAAAACAATAACATTCAACATTAAAACATTTAATTTGTCATCCATGCTGTTAATCAAATTGCGTTTCATTGTATTTGCTATACGCGAATTAGTATAGTCGTACAGCAAGAACACCAATGGAATTGACAATAATGATGCAGAAACATTTATAACCAGATCCCGAACATTATCATTCGGTGCACTGTCAATAGCACCCGTATATAAAATTATGCCACCTGCAATTGATAACAAGTATGGCAAAGACTTTAAAAAAATGGTATGAAAATCAATTTTCATACCAATATTTTATAAAAAATTCGCGGCAATATGTACAGGAACATTAACCTAATCTATACTGCCAACACAAATTTTGCAACGACGACGTAAAAAACCAATTCCCCATACAGACAATACAATCAACATCGCACCCAATATCATTATACTGAAACGCCAACTGCCCAGATTACTGCCCAAACCGATGATGGCACAAACACAAATATACACCAGATATGTTAGCGTTGTGTACAGCGACAATATAATCGTCCTGTTGCGACGCGGAATAATATGCTGAAAACGCGAATACAGTAATGTAAACAACCCATAAAATACCATATACGCAATCCCGAGTATCCACAAAGCGTCCTTGGCATAAATGGATGCAAACCATATATACAATGCGCCAACCAGACCGACCAGAAAATATATTGCCATGTCAGATATTCGTGAAAAACGGTATGCCAGACGCTGACCAGTGGTGGCACACAACAATAAAAAGAACGATACAATACCGACATATTCTGCCCGTATCCCCAGTTGCAGACCAATCGGACTGAGAAAATCATCCAAGAAAGGAATATTTACCATCAAAATCGTAAATAACATTATAGACAGCAAACAAGGTGTTTTCATACATAATTTAAACCCGGTCTTAATCAGTTTAAAAATGCGACCTGATGGAATATTTTTATCACTGTAATGCGGACAATTAGGAAACAACATCAAACAAACAATCGATATCAACAGTGCAAAAACAGACATCCATGTGACCCAGTCATATCCCAGAAACATTAACAGTGAACCAGCAGCAGAAAATGTCACCCCCAGTGCTTCGCAGGTAGATTTACGTCCCAATATTCGCGAATAGTCGCGTGCATACCCATTTGCACGGACAGTGTCATAAACCAGCCCTTCGAACGCAACACTGCGTGCACCGGCCTGGACACCCCATAATAACATCCCTACAACAAAACCAGAATAAATCGGCACATACAACCACAGTAAAATGGCAGTCATCTTTAAAATCTGTCCAAAAATCATGGTAATACGTCGACCAAAACGGTTCGCCATTAACGCGATTGGTCCCTGTCCCAGAATAGTCCCCAGGGAAGAAATTATAAACATTGTTGACAACTGGAAATCACTGACCCCGTTTTCCAGCATAAATATCGTATAAACAGGCGTTAATAACAAAAATTTATTAAAAAAAGCAAATCCATATAGTGAAAGTAATAGACGTTTCATCTTTCCATATTCCCTTTGGGGAGATACTATACACAAATTCGATGGTAAATGTACAGAAAATATTGAAAAACTGATATTTTTGCACTATAATAAACTGGATAAGAAAAGGTGTAGATTATGGCCACAAAGATGGAAAAATTTTTATCGCAGTTTTACATGCAGTTGCTGTTCAATGAAATGCCAGCAGAGAAGTTTAAGACCTTTACGACCTACATTGCAAATGGCGATGATTTTCGTGGTGACATGAAATTGTGGAAAGAACGCCTGGTACATCAAGAAGATGGTAAGTGGAAAAAGAATAAACTGCCCGATGGTCGCACACCACCGCCGCCACCACCAGGTGTGACACCAACAGATAATCCATGGGAACTAAGCGATGACGAATGGAAGAAACTGTACCTGATCTTCCGTGATGCTTTCATGGATATGGATGCAAATCGTTCTAAGTTCGCTGATTCATCGGACACAGATTCGTATAACAAGGATGCGGCAAATTTCTTGAACGATTATTTTGGTGTTACACCAGATAAAATATTTTCGAATGTCTTGGCTACCCCAGCCGCAGAAACTGATATTGCAGCTTTTGCAACATTAATAAATGACAACCCAGGATTGGAACGTGTATTTATAAACTGGGGTATTCTGAATTCTGATTTTACATTTTCTGATTTAAAAAAGGGAATTAGCGAAAAGAAATACAACAAGGATACAGGTTTTCGCAAAAAACTACAAAATCTGGCGGAATGGTTGCACGAATCAACAGACAGAAACGGCATTAACTTTGAAGAACAAATTTTTAATGCTTTGGGTGGCAGGACACACGATTTCCCGAATTTAAAAAATGGGTTCGACGAAAAGTTTGTAGATACGACACCAGGCGGTAAACTTGACATGTTCAAGGCCGCGCATCAAGATTTGCTGCGCATTGTTGGAAAAAACAAAAAAATCCAAGAACAATTCAAATCCGAAAAAATTACATCGTTGTTGGATACTGCGAAACAAAAGGTTTCGTACGAGGATAAAAACAGTGAAAACTTCTTGGTCGATTCCAAGATGGATAAATTAACATGGCAGCAAAATTTTGAAAAATGGCGCAAAGATACATATAAGGATGTTTTTGAAAAATATAAATGGCTGCAGGGCGACAGGCTGTACTATTCGCCACAGGCGGCAAAGATTGTTGATGCATTAAATTCAAAAAATGTTAAACCGACAGATGGGTTAGATGGCATAATCAAGGTGGCCAGCGATGTCGAAGCGGAACTGGCCAAAAGTTCGGCATCGGCCGTAAAACATTTCAAGTGGACGGTAGAAACACTGGGCAAAATAAAAAACGTTATGCCCAAGTCGTATGAAGGCGCATTGTTGAGCGGCCATCAATTAAACCATGTTATTGAGGACCTGATTATTCGCGCAGTTCGTGATGCAAAAAACGGGAATAAGGATGCAATTCCAGCGGCAAAATCTGCAATGGAAATTATTTCCGTATGCAAATATGGAATGACAACCAGCAAGATTATGGATGCGCTGAGCAAGGAACAGTTGACCATATTTTCTGACAAAGGTCTGTCTTGGATGAAAAATGAAGGGACGGCATTTGTTGCGCGTTGCTTTGACAAAAGTATAGATACCGCAATGAAGGGTATTGGATACGGAATTACCGCACTGGTTAATCAATTCAGAAAATCAGGCAGTAAATTCAATGGTCATCGTGGAAGTAGACTGCAAGCAGAATTCGAACAATGGGATACCAGCAATACAGCAGCAAAAAATGCTGCAATCAGTCAACGTGACAATCTGAATCCAGGCGCAATAACGGAACGAACCGCACAAGAGACCAGACGAGACGCAACAGGCATTACAGACGACACGCTGAGTACATATGAAGCCCGACAAAAAAGAGCGGAACAACAAGAAGAACTGCGTCTGGAGAATCTGAATAACGCCAATACGGCATATACAACCGCCGAAGGTGATTTTAATACAAAAAACCAAGAAAGACAGCGACTGGATGATATTATAAATAATCACCCAACAAAACATGCTGATTTAATCAACAAAAGCAATCAATTACGTCAACAGTATAACACAATAAAAAGTCAACTGCAGGCGATACCAACGCCATATCCTAATGCGCATGAAGAAATGAGAGCACAACAGTTGCAGGCGCTGTATAATCGATTATATGACGAACGAAAGCAGATATTAGAGCAAGTCAATACAGGACGTCAAGAATTTGCCAATGCGAATGCAAATATTGCAAATGCCAGAACAGAAGAAGCAAATGCACAAACCGCCAAGGACAGTGCAGATTCGGCACGTCAGCACGCAGAACAAAGGTATAACCATATTCATCAAGTTAATACAGATAGACAAAATAAAATCAATGAATTTAAAAATTCACAGGCGCGCATTAATGAATTAAATGAACAAATTGACCGCAGAAATAAAATTGTGGCCGATTGGGATAAAGACCACGCTAACCTGCACGATGAATTGGCACAATTCTGGGATTTCCTGGAAACAGGTCGTGACAGCAGAACAGGACCGTTTTATAACAGATTTACTTTGTCCAAAAAGAACGCACAGGGTAATTTCAACCAGAACAAAGCGGCGTTATTCCAATACTATCAAAGCCATCATGCAATGGCAGCTTGATTTTTTGGGAGAATTATGGTATAATCTTCTGCGAACACCATCTGCCGATGGTGTTTGTTTTTTGCCCTGCCCCAGTTTGGTGGCGGGGATTTTTATTTATGTTTAGTAAAGGATTAATCTTATGACACGTGTACTGCAAATAAGACGCGGCACAACCGCAAACAATGATAAATTTACCGGTATGCCCGGCGAAATTACAATGGACACAGATAAAAAAACGCTGCGCGTTCATGATGGCGAAACACTGGGTGGATTCGAAATTGCGCGACGCGATGATATTAATAATGTGTGGTCGGATATATCGGCCCTGCCCGATGAGTTTTGGCGTGAAATCATTTCCCAACATGTGCCAAACCCAATGACCATGACAGAAACCCAACCTGTACCAGTAAACAGTATGGACAGACAAATAGACATTGCGATTAAAATTAAACAAATGCCAAAAATTGTTCAAACAATTCTGGTCTGTAAAAACGCCGAGGCCGGATATACCCCAGGTGACGAAGTTATGGCATTTGGTATCGGAAATCGTTGCAACCCAATCCCTAATCAGGTGATGGAAGAATGGGGATTAAATCTGTATCTGATGGTGGGCAAAGAAAAATACTGGGTCAGCCATAAAACCAGTGGTGAAACAACATATATCACAGATGAAAATTGGAATATTTTATTCCGAGTTTACTGTTGAAAATAATAAAAACCTTTGCTAAGGTTGGGGACGAAGAAGAAAAAAGGATTTCATATGTACATACTTGCACTGAATTGTGGTTCTTCGTCCCTGAAATACCAGGTATTTGACGTTGATTCTAAACAGCCAATCGTTGGCGGCAATGTGGAAAAAATCGGCCTGCCAGATTCTTTTGTCACGCAGAAGTATCCAGATGGAACAAAACAAAAGAAAGAAACATCAATGAAAAACCATGACGAAGCGCTGAATGTCGTGCTGTTCATGCTGCGCGAGGCTTCGATTGACCTGAACCAGATTAAAGGTGTTGGTCATCGCGTTGTTATGGGTGGTGACAAATTTGCGTCTTCGGTTGAAATTACTGATGATGTTATCAAAACGATTGATGAATTGTCTGCATTGGCACCACTGCATAACCCACCGGCACTGATGGGTATTGTCACCGCACAACAGTTGTTGCCAAACGCAAAACAGGTCGCAGTATTTGATACCGCGTTCCACCAGACAATGCCAGACTATGCGTATCGCTATGCGGTGCCAAGCGCATGGTATCGTGAACTGGGGGTTCGTCGATATGGGTTCCATGGAACCAGCCACCTGTATGTGTCAAAGCGTGCAGCAAAGGTATTAGGTAAACCTGCCAGTGAATGCAATTTGATTACACTGCATATTGGTTCAGGCGCATCCGCAACGGCAATTCGTCACGGTAAATCTGTAGATACATCACTGGGTATGACACCATTATCTGGATTAACAATGGGTACACGCCCAGGTGATTTGGACCCGGGGGTTGTTCTGTATGTGATGGGCCGTTTGGGGCTGACCCCAGACCAGATGCAGAAACATCTGAACAAAGATTCTGGTTTGATGGGTATTACTGAATGCTATGCAGACCGTCGTGATGTAGAAGGCAATAAAGACGAAAATGACTTGTGCCGTCTGGCCATCGACACCGAAGTTCACAATGTGAAAAAATATATAGGTGCGTATATGGCTGAACTGGGGCATGTCGATGCATTGGTGTTTACTGCGGGCGTTGGCGAAAACGATGATTACCTGCGTGAAAAGTTCTGTGAAGGATTGGAAGAATTGGGCATCAAGTTAGATAAAGAAAAGAACAAGGTCGCCCTGGCACGCAAAGGTGTTGACGAAGCAATCATCAGCACTGATGACAGCCGTGTTAAAATTATCATGGTTGCAACAAATGAAGAACTGGTTATCGTAGAGGATACATTGGCCATTATGAATGGCACATATAATCCAAACCATCTGGAAATGGAATATTCATTTGTAAAATAATTTTTTGTTCCCCACCATTTTGGTGGGGATATTTTTACACTAGATGATTGACAATATATTTTTTTGTTTATATAATGCTACTGAAATTAAATGGTATTATTATGAGTGCACAAAGAAAAACGATTAAAGATATTAGCGATATTGCCGCGAACTTTATCTTGGACAAACAGACATATGTTAATACAAAATACGAAACCTATGGTATAGCATATAAATTTACCAGATATGGGCTGGCCGATTTTCCATATGTATTAGAATTACTTGATTATGGTTCTTCGGGCAGCATGATTGTTATGTATCGCGGAACAACACCAGGACAAAACGATAAGCGTGCACTGTTTAAAAGTATCATGGTAAATAAAAATAAAGATACAAGTAAAAATATTTTTGAAATGCGTAGCCTGTTAGAATTGGCCCGTTTACGAGTAAACAGTACAATTTGTATTAAAGATAATACAAAATTATTGCGCGAAAAACTGCATGAATTAACGCAAAATTCACGATAAAAAAAATTTATTATATATTTTTCTTTTTAATCTTATTTTCTGCTTGCACGAATCGCAAAAATATTATTAGTATGCCATATCAAAACAACACCGACACAGGGAGTCTGTTCATGATAATAGGGATTGGAATTGATTTGGTCGAATGTGGACGTTTTCTAGATTGGTCTGCATTTAAAAAACAGCGTATTTTCACAAAAAAAGAATTGGAATATGCAGATAACGACAATGCAAATTCTGAACGCCACCTGGCAAACTTTTGGGCCGCACGCGAAGCATGTCTGAAAGCATTAGGGACAGGATTTGGTGATGACATTGCCTTTTCTGATGTTTCGGTTGTTCATAATGATTTGGGCCGTCCCGAGATATTAATTGCCGGTGGTGCCAAGGCCGTTTTAAAACAGTTGGCAGGTGCAGACGCAAGAATCCACCTGTCTATTACAGACCAAGATGATTATTGCGCAGCAATGGTTGTTATTGAGTCAAAATAGTTGTCGCGAAGGAGAAGAAAAACACCCACCGCACGGTGGGTGTTTTTCTGCATTTTATACAGTATATTTCAACCAATATTTTTCAATATCTGTTTGTGCGATTTGTTGCAGTTTGGGAAAGAATTTAAAATATTTTTACGCGCTTGTTTACAATAAATATCTAACATCACAAATTGGTCTATGTTCTTTGGACGATACAGATTTCATTTCGTTGTCTTTAATTTCAAATTTTTCAATTTTTGCTTTTGTAGGTTCTATATAATCTTTACCTATATCTCTTGATGCGCATGTTATCAAAAACGGTCGCATTTGAAATTTATAAGCACGCAAAATACAATCGGCACTTTCTTGGGTTGTTAATCGTGCCAGTTTTTCACCATTATCAAGGTATATATCATAAAAAGTGTAAGAATGTGCGGTGCCCGTCACAAAACGACCGCGCTTAATAGTATCTTTTACACCGTCATTATTAACATCTATGTAAAACGTATCTATTTGTTTTATTCCGTAATTATCAGACAAATCAAACATTTCAGTTTTTTCTGGTGCCGGTAAACCATCAGAAAAACCACCGGAATATTCATCAACTTGTTTCGCACAAGCCGCGCACATTAACAAGATAAAAAAATTAATCAACACTTTCCGCATGACATCTGCATCCGTATTCTTCACCTGGATGTGGTGTATCATACCATGTTCTTATCTCTCCGTCCAGCGCTTCATGTTCTGGTCTAACTTTATCATCGTCAACTGTTACCCAAACATATTTTTCATGTTTGGGAACCAGACGTTTTTTCCCTGATATATTTCCTTCGTGTTTTGCCATTGCTTTTGCCAGGTTTAATAAATTAGCTTTGGAAAGGTTATTCATTGGTGTTGAGCGTGGAAAACCTGTTTGCTTTTCAATGGTTTTTAAATAGTTTTCAACATTGTTTTCATTTGGTGGCGCATACCTGTTTATTGCACCTTCTATTGTTAATTTTTGATATGAGTTTGTTGCTAACAAATCGGCCATAGCATTAAAACCTGTTGCTGCATCGGGAAATATCGCAAATCTGCCATCCGTTCCAATCGCTCCATTGTTGCGTGCAAATTTTCCATCTTCAAGATTTCCCGGGTTGTTATTACGCCATGCCCGGCTGCCACCACTAAATTCGTATATATTTCCATCGTTTCCAACATACATTCTGGCTGTACCGCTTCCTGGAAATGCGGATATATAGATAGGTTCCATTTATAACTCCTTTTTGTTAAATAAAAACACCCGCATATGCGGGTAATAAAAAAGACGACCAATGTCGTCCATCTGTTGCAGTGTATTATATCACAAAACGCATAAAAAAGCAATTAAAAACGCCCCGAATGGGACGTTTTATAATGGGGCCCCGAATTTGACACGGTTCTACCCGAAAATGTGCAACAAGTGCTTGATTTAGGCCCTTTGTTGAGCGAAATATTAGCGGAAATTGAAAAAGATAACAGTAAAAATCATACCGGCAAATTATGTAATGCTCTTGATTGATTCAATGCGACCTGTGTATAATGCGGCGACATCAAAATTTAATGCCGCCAAACAATACCTGGAACAACTCATGTCGATGATTCAATAATCACTAATCACGCTGAAAATAAAACTTACATCCATCCAAATAAACATATATAGAATTTGGATTGGGTGCATAAAATTTTTCTGTTGTGTTTGTATCTTTTTTTACCAAAATTTCTTGGACTTTTTCGTCATTATCATAACCGCCGATGGCGATGTTTGAACTATTGATTTCAAATGAAGTATTTTCATAAAAATTCTGGGCAACATATTCACAATCTGCAGTTATGTATCCAGCATATTCAAATCGGTCAAAAGACCATTTGCCGCAGAACTCACAAGATTTGCTGTCTGTAGAGCTACAACCAATCAAAAATACACAACATAAGACAAGTCTTTTCATGCAATGTAGTATAAATGATACGATTGTAAAAATCAATATATACCGCGTTTATACAAATTCCATTCGTTTTGCCTGCGGTTAATTAAACCGTTTGATACTTTTCCCTGGGTCCGATTCCATGCTTTCCATGCGGACCCCGAATCCGAATAAAGAGAGCCATGAAAATCTGGATTGTTTATATATTTCACAACCGTAGAATTTTTGAAAGCACTTGCACCAATATTATACGCCAAAGATACCAGGGCATCATATTGGGTTTGCGACATTTGTGCTGTAATATTATCTTGCACAGCGCGTTCTGCCGTGGCTATATCAGAACGTAATAATGCAATCGCCTGCTGTTCTGTGATTCCATTTGTAAAATCTTCACCCGGCTTTACCAAATGCCCATAGCCAATTGTTGCACCTTTTGGCAAAGGCTCGTTCGGATTTACTGGTTTTTTCGTAGCATCATCATATATAACATGATTGCCCCGTTTATCTAACACTCTATCTTCTTTACCTTTTAACCACTCAATACCTTTATCACTCATTTGCATATCACTTGCCTTTTGTGTTTCTGGCTTTTGACCTTTATAAACTTTGCTGCCTATTTTCTTGCCAGTTTCATCCAGCTCTATTTCTTCAACCCAACAGCGACAGTTTAGATGAACGGGACATGTTGGTATGTCTTCTTTGGTTTCATAGACTGTCCCATCATTCCCTGAACATTCATCGCAGGTATTTTCGCCATGTTCGCTGTGCCATATCCATATCTTGGGCGCGATTTTAAATTCTGGAATATTCAAATCGTATGTTTCCAGACTGCGCTTTGAAACATGGCCACCTGGCATCAAAACTTTGACCGGTATCGGCGTGCCAGGAACAACATATTCTTCAATATCAAAATTAAATCCGATAGTTTCAAAATAATCGCCATATACGTCCAGAATTTCTGCTTCTGACTCATTTTTATCGGACTCGAACTCCGTTTCTATTTCATGTTGCGCTTTGTAAAACTGTTGCAATGTCATATCGTATTCTGGGCGCATCATACGACCTGTGGCATCAAACGCTACTGTTCCAGGATACAGGATGTTCATATACCTTGTTGCGCGTTTATATGTTTCGCTGTTTTTATCACCGTATTCGGGCGATGATATCAGGTCTTGTAAAAATTTTGGTGTTTGCATTTTATTCTCCATAAAAAAACACCCGCAAATGCGGGTAATAAAAAAAAGACGACCTATGTCGTCTGTTGAATGTAAGTATTATACCATAAAACGCATAAAAATTCAACAGAAATCAAAAAAAGCAAAAAACAGGTAGGTTCGAACCTTTTTCTGGACAATAAAAACACAGTTATTTCAATAAGATACCCCTTCATAGACATGGTCCAGAAGGGGTGTCGTCAAATATGGGGCGGATAACCGGACTCGAACCGGCGACATTTGGTACCACAAACCAACG
>JAZTWT010000012.1:0-50047 GCA_045636045.1 Candidatus Enterousia sp. | reverse complement strand
TATCATTCTATTTAATTTCTTTCCCAGCGCTAGGGCTGGCGATTCTCGTCATTTTCGCGCAGGTGGGTATGAAGTGTCCCACAGGGAAGGGGAATTTGTATTAATCTGCAGGGGATATTTTTTTTACTTTGTTCTTGATTTTCGTTTCATTTAGTATATAATCATAGGGCTTTGAATTTGTTGCGAGCATAGTACAAAGGCTAGTATGCAAGCCTTCCAAGCTTGAAATGCGGGTTCGATTCCCGCTGCTCGCACCAAGAATGGATGGTAGAGCAGGTGAGTTGGGTAAATTACACTGTGTTCTGCTGAAGAGATTGGGCGTGCGCCGGAGTTGGAGAGCCGGGGCAGACTGTAAATCTGTTGGCTTAAGCCTGAGCTGGTTCGAATCCAGCCACTCCCACCAAAAGATACACCGCACCATTAAGGTGCGGTTTTTCTTTGGGTTTTTAATATTTTCGCGAGTTCGATAATTATGGTTTTAAGAAAGGCCAAATTTTATCAATCTTCGAACAACCAGGATTTCCAAGTGTTTGCCCCGTTCGAACACACCGAGGCGGTTTTTATTTTATAATCTATATATTCTGTGATATGATTTTATCATCAAAAGGATAAAAATATGAAAAAAACTAATGTATACAAAGGTCTTGATGTTTTTCGTTGGATTATATTATTGCCGGCGATATGTTTTACATGGTGGGTTTGTACAATGATTTGTGCATGGATTGAACACTTATTTTACAGTCCTGCACTATGGAATTCATACGGTAATGTTGTTATTTTTTTAGATTTATTAATATTGCCAACTATTGCTGTTTTCTTTGTTTCAAGAATTATTGCGCCAAAATATAAAAAACATATCGGATGTATCGCCATAGTATTGTGTGTTTTATGGTTTATATTATTGGTTTATGGTTTAAGCCATATGGCATATTAATTTAACCACTGTTTTTTAAACAATTTTACTTGTAACGTTAAATCAGAAAACTCTTGTCTATTTTCTGCTCGATTAGTGCAAGCAGTCCCAAATCATTAAAATAACCCACATTTTGTGGGTTTTTGTTTTATTCTTCTATTTCATATTCGTCGATATAGGAACGGTTAACAGATTCCAGTTTAATTGGCTTGAAATTTTCTGATTTTATTGGTGCACTGTCATCTTCGGGCAGGAATGCAATTATTTGGCTGCGCTGAAAATTTTTGGATTCTGTGATATTTGCACCGATTGTTTTGCTGTTATATTTACTGCGCAGGCGTTCGGGTATTTGGATGTGATTGTCTGGGTCTATTCCTGGTGTTTCCAGTTCCATGGCATCAGCAGGTTCTATGTGGCGTTGTTCAATATTATACAGTGGGGTGGCAAATGATGTTTGTGCCGATTTTAATTCTGTTGGGGTGCCGCTGCCGTTTAATTTTACAATGCGCAGCGCGCGTTCATTGTCGCCCGTTGGCTTCAGGCGGAATAGTCCGTCTGTGCCGATATAACCACTGGGGTCCAGCAGATATGCAACATTTGATTTGTCAGAATACATCATGCCGATTGCCATGTTTGTGGCATCGTATCCAAATGTTGCCAAGCGCCCCGGCAGTACGCCAGATATTTTTTCGTAAAGTGTATTAAATTCTGGGTTTATATCAGATAATGTGGCATATTTTGCACCAGACATGGTCAGGTCTGATGCAATGTCTGAACCGTCCCACATTGTTGTACCATAGAATTTGGCGTCGTTTGTACCGACGTTATAATAACGCAGGAATGATGCCATGGTTTTTGTGTCTTCGCCATTGCCCAGGAATAATATTGCCTGGTATGGTACATTGCCAACTGTTTCTGTTTTTGATAATTTTTCCAGTTGCATGTTCATGCGTGACTTTTCAATTCCAGTTAGCGATTCGTTTGTCAGTATGTCGGACAATACCTGGCGGGCGCGCGTGTGGGCCGCAGTGCGTGCATTGTTTAATGATGCGGACAGGGCGGTATTTTTGATAGAATCTGTGTCTTTTTCATTATAGAAAAATATGCCAACAGGTTCGATTTCAGATATTTCGGCCGCACGTATTGCAGTGCCAGCCATCAGGTGACCAGAATCTGTGTCGGGTGCCATGATTATAAATTTTTGAATATTGTCTGAATGCATTTCGCGAACGATTGTTTCTATTCCATTTGTTGGCATTAATGCCATTGTCATAACACCATCACCGACCGAATTTGCATCGGAAGTAAATGATATTACCGGCAGATTTTCAGGTTTTTTGTCGCGAACAATACGTGCGTTATTTGAAAACACAGGGCCAATAATTATTTCGGGATTGCCGGCCAGAACGGTTTTTATTGTCTCGTCCAGATTTTCGGTTGTGTCATAGAATGACACATTCAGGTTTTTTGCACCACTTTGTAAAATAGCGGCTTCAACAGAAGTGCGAATTGTTTTCCCAACCGGTGCATTGTCGCCAGATAGTGGCAGTAATACCGCCATATTATGTCCAGTGTCAGATGTTGGCAGTCCATATCCGTCGGATAGGGTTCCATACATATTAATGGGCGTGTTGGTCGATAGTAAATCGTATTCGCCAAACCAATCATTTTCAGGACCATGGTCACTGGTTCCTGAGCAACCAGCCAAGATTAATGTTGTTATTATGTATCCGAAAATTCTGTTCTTAAACATTGAAAAATCCATTTTATTCTGTATCATTTTACTATAAAAGGATTCTAAATGCAAACAGGGCTTTATATTGTTGGAACACCAATTGGGAATTTGTCTGATATGTCGCCGCGTGCCGTGCAGGTGTTGCAGGATGTTGATTTGATTGCAGCCGAGGATACGCGAGTTTTTGGCAAGTTAGCGGCGCATTTTAATATCAAGACAAAACGCATTTCGTGTCATGAGCATAATGAGCGTGATGTTGTCCCAAGTATAATTGAAAAGATTCAGGATGGGGCGGCGGTTGCGTGTGTTAGTGATGCAGGTATGCCAGGTGTGTCGGATCCAGGCTTTCGTTTGGTGCGCGCCGCGCGTGGGGCAGGGGTGCCAGTGTATGTTGTCCCGGGGCCGGTTGCTGCGATTTCTGCACTGGTGTTGTCGGGATTTCCAACTGACCGTTTTACATTTTGCGGTTTTGTGGATGAAAAGAAGTTAAGAGATGATAACAAAATCCCACATACTATTATTTATTATGAAAGTCCGAATCGGGTTATGACAACGATTGCTGCAATGGCGCGCGTTATGCCAGAACGACAGATTGCCATTGTGCGTGAAATTACAAAAATTCATGAGGAGGCGATTATTGGATATCCGGCAGAATTGATGGGGATAACACCACCACGGGGGGAAATTGTTATTGTTGTTGCGCCACGACCAGAAAAACGGATGAGTGATAGCGAGATTTCTGATATAGTTAATGATATTGCGGCAACCACGATGAAAAGTGCAGCGGCAGAGTTGGCACAGCGTACAGGAATTTCAAAAAAAGAAGCATATAAACGATTGCTGGATAAGGATGGGGCAGATGATTAAATTTGTTGGCAGTTTTGAAACGGTAAAATCTTTGCCGAATTCACATTTTGCAGAATATGCATTTATTGGACGCAGTAATGTGGGTAAGTCTTCGTTAATTAATGCGGTGGTTGGGGCGCCGATTGCACGTACATCAAATACGCCGGGACGTACACAAAGTCTGAATTTATTTAATTTGGATGATCGGGTGATGATTGTGGATTTGCCAGGGTATGGATATGCCAGGGTTTCTAAGGTTGATGCAATGCGGTGGTTGAAAAGACTGGAAGAATATTTATTGTCGCGCGTACAATTAAAAAGATTGTTTATTCTGATAGATTCAAGGATTGGCGTCAAGGATGCGGATTTGGATTTAATGGATTTTTGTGATGTAAATGCAATTCCATATCAGATTGTTTATACAAAAAAAGATAAAAAAGTGCGCGAAGCAAAACAAATTGAAATAAAACATACAGACCATGGCGCAATGTTGCCAGAAATATTGCAAACATCTGCGGAAAAGAAAACAGGACTGAATGTGATAAAGGAAACACTTGGCATTAAATAAAAATGTTTTTTATGCAACAAATCCGGCGCGTATGTCTGATGCACTGTGGTGTGTTATGGATGCGTCAGGGGTGGATGTTGCTGATATGCTGATTTTTTTACCCAGCAGACGCGCCGTCAGAACTGTCGAGAAAATGATCGCACATAGGTTAGGTGGTGATGCAATTTTGCCGACTTTGGTTGCGTTGGGTGAAGGGTTGGATGATGAAACTGATGATGAAATTGATTCACCAGATGTTATTTCAAATATGGAACGTGTTATTGTTTTGTCACGTTTATTGGCAGCGGATGCAAATATTGGAAATTTGACCGCTGCATTGCCAATCGCCCAGGATTTAGTGCGTATGCAGGATTATTTGGAAAATGAAGGTATAAATGCAGCAGATATTAATTGGTCGGATTTAGTTGATGAAAAATATGCGGGACATTTTCAGGCCAAGGCAAAAATACTGGAGATTTTGTCTGGTTTTATGTCAATGTATGCCCAGGGGCGAATTACATCAACCGCAGCCAGAAATCGTGATATTCGTGCATGGAAGGGGGTGTTGGGTAATTATAAGTTGGTTGTGGTGTGTGCTTCGACAGCCAGTGTGCCGGCAACCGCAGATTTAATGGAATGTATTGCGAATTTGCCGCATGGCAGAATTATTTTGTCTGGTAAGATTTCAGGACGAAATGAAGATTTTTGTTTAGACACAAATCCATATAATTCAGAATATAAATTCTTGGGACGTATTGGTTTGCAGGCGGCAGATGTTATGCCGATTGATGTTGGGGGCAGTGTAATTGATTTTATGAATCATGCATTTGGTAATGATTGCACGCCAGTTGATGTTGATAGAAATTTATCAAATTGCAATTTAATAGAGGTGCCGCGGGAAGCAACCGAGGCAGAAGTTGTTGCAGAGATTGCAGAACGGGCCGCAGCAGAAAAGAAATCTGTATTGGTTATAACGCCCGATGCGGCTGGAAATCAGCGTATTGCGGTTGCGCTGAATGCGCGTGGTATTGCAGCGGATTTTTCGGGTGGTATATCAGGGACAATGACAATGCCAGGACGGGCGATATTGAATTTGTTAGATTCGTGGATTGAAAAGGGGGTAAACACATTTGATGATGTATATCAGGAAATGGGTGGAAATCTGTTTAACACAATTGCAAAGATCGTCTCGGATAATATGTCTGTTTTCACACCGCGGTTTGTTATTGATGACGAGGTGTCTGTACAGATTTGGGCTGCGATCAGGGATTTGTCAGATGCGCTAAATGTGGCATGTGTGCATTTAACATTAAAAGATGCCCGTGAATTTATTAAATATGCCATATCGGGCGTGTCGATACGTGGGGCAATGAATGATGGGGCAGATGTTGTTGTGTTGGGTACGATTGAATCGCGTATGCAGACTGCGGATGTTGTTATCTTGACAGGTTTGAACGAGGGGATGTTTCCGGCGCGTGGTTATGAAAATTCATGGTTGCCACGGCTGACTGCAGAAAAAATTGGATTGCCATCACCAGAACGTAAGGTTTCGTTGCAGTCCTTGGATTTTATGAATTTATCATGTGGTGGATGTGTGTATTGGTTGCGGTCTTTGCAATCTGGTGGGGTTCAGACAACCGAATCGCGTTTTTTATCGCGTGTGATTGCCAGACGCGGTGAATTTAGTCGAAATGCAGAGATTTTAGAATCTGTGTTGGCGCAAGATATTGTGCCGCATAAATCATTGGATTATTCGATACCAACGCCACCGAATGATTGGAGTGATGTTTTTGTCACATCGTTGGAGTTATTAATTCATAATCCCTATGCATTCTATGTGCGACATATTCTAAAGCTGCGTGTATTGGATGATTATTGGGTTGGCGCAGATGTGCGTGATTTTGGAAATTTGGTACATGATGTGGTGGAAAAGGCAACTGATATACGACCGGATGTGTTGGTTGCAGAAATGGATAGACGGGCGTTGGAAAAATTAGGTCAGGGCAGCGTGATATTTCATTTCTGGCATAAAAGATTTATGGAAATGGCCCCCGTTATCGCAAATGAATTGGCAAGTGTCCCACATGCATATGCAGAAATTAATGGTGTGGTAAAGATTGCGGGCCGGAATGTGCGCGCACGCGCAGACCGAATTTGGGATGGTGGGGTGTTGGATATCAAGACGGGGGTGGCACCTTCAAAATCACAGTTAGAACAGGGAAATATGCCACAGTTGCCCTTGGAGGCTTATATCCTGCAATCAGGGGGATTTCCGATTCGAACAACTGAAAAATCAAAGACACCAATCATGCGATTTTTGCAGTTAAAAAATAACGATTCGCGCCTGATTGAATATGATTCTGATACAACACGTGAAATGATGAATGCTGCACTGGATAAAGTGACGGACCTGTTTAATATTTATTCTGCAGGTGGCGTGGGTTATGAATATCGTGAAACAGGTGATCAAAAATATAAGATGTATGATGACCTGGCGCGTGTCAAAGACTAAAAATAAATTAGAACAATCTATCTGCTTGCAGTTTGCGCGCTTATGTAGCGTTATGTACACTGCGCTTGCCAACTGCTGTGCATCTAAACTGTTCTAATTTATTTTTTATGTTTGTATAACAATCTATCTGCTTGCAGTTTGCGCGCCCATACGGTAATTAAATTTTATTGTTCGGATATTTTTATATTTATTTTTTTATGATATAATACATTAGCTATGGCGGGGGATAAATATATTTCAATTAATAAGCGGGTAAATGGGTTTTCGTTTGCAAACCTGGGGTTGTTCACAGGATTTGCAGATGGTATTTATAATGCGGTTTATTCCCTGGTTCTTTTGGATATATTTAAGTCATCTGCGATTGTCGGTGTGTATGTTGCGATTTATTCGGTTTTTTGTTTTTTTGTTGGTTTGTTTGCAAATGAAATACTTCGTCAGTTTTCCAAGGTGCGTTTGTTTTATTTTGTGATGTTGATGTTGGCAGTATGTTATGCGATGATGAGTTTTTCAATATTGCCGCGTACATTTATTATACTGGATTATATAACGGGAGTTGCGATTACATTTGTTGGTATGTTAATACCGCTGTTTATGTCTGATTTTTCAAAAAATATTGGTATGGCGCGTTTAAATTCGCGGTATCATTTGTGGATGAATATTGGGGCTTTGTTTGCGCCAACCGTTGCGGTTTTAATTGCGAATCATTTTGGTAATCGTGCTGCGTTCTTTGGATCTGCAATAATTTATTTGGCAGGGTGGACATTGTTTAAATATTTTCGTATTGTTCAAGAAGATAAACAGATTCGTCCTGTTAATCCACATAAAACATTTCGTGCACTGTGGCGAAATACGGTCGCGTTTTTCAAATTACCGGGGATGTTGCGTGCGTATTTGGTGAATTTTGGTTATTATTCTTTGCGTGCGATGCGTGTTTTGTATGTGCCGATTTTGGTGATTGAAAATGGGTTCAATAAAGATGTGCTGGGTTGGGTTTTAACGCTGGGGATTATTCCTTATTTATTATTAAGTGAATTTATGGGGCGTGTTGTGCGGCGTACAGGTAAAACATTGTGGCTGATTCTGGGGTTTGGATCGTTTGCGATATTGTCGACATTCGCGACTGTTGTGACGGGGGTGCCATTGCTGGCTGTATTTGTTGCGTGGCAGGTTTCTGGGGCATTGATGGAATCTGTACATGATTTATTATTTTTTGATAATACTAAAAAAACACAGCAAACGCATTTCTATGGTGTGTTTCGAACCAGTGCGAATTTACCAAATGTTCTGGCACCGATTTTAGGGGCGGCGATAATTGCGGCTTATGGTGTGACATCTGCAGTTTGGGCGGTGACGGCAACCATTGGTGCATTAAGTATTGGTGTGCTGATAAGCAGAAAGTGAATGCTTGCTTTTTCGGGTTTTAGCGTGTATGATTTTTCCGATAATAAAAGGGGAAAAGTATGGCAAAAAAAGAAGTTAGCAAAGATAGTGGATTGTTCGCAAAAAATCCTGCGTTGGAATCTGCGTTAGCACAAATTCAAAAACAATTCGGTAAAGAAGCCATTATGAAAATGGGTGACGGTTCGCAACAGAATATCGAGGCTATTTCATCGGGTTCGTTGGGGTTGGATATTGCGTTGGGTATTGGTGGATATCCAAAAGGACGTATCGTTGAAATTTATGGTCCAGAAAGTTCGGGTAAGACAACATTGGCGTTGCATGCGGTGGCAGAATCACAGAAAAAGGGTGGAACGTGTGCGTATATTGATGCAGAAAATGCATTGGATCCATCATATGCCAAGAAGTTGGGGGTTGATGTATCAAATCTGATTATATCGCAGCCGGATTCTGGGGAACAGGCTCTGGAAATTGCGGATACCTTGATTAAGTCTGGTGCGGTTGATGTGGTGGTTATCGATTCGGTTGCTGCCCTGGTGCCTAAGGCTGAATTGGAAGGTAATATTGGCGATTCTTTTGTTGGGACAACCGCCAGATTGATGAGTCAGTCTTTGAAAAAGTTGGCCGGTTCTGTGTCACGCAGCAATACACTGTTAATCTTTATTAATCAAATTCGTATGAAGATTGGCGTGATGTTTGGTAATCCAGAAACAACATCGGGTGGTAATGCATTGAAGTTCTATGCGTCTGTGCGTTTGGATATACGTCGTACAGGGCAAATTAAGGATAAAGAAAATATTATCGGTAATGAAACGCGTGTTAAGATTGTTAAGAACAAGGTGGCACCACCATTCCGTACGGTTGACTTTAAAATTATGTATGGCGAGGGAATTAGTCGCATCAGTGAAATTTTAGATATGGGTGTTAAGTATGACTATATCGAAAAGGCCGGCAGTTTCTATTCGTATAATAGTGAACGTATGGGACAGGGTGAAGCGAATGCGCGTCAGTGGTTGAAGGACCGACCAGAAGTGCAGCAGGAATTGTTGGATAAAATAATGGCGCGTGCATCTGGTATTGCCGAAGAAATGACAACCGGGCCAATCGATGATGACGATGACGTGGCATTAGATATCGAAGAATAATTTTTACTTACCCCGGTATTTATGCCGGGGAAATTTATAATAAAGGGGATGGGTATGAATATGGATAGGGCATGGGCGTTAACAAAAATATTTTTCCAATCACATGTTTTTAATTGGCCGTGGAGAACACGTGAACATCGTCGTGATGTCAGGACTAACGTTTTATCACGTGTCGCACCAGAATATTTCAAGCGGTATTTGCCCGCAGTGAAGAATGTTGTTGATGGACCGGTGATAAAAGATGATAAGAATGAGAAGATTTTTACAATATGGCAACAGGGAGAAGAAAATGCGCCTGAATTGGTAAAGTCTTGTTTTCGTAGTATCAGAAAACATTGCAAGCAGGAATTGGTTGTTCTGGATGATAGTAATATTTTTGATTACATAAAATTGCCAGAAATTATCGTGCAAAAGTATCGGGCAGGTAAAATTAGGCGCGCACATTTTGCGGATATTTGTCGTGTTGAATTGTTGTATCAATATGGTGGATTTTGGTTGGATTCAACAGATTTTGTTGTTTCGCCAATTCCAAAATGGATTGTTGATACAGATTTCTTTATGTATTTGGTAGGGGATAAGGTAGGACAGAAATATATGTTCTGTCAGAATTGCTTTATTCGTGGGCGACGTGGTTCATATCTGTTGGGGGCGTGGCGTGCCATGATTCTGGAATATTGGATGCATGAAAATAAAAGTTTTGATTACTTTATGCATCAGATGTTGTTCCAAACATTGGTTCAAAATGATGAACGTGCAAAAAAATATTTTGCAGAAATGCCACATGTTGATCAATATCCAACACATACTTTGTGGCATAATTATAAATTTCAGCCATTTAATCAGGAAACATTTGATGAATTAACCGCAGATGCTTTCTTTCAAAAAACTGCGTATGCGGATATGCCAAGGGAAGGGACCTTCTCGCGGGCAATTTGTGATATGAATAAATAGGTCGGGGGGATTTATGCCAGCAATTTCAATTATTATACCAGTTTATAATGTCGAAAAATATTTGCGTAGATGTCTGGATAGTGTGTTGAATCAGACTTTTAATGATTGGCAGGCAATATGTGTAAATGATGGCAGTCCAGATAACAGTGCGGAAATTTTGGCAGAATATGCTGCGCGTGATTCTAGATTTGTTGTTGTGACAAAGGAAAATGGTGGATTGTCTGATGCACGTAATGCAGGTATGCCGTTTGCCACGGGTGAATATATTATGTATCTGGATAGTGACGATTTTATTCATCCACAGACAATGGAAATTGCCTGGCATATGGTAAAAAGGGATAATTCAGATATTGTATCGTTTACATATGACAGAATTTATCGTCCGCAGTTGATGGTGCGACATATTCTGAAAATGGATACGGATAATGTTGTGCCGATGCGTATGCGTAAAAGATATAATTTAAATAAGATTCAGACATTGATAACTGATGATGTTTATGATTATGCAACCGAACGTACACACAATGCACCAGGAAAAAAGAAAAAATGGCTGATTAAGCATTGTCAGGTCTGGAAAAATATGTATCGCCGAGAACTGATTGTAGATATTCCTTTTATCAAAGGGATTTTGTTTGAAGATTTCCCGTGGTGGAGTGAGGTTATGCTGCGTAATCCACGTGTGACGATTGCACCATTGCCTTTGTATTTTTATATTCCTAATTTCGGTGGAATCGTTTTGGGGGCGAAACAGTTGCGTATAATGCAGTCTTTGGTGACGGGAATAAAAACAGCATTCTTGAAATACAAAGAGTGTGCAACACCATATCAGATGAAAAAGTGGTCTGAAAATTTTAAATGGTTTTTTATAAAGTGGGCATTTCGTAAAATAAAATATATTGAATCTGATGAAGATTTAACACGTGCACGCGAATTATTCCAGGAACTGGAGCGTATAGGGGTATTGGATTGTCCGCCAAATTCATGGACCAGAAAATTGCGTTCAAGTATTTGTGATTTTATAAAAACATGCAGTATTCAATAGAACAAACGGGATTAGTATCCCGTTTTATTTTTCAAATGATGATTTTTCTGGAAAGCAATCATTCATAAATTTTGCATTGTTTTCCAGAATTGTTGCATCTGTATCTATGGAATCATTTATGCAAAATATGGGGGCTTTTAATAATGCACTGTGTGCGCGTGTGGTGTCAATACATACAATGGGAGAGCGTCGAATCCATGGTGCAAATATTGCATTATATATTGTATTCATTATTTTATGGCGTGAATGTTTTCGTGCGCGACTGTGTATAAATACTGCACGATCATTTACAAGGTCATATAAATTAAATGTCCATCGTTGTAATTCATTGTTTGTACGGAATTTGTTTCGTATTTGTGTGTCAATCAGGCCTGTTATCATTGGGTGGTTGCGACATTCAATCCATGATGATTTTATATATGGATCAATGGTATGAGATGGGCGATATTTGTATACATCTTTGCCAAAAATTGCGTTTATTATTTTTGCGGACAGTATCAATGTTTGGGTATATTCGTTTACCTGGGATAGCCATTGACCAATATTGTTGGAACGTTTGGAATGATTGCTGTACATTATTTTTGCACGTCCCTTTGCATCAAAGAAGTATGATGGGGGTAAAGGGGCGTTGAAGAATAAGTCATCGTTCATCAATAAAAAATGTTCAGATAATCCGGGGATGTTTGGAATGCACATTTCGATGGCGTTCGAATTGAATGTTGGCAGTGCATCGTGTGGTATTATTTGTTCGTGTGGAACGATTGTTATTTTAGGATGGTTTGTATTTAGCCAATGTGGCACCTGATTAAATCCAGTTATGATATAGATATGGTTTACCCATGGGGCAAATTTTTCAACACTGCGCAGGGAATACATAAATTCACCATTGTCACGCCAGCGTGCATCGATTGCAGCATCGGTATATACAGGTTTTTCGCCACGAATAATTTCCAACCATTTATCCTTTTCGGTGCGCCATTTGGTGTCACTGTCATCAACCCATAAATATACAATATCTATTTTCATATTTTGGTTCATGGTTAAATCCCTGAATTTTTAAATCGTGATGGTATTTTTACAACACGCTTTATTCCCAGCATGCCTGGTTTATCCAGTGCATAAATCGGTCTGAATATTGTTTGCATGATACGTGCGATTTTTAACCATTTTTCATTGTATGGGGGATTTTTTGTGACTGCGTTTATTGTGCCGTTCCCACGACGACGCAGATGGTTTATCCAATCGGGACCGCGGTTGGCAGCCTTGGATATCAGCATATCCATATCAACGGCACCAAAATGCAACAGGTATAAATTGGGGTCAATATGAAAGTTGTGTCCGCGAATACTGTGAAATCCGCTGCCCCATTGGACGGGTTTGTTTATTACAACTGGTTTGGTATATCGTGTTGATAACAGGGCGTATTTGCGCTGGGACAGAAAAGATTTTGATGTGTCCAGTGCGGATTCATATTCCATGTGTTGACCAACATCCAGTCCCAGTCCAGATAAAGTTGTGTTTATGTTTTTGTTTGATAAATATTCAGACAATGTCTGGTTCAGGTTTGGTTCAACCATTAAGAATTCGTCGCAATCACATCCAATCACAATGTCGTATGTTTTTAATAGTTGGTTTGCTAAATCAGACATTTTGCCAATGCGGTATTTGTCACCCGTGCTGCGTGACATGTCAGTGTGTGGCAGTTTTGTTATGTGTGCTGTGCCTGCGTTTTCTGGAATATTTTGATCGTCCCCGTCCAGGTA
The DNA here is from genome assembly GCA_045636045.1 of Candidatus Enterousia sp. Taxonomy (GTDB): domain Bacteria; phylum Pseudomonadota; class Alphaproteobacteria; order Rs-D84; family Rs-D84; genus Enterousia. The sequence goes on along the minus strand of JAZTWT010000012.1, from coordinate 37,195 downwards.
TATGTATAGATTTTCATATCCCAGATTTTTACCATAGTATTCAATCCAACGTGATAGAAAAAAATCATCGTTGCGGGCCATGGTTATTGCGGCAATTTTTTTTGAATTTTGTTTTTTCATATTCCCTCGTTTAAAATTTTATACAGTGCGTGATGAATACGACGTTTTACTATTTTTATTGGATTTTTTGTTAACAGCCAGTTTATATATTTTTCACCATATGCATCTGTAATGGTTTTATAAATCGTATCATGTGCCGGTTGGGGCAGGTTGTTTAACACGTATAATATCTGTTTCCCCAATGCACCATGGTTGCGTGAAATTGCGACCTTTTTCATAAATGGCATTTTTGCACAGTATAACTTTTTTACCTTGTTATATATTCCACGACCTGACACTGTATAAAGACAACACCATTTGTGACCGTGCGCAGTGATTAATTTACTTAGACCATGTTCATATTTTCTGGTGATTTCACCCTTGGACGATAATTTTGTAATATCATTCATAAAGTTGTTGAACCAAGTGTTAAAAAATACTTTTTTACGCAGCCCGACAAACCATGACTGAATGTGTGGGTGGTCATGGTGTGGATTTTTTACAATGCCAAATGCATCACAATCGCTAGATTCCATTTTATCAAAATATGGTTTTAAATCGTAAAGCGGACCATATACAGAATCGTTTACCAGATACAGAATATCGTAATCTGATATGTTTAGATTTTTTTTTGCCCAATTATAGGCGCGTTTGTATGAACCAAAATCATATTCGCCATGGCGAATAGCCGACGTGTATACGCAGTGTTTCTGGACTTTTTTTAATTCTGAATCAGGACAATCAGAATCCATAACCAAGATAATGTCGCCCAATTTTGAAAGAGATTTTACATAATATATAAGTGCATCGTCAATCTTGCCTGATTTGTTATAGCCTGCAAATAAAAATAGACGTTTGTTTGACATGTGTTAATTATAATATATATGTGTGTGTTTGCAAGGGGTGTTATTTTTTACCGAAGTGTTTCTTTAATATCTCGTATGCGGTTGATACGCGCGCAAATTCGTTGGCGGCGTTTTTCTTGTCCGATGCGGTGTCTGGGTGGTGTTTTTTTGCCAATGCGCGGTATTTTGTGCCAACTTCACGCCAGGTGGCAGAAATGCCCAGGTCAAATACTTTTAACGCGCTAACCACATTTGTGGGCAGTTTGCTTTTTGCGGGAACACGGTCAAATTTGCTGCGTCCGGTTATAAAATCGTTAATGAATTTTGCGTAATCGGATGCGTCTTTGTTGGCGCTGTCTTTGTCTTTTAATGATTCACCAAATGTTTGACGTTCCCAATCGGCTTCTATTTCTTCGGGGGTCATGTCCGCATAGTAGTTCCAATTTTTATTATATTCGGCAGCGTGTTCGGTGCAAAAAAACCAATAGTCACGCAGTTCGCGTGATTTTGGGGCGCGGCATGTGCCGGCCTTGGTACAACCTGGTTTGTCGCATTTTTTTATCATTTATTTTACCTTTTATTTTTTTGCCAATGGGTGATGGTTTTCAATTGTTTCACATAATTTTTCGGGCATTACATGTGTGTATATTTGGGTCGTAGAAATGTCTTCGTGCCCCAACATTGTTTGTATTGCACGCAGGTTTGCACCACCAGCCAACAAGTGTGATGCAAATGAATGACGCAGGACATGGGGACTGACCCGATTTGGGTCAATGCCAGATAAAATTGCACATTTTTTCAGAATTTTGAAAAATCCGTCACGGGTGATGTGACCAGTGTTGCTGTGTGATGGAAATACATATTTAGAATCGATATCGCCACGTGCATCCAGCCATTTGTTTAATGCGTGAATGGCCGCTTCGTGCATGGGGACCAGACGTTCTTTGGCACCTTTGCCATGGATTAGTAATTTATCCCCCAGGATGGCCGTTATTGGTAATTCGCATAATTCTGATACGCGCAGACCAGATGCATACAGTAATTCAATCATTGCGCGCAGGCGAATTGAATTCTTGATGTCGCCAGCACTGGATATTAATAATTCAATTTCTTCAATTGATAAGAATTTTGGTAGTGCGCGGCCAGACTTTGGTAATTCCAGATTGCTGGTTGGGTTCTTGGTTATAATTTTTTCCAGCATTAAAAATTTATAAAAACCCCGCAGGCTGGATGCCTTGCGTGCGATAGAAGATGCCTTGTCGGGCAGGGTGGATAGATATTCTTGGATATCGTGACGGGTTGCGTTCATTAATCCGCCAGGAATTGCACCGTCCGCCAGACGCAGGTCTGATTCATAACTGCGTAGCGTTTTTTCACTGCGGCCATGTTCTGCAGACAGGGCTTCTAAGAATATATCTATGTAGTTCATTATGGATATACAACGATTTCTGTCATGTGGGATGTGGTAGAAAATGATATAATCATCAATATGACTAATGTGATAATCAATATCCACATCAGAATTTTTGGAAAATTAGAATTCTTTTTCTTCTTTTTAATTGGCATGTGATAGCCCCCATTATATTGTATCAAAACTGGTTATAAATATTCCGGCACCTGCAATGATAATCAGTGGTGGTGCGATAATTGATAATATTGGTGGCAGGGTACCTGTTGCCCCCAGTGCATTAAACATGTTAATCAGGAAATACAAAGCAAAGCAGGTGACGATACCCAGACTGAATTTTGTTCCGAAACTGTAGTTTCTGCGTTGTTTAGTTTGGGAAAATGCAACCCCCAGTGCCGCCATTGATATCATTGTCAGTGGCAGGAATAGCAGTGTCCATAATTGAATTTGATGACCGCGAACAGGTGCGCCGATTGATTCCATACGCTGTATAAATTCGGGTAATTGCCAGAATGAAATTTGGTCTGGTTGCAGATATCGGTCCAGAACTGTTTGAGGGGTCAGCAATGTTTTTATTTGCCAATCTGATTTTTTGGTTGTGCCGTCCGTGTTCCAAATCGTTGCATTGTTGGCCGTCAGACCGGAATTAGACAGTGTGACAGATTCTGCGTGAATGCGACTGGACAGTTTGAACTCAGAATCCTGGGTGTAAATTGTTGTGTTTCTGAAAACCAATGTGTCACCAGATTTTTGTATGCCGTCCGCATTCATGGTGATGAATCCGTTGTCAGACGCTTCGCGCAGCCAGATATGATTATCAATTAATTGCAAGTGTTCAGGGGTTATTTTTTGTGCGCTGATATTGACCGAATATGGATTGATTACAGTTGTTGCGAATGCACCAATTAAAAAAGCGCCAATGAAAAATGGTCGGGCAGATTGATATGGCGACATGCCGGCACTGGATATAATGATACTTTCACTGGATTTAGTAAGGGTGTATGAGGTCAACAGTGTGCCCATGAATACCGCCAGGGGTAGAAACATTGGAACATATTCCAACAGACGTATCCAGGATTCATACAGCGCCGCAACCGCAGTTGGGTTAGATGGCAGACGTTCAACAAATGTCACCGCCATAATAATTCCGCATACGACCAACATTACCAAACCAACACCACTGAAAAAGCGGCGCAGTAAAAAACGGGTTAAGATATTAAGCCTAAACATATTATGTATAGTATACATTGAAATTTCATAATTGCAAAATTAAAATGATTGCGTATAATTTGCCGAATAATATTTAAAATAACAGGAAGTTGTCATGGAAAAAAAGCCAATATCACGCGTGGGATTTGATAATTTAATCAAGGAATTAAAAGATTTAAAAGAAAATCAAAGACCGGAAATCTTGAAAACGGTTCAGTGGGCGCGTTCGCTGGGGGATTTGTCTGAAAATGCAGATTACAGTGCGGCACGTGAAAAACAGCGTCAGATTGATGCGCGTATTCGCTTTATTGAAAATGTGATTGAAAATGCGGTTGTGATTGATGTTGATTCCCTGTCGGGTGACCGTGTGGTGTTTGGGGCGCGCGTTGTTGCCGAAGATGAAGATGGTAATAAAATGCAATGCAGAATTTTGTCTGATATCGAATCGGATGGTCGTACAGTGATTTCTTGTACCAGTCCGGTTGGACGCGCAATGATTGGAAGATGTGTCGGGGATACATGTATTGTAAAATTGCCGGGTGGTGAAAAAGAATATGAAATTTTATCTGTGACATTTAAAGAGTAATTATAAAGGGTGGGGGGTGGTATGTCGGTACGTGTATTACCAGATTTTTTGATTAACCAAATTGCCGCTGGGGAAGTGGTAGAACGTCCGGCCAGTGTGGTTAAAGAATTGGTGGAAAATGCGCTGGATGCAGGTGCTGATCAGATTATGATTGATGTGACGGATGGTGGGCGCACATTGATTTCAATTATTGATAATGGGTGTGGAATGTCGCGTGATGATCTGGGGCGTGCAATTACACGGCATGCGACATCAAAGTTGCCAGATGATGATTTGTTAAATATTAATTTTATGGGGTTTCGGGGCGAAGCGCTGCCGTCTATTGCGTCTGTGTCTGATATGACGATTGATACATGTAATGGTGTGGATGTAAATGGTTGGCAGATTAATGCGACAAATGGGGAAATTCGTCCATCTGATTGGGAAAGTGGGACGCGTATCCGTGTTCAGAACCTGTTTGCAAAAACACCGGCGCGATTGAAATTTCTGCGTGGCGATCGGGCGGAAATGATGTCAGTGTTAGAGGTGGTAAAACGTTTGGCCATGGCGCGCAGTGATGTTGGCTTTGTGTTAAATAATAAGTGGCGATTTCCAAAAAACGAAGATTTATTATCGCGAATTACAACGGTTATGGGGGATGATGTTGTGGGACGTATGCTGGAAATTGATGCAACATCTGCGACGAATTCTGGAATGAAATTAACCGGATATATTTCTGAACCAACGTTGCGTCGTGCATCTGGCATTGATCAGTTCTTGTTTGTTAATGGTCGTCCGGTCAAGGACAAGGTTCTGGTTGGTGCGTTGCGTGCAGCGTATATGGATGTTATGCACGCACGTGAATTTCCGTTGTGTGCATTATATTTAACCGTGCCAACGAATGCGGTTGATGTTAATGTTTCACCTGCTAAGACCGAAGTGCATTTCTTGGAACCAACGCATGTGCGTTCATTTATAATAAAAACATTACGTGACAGATTGGCCCAGACGATGGTTGCGGTACAGCCAGTGGTGAAACCGATGGTTATGCAGACGGCGACTGTTGCGGCGGTGCCACGATTTGACTTTGGAATTCGCGCTGATGCGTTTCGGGTGTGTGATGATGTTGCGCGTGCAGTGCCACGTATATTTGAAAATCATGCGCCAGTTGTACGTGATTATGTACCAGATGTTAAAGAAGTACCGATTGCAGAAACGGTGCCGGATATGCCGTTGGGGCGTGTTGTGGGGCAGGTTGGAAATAAATATATTATTGCCCAGAAAGATGACAATATGGTTATTATTGACCAACATGCCGCGCATGAGCGTATAATATATGAAAAACTGCGACTTAATAAGATTAAAACCCAGCCATTATTAACACCGATTGTTGTTAATATGCGCAGCGAAGATGTTATGGCGGTTGTATCAATTTCGGATGAGTTAAGGCAGTCTGGTTTGCATGTTGGTGAATTTGGTGAAGGTGCCGTTGCAATCTTTGAAAAGCCGGCCGATTGGGATATGAATTGGGCGGACGTTCTGCGCAGTATTGCGGACGAGGTACGCGCCAATGGGCATTCGTCAGGGTTGAATGAAAAACTGCATTTAAAATTGGCGAATTATGCATGTCATCATTCGGTACGGGCCGGCCAAAAATTGGATTTAATTCAGATGGATGCATTGCTGCGTGATATTGAGCGGACCGAACGCGCCGGGCAATGTAATCATGGTCGCCCCGTTTATAAATTTATTCCAATAACTGAAATTGATACATGGTTTGAACGGTTGTGAAAAAATGTTTGTAAAGATTATATAAATATGATAAAATTTTGCTAAATCTTATATCTAATCCATTATAGGGGGGATTTATGAAAAAGTTTTTAACCGTTGCATTATTGTGTGGATTTGTTGGAATGCCGGCGTGGGGGGATAGTGGAACGTGTAATGAAACATGGGTTACTGCCAAATTTAGATTTGGTTGTGATAGTCTTGACCAAGGGGCTAATGATGAATATGATTATGGTGACGTTATACAGACAGTTGGTGTGGGTCAATGCTATGACAATCCTGCAAAACATTATAATGCCAGAATAAAATGCAGGGATGATGATGGGTCCGATGATAATTGGGATTATTATGCGGGGGAAATGTGTGGTGATTCTTGGCTGCAAAATTCAGAAGATGATAATGGTTTGTATAGTGTGAAGGTTGGTTCTGAAGTTAAGTCGGAGTATATTTCTAGGAAAGATGAATCAAGAAGCGATGGATGGAAAAATGGTTGTTTGGTTGGGTATTGTAAAAAAGACTATGTGTTGGCACCAGGTGGTAGTAAATGTATCCCATTGAAGGCAGATTGTAAGGAATCTGATGTAAAGTTTAGTGGTAATGTTGCGGGTGAATGGAAAGCCACTGGTGGAAATGTTGGTGTTTATTGTTTTAAGGCAGCGGATTTGCAAAAGACTCGTCTTGCCTCAGATGGACAAACAAATATTTGTTTGGCAAATAAACATAAGATTAGAAATGTAAAACATCCGGATAAGTACTGGTCATGTAATACTGAAGGAAAATGGATAGAGCAAATATACCCAAATTGTGGTGATGGCTCAGAGTGTGACAAGGGTAGTGCAGGGTGTATTGCGGTGCCTTATGATAATAGTACCAATGAGGTGATTGTGTCTGCCAGTGGAACGGGACAGGATTGGGTACTAGATACGGGTAGTACGGTGTGTGTTAAATGGCAGTGTAATCCTGCAACGCATGTAAAATCAAAAAATGGATGCATAACCAAAGAGCAAAAGTCTCAGAATGATGCCGCGGCTGCTTCACAAAAACAAAAGGCGAATGCTTGCAAAAACTCGGGGGGGAGTTGGAGTTCTGGAAAATGTAAATGTTCGGCAGTAAATACCGCTGTTAGTGGGGGTGTGTGTGTGTGTGAATCTGGACATGAATGGGTTAATAACTCTGACAAAAAACAAGGATGTAAACTGACAGATATTCAGGCGTTAGAAAATGCGTGCAAGGCGGTAGCGACAGCTGAGTGGCGTTCGGATATAGGTAAATGTGTCTGTAAAAATAAAGATCAGACATTTAGTATGGAACGTAGGGAATGTTTAGATGATGAAGATTATGCATTGTGTAAGCGCTTGGAAACACATGGAGAAGCAAAGTGGTATACTGAAACTAAAGAGTGTCTTTGTGTTAAGGAAGGGTATATTTTAGATGGTGGTAAGTGTGTTGAATCGCAAGAGTTGATAGCGGCACGTGAAGAAGAAAGAAAACGTCAAGAAGCTGCGGAAATAGCGGAAAAGTTGAAGAAATCACGTCGTAAAATCAGCGATTCGTACAATGCGCTGCGTGGGATGTTGAAATCGTTCAAGGTCAGTGTATGGAAAGATGAAGAAGGTAAGTTTAATACAGCACGTTTGGCATCTGACTCCATTGCGGCAGTCGTGTTGGGTACAACCGGTGCGTTGGTGACCAGTCATGTTGTTAAAAAGAACCAGGTTGAAAACGGTTTTGAAGATATAAAATGTACCATTGGTGGCCAGACGGTTGCTGATTGGGGTGACGAGTTCCGCGTCGGTATCCAATAAACAGATGATGGAAAGACAGAAAAAATCCCCGTTCAGGGGATTTTTTTGTCTTTGTGGTGAATGTTTACAGTATTTGGTTCGTCATCCTGGTGGGTCGGGGGCATGGGATAATAATTTTTCAAATTGTTTACCCCTTGTTTCTGTCGTTGGTAAAAATGTTTATTTTCCCTTTACTTTTGTGGGTTTATTTATTATTGTGCCATTATTAAAGTAAGGAGAAATCTGATGGAAGAAACAGTTGCAGTTGCAGAAAATGTTGCAACAAATGTCGCGCCGGTCGCGCCACAGGGCAGTACCTGGGGGTTGGTGTTATATTTGGTTGCGGTGGTTGCGATTTTATATTTGTTTGTGGCTCGTCCGAATAAAAAGCGTATGATGGAATATCAAAAAATGCTGGATTCGTTGCAGGTTGGTAATCGTGTTATCGCAGCAGGTATTTATGGCGAAATCAAAAAAATTAATGAAAAAACATTAGAAGTAGAAGTGGCCAAGGGTGTTGTTGTAGAAGTTGCAAAAAACGCCGTGGCAGCGGTTGAATAAAGCAGGGTAAAAGGATTTGGGTATGTTTAAAAAACTGGCGATTGTATTTACGGCGGTGTTTTGTGTTATGTTGGCGGTGCCGACACTGATGCCAAGTGTGGCGCCTTATTTTCCATCATGGATTAAGCCAGTGCCGTTGGGGTTGGACCTGAAGGGTGGGGCCCAATTATTGTTAGAGGTGGATACAGATACAATGCTGAATGAAAAGGCGACGCAGTTGTATGATGAAACGCGCGCCAGCATGATTGACAGAAGTAAGGGTGTAATTCGTTTTTCAAATCTGCGTAATGTTGATGGTGTGGTCTCTTTGGTTGTTAAGGATGAAGGTGATGTATCCAGTGCCAAGGGGCGTTTGAAAAGTGCCTTTGCCGGGACGGTTGATATTTCGTCAGATGGTAAGATGATTAAATTGCAATATACTGAAAAGCAAAAGCAGGAAATGGTTAAGGATGCATTGGCGCGCAGTATTGAAATTGTTCGTCGTCGTATTGATGCACTGGGGACCAAGGAACCATCTATTCAAAGTCAGGGGGGTAAATATATCTTGGTTCAATTGCCGGGGGTTGATAATCCAGAACGTATCAAGGAGTTGATTGGACAAACGGCAAAAATGACATTTCATTTGGTAAATGAAAGTGTGTCTGCAGAGCAGATTGCGTCTGGTCGTGCGCCAAATGGTACGCAGTTTATGCCGTATATGGATTCGCCGGGGTCTGTTGTGCCGGTTTATTCGCGTGTAGAGGTGTCGGGTGAATCATTGAAAGATTCCCAGGCGGATTTTGATCAGAATAACATGCCGGTTGTTTCAACGGTTTTTGATGCATCAGGTGCACGTCGTTTTGCAAAATTAACAACAGAACATGTTAATGAACGCTTTGCGATTGTTTTGGACGGCAAGGTTTTATCAGCCCCGGTTATTCGTGAACCAATCCCAGGTGGACGTGGTCAGATTTCGGGTGGGTTTACACTGCAGGGGGCCAAGGATTTGGCGGTTCTGTTGCGATCGGGCGCGTTGCCGGCACCGTTGCAGGTAATCGAAGAACGTGTAGTTGGTGCAGGTTTGGGTGCAGACACAATCGCAGGTGGTAAAATCGGTGCGGTTGCAGGTGTTATTCTTATCTTTATATTCTTGTTGATGGTGTATCGTGGATTTGGTGTTATCGCGGCGATATCGTTGATGGTTAACCTGGGGATGATTGTTGGATTAACGGCATTGTTTGGTGCAACATTAACGTTGCCGGGTATTGCGGGTATCGTGTTAACGTTAGGGATGGCGGTTGATGCGAATGTGTTGCCGTTTGAACGTATCCGTGATGAAGTTAAGGCAGGTACACCACCGTTGCGTGCAACAAATCTGGGGTTTGATCGCGCGATGAAGGCGATTTTGGACGGGAACTTGACTACTTTGATTTGTGGTTTGGTGTTGTTCCAGTTCGGTGCTGGTCCAATTCGTGGGTTTGCGGTCACATTGTCGATTGGTATTTTGACGACTTTGTTTACATGTGTGTGGTTGACCCGTGTGTTGGTTGATTGGTATATGAATGGCAAGAATAAGAAAATCGGCTTTGTCGGTGGTGGTAAATAATAGCGCAAAGGGGAAGTGTTATGAAATTGCAGATTATGAAATATCGTAAAGTGTCGTACATCGTATCAGGATTTTTAATCCTGATGTCGGTGTTGTCATTGTTGGTGCGTGGACTGAATTATGGTATTGACTTTTCAGGTGGTATCGCAATGGAGGTAAAACCAATCGTTCAGGATTATGGAATTGAACAGATGCGTGGCGCACTGAATGAATTTAAACCGGAATTGCAGACGGTTGATGGTGATGCGATTTTGATTCGTGTTGGTCTGCCAAAGGGGTCCAGTGATGCACAACAAAATGAACGTGTGACAGAAATTAAAAATATCCTGGGGGATAATGTTCAGTATGAACAGGTACAAATTGTCGGACCGAAAATAGGTGGCGAATTAGTACGTGGCGGTATTTTGGCAATTTTATTTGCGTTTGTTATGATGGCTATTTATGTTTGGATTCGATACAAAGGTGGATATGCAGTTGGTGCATTTTGTTCTTTGTTTTTGGACTTTGTGTTGATGTTTGGATTCTTTTCTGTGACGGGATTGGAATTTAACCAGACGGCGATTGCTGTGATCTTGACAGGGATTGGATATTCAATTAACGATAAAATCGTGAACTATGACAGAATTGATGAAAATGTAAAAAGATATCATAAAATGCCAATGGGACAGTTAATTGATCTGTCGGTTAACGAAATGTTGCGTCGTACAATGTTGACCAGTGTTTCAACACTGTTGGCGATGATTGGGTTGGCGATATTTGGCGGACAGATTTTGCGTGAATTTGCATACGCAATGGGATTCAGTGTAATTATGGGTACATTTACCAGTATGTATATATCTAATATTATGCTGTATCATTTCAATTTGCGTGATACGGATAAATAATAACTTTGTGGCATTATCAACCAGGGGGGATTAAAAATGAGAATAAAAAAATTCTTGGTATATATGACCGTTATCCTGGGGGTAATGCCATGTTATGGCAGTGATTTGTTCTTTGCAGACGAGCCTGTGCAGGGGGGGCTGAATGTTTTTGAAGTTTCAAAAAATTTTGCCGAAATTTATGAAAAATTGGATGGTGTTAATTGGGGCGGGAAAAGCCTGAATATTGCCATTGAAAGTTTGGAAAAATTGAATAGATCTGCACATATCGCAGCGACAGATGAACGGGTGGTTTTGGTTTGGAACGATTCCATTGTTGCAAATTTCCCACGTCCAGATGCAAAAGATTGGAATGGTTTTGGTGAAATTACAACTGCATTGATTTTGAAAATGCGCGAAAATGATGTGTATCTGAGCAGTCTGAGTGAAAATGAAATGTATCAGGTTGTGGTGGATGCGCTGATGCGTGGGGTCGATGAAAATGGTCGATATATTTTTTCCAAGGCAGCAGAAATTGCAGAAGATGGTAGAATCTTGACCAGTGTTGGTATCGAAGGGGGGCGCGATAGGCGTGGGAATTTCCGTGTGACCGGGATTTATAAGGGGGCGCCCGCGGATACAGCAGGTATCAGTGCAGGGGATTTAATCGCACAGATTAATGGACGTGATGTGCGTGATATGACGGATACAGAACTGTCAGAAGTTATGACTGGGTTTAATTCGGGGACTTCAAAAATTAAATTGTTAACACCTTCTGGAAACAAGGATGTAGTATTGCGCAGGGCAACAATAATTTTGGCCGATGCAGATATTGTGCATCGCAGCAATCCAGATACAGGCGGTTTGTTAGAGATTGTTGTTCATAAAATATCGGATGGGGCAGTGACAATTATTAACGAGGCGTTGGCACGTTATTCGGATGTTTCTGGTATTGTTCTGGATTTGCGTGCAGCGACCGGTGATGATGAACGTGCGGCTGCAAAGTTGGCAGGGCTGTTTATTGGGGCAAATCCAGTTATGCGAATAGTTGAAACCGCCGGTGATGAAGTTGAGGTTGTACCAGGTGGTGATGCTGTGACAGATGCGCCAGTTGTTGTGTTGATGTCGAATATGACACGGGGTACAGCCGAAGCGATTGTGGCCGCGTTCTATGAAAATGAACGTGGTGTGTTGGTTGGAACACCGACGGCTGGTTCTGCAAGAATTGCATCAACGATTGATTTGAGTAATGGTGGGGCGTTGGAATTGTTGAACAAATCAATCAAGACCGGGCAGGGGCGTATGATTGATGGACGCGGCGTGTTTCCGATTGTTTGTTTGTCTAATATTCGCAGTCGTGCACACCAAGATGCTTTTTTCTTGAATGTTATTAATAATGATTTTCATGCCCAGGATTTTAATAAGGTGTTTGATATAAATCCGGCAGATATTCGTCGGGGATGTCCGGTTATAACCAGTGGGGCGGATGAAGATGCTTTGGCGACAGCGGTGTCTGTTAAAATTTTGACAGATGCCAAGGTTTATAACAGATTGGTTGCGGAATAATTTAAAAATAGGGGTGTGGATATGTTTTTGACAAAAGATAATCAGATTAAATGGCGTAAAATGGGGGTGGGCTCGATTATAACGGCGGTGTTGGTGTTTGCAGGTGTTTTCTGGTTTGATAAACCTGTGTTTGTATTTATGCGTCAATTTAATTGTAATTTATGGGCTTGGTTTGATGTGTTCTTTGCTGCCAAGGTTTGGATTATTGCATCTTTTGTCGCGGCGTTGGTTTTTTGTGCGAAAAAGTGTGTCAAGACAGATTGTGAATTTTTGAATCCAATAGGGAAAAAGAATTTGTTTGTATTTGTCAGAAACTTTTTTGCCAAGACAAAAACAAATAATGCGTTCTTGATTTTCTATAGTGTTTTGGGTGCAGGTATTATTGCCAAGGTTTTGAAAATATTTATTGGACGTGCACGACCAATTTTCTTTGAAGCGTTGGATATGACTGGATTTTTTCCACCGTCATTGGATTGGGCGTTTAATTCAATGCCGTCGGGACATACTGCCGTCAGTTTCGCAGGTTTGGTTATGATTGGTATGTTGGCACCACGATTCAAGGTGTTGACATGGACATTGGCGATTGTTATTGGTGTGTCACGTGTTGCGATTGGGGCGCATTGGCCATCGGATGTTATATTAGGGGCGTTCATAGGTATGGCGTTTGCTGATGTTGTTAAGGGAAAGTTGCTAAGAAAGTAAAAAATATCAGGCGAATTAAATTTATCGCCTGATTTTTTATGATTTTTATGATAAAATAATGGTCATTATGGCAGAAAAATCTAAATTTTTACCTGATAGTGTATCAGGTGCGTTAAGAAGTTTGATGTCCCGTTTGATTGGGGGATTGGTTTGTGGTTTTGGTGTGTGGGCAACACTTGCTTTGCTGTTTTATAATCCGTATTTAGATGGTGTGGCTGTTGCCAGTACGTTTGGTACCCAATCAATTATGGGGTATTTTGTTGGTGCAATTCGGTATGGTGTTGGTGCTGTGCCAGGATTGTTCTTATTTTTGTGTTTTGCGCGTTGGGGGTTGGTTAAATTATTGGGGTTGGAGATTAGTGAAACGCCAGAATATAATTTCTTGCGCGTGTTTATTTCTGTGTGTTTGGGGGCGATTGGTTTTGGTTTGATTTCGCCCAGTGCAACATACGGTGGTTTGTTTGGTGCAATCGCAGCAAATGATTTAAGTCTGATTATGGGAAATATTGCCGTTGTCCCAGGGATATTATCGCTGGTTGGATTTTTTTGGATGGGGGGATTGTTATTGCATATCAAATGGGCACATTTGCGTATGGCGATGCAAATAACGTGGCGATGGGTTCGTTGGTTGGGAACGGCGTTTCATTTAACACGTGTGACTGCAAATATGCCAGTGTTTGAAGATACGGATAGCAGCAAGGAAGAAGAACACCCGCAAGAGAAGCAAGAAGAAAAGCCGCGTCGTAGATTGTTGTCGCGCAAGGCAACAAAAAGTGTAGCGCCGGTCGCAGCCAAGACTGTAGCAGCGGTGGCCAGTCCAAAAAAGGTACGGGCAGGGTCAATATATAAATTGCCAGATACGAAATTATTGGAACGGTCTAATTTCAGTAAATATGTGGTGACACCAGAATTAAAGCAAAATGCACGCAGTATGGAGGTGAAATTTGCCCAGTATGGCGTTCGTGGCAAGGTTGTTGGGATTAAGCCAGGGCCGATTGTGACACTGTATGAGTTTATGCCCGATGATGGTACGCGTATGGCGGATGTTAGTAAGACGGTGACTGATATGACACGTGCAATGGCTACGGAAAGTATTCGTATTGCGCATATTCCACGTACGCAACTGATTGGCGTTGAAATGGTTAATGCTAAACGACAGACGGTGCGTTATCGTGGCCTGATGGAAGATGAATTGTTCGTTGATACTAAGTATAAAATCCCATTGGCATTGGGGGTTGATATTGGTGGAAATCCGATGTACTTTGATTTGGCCAAGATGCCGCATATGTTGGTTGCAGGGCGTACGGGATCTGGAAAATCTGTTTTTGTACAGTCTATTATTACTTCGATTGTTTATCATTTCACACCAGATAAATGTAAGTTGATTATTATTGATCCAAAAGGTGTGGATTTTGGTTTTTGGGATGATATTCCACATTTAATAACACCGATTGTTAAATTGGAACCAGAACCGGCGGTGAATGCACTGAAGTGGGCCGTGCGTGAGATGGAAGAACGGTATAAACAATTACAGGTTTTAAATGCGCGTAATATTGAAAGTTATAATGAAATTGCAGCACAAAAACGTGCGGCCGGTGAAAAGTTAACTAAACAGGTTGCGGTTGGCACAGACCCAGAAACTGGCGAATTGTTATTTGAAACCCAAGAAATTGATTTGTCTGATATGCCATATATGGTCATTATTATTGACGAGGTTGCGGACTTGATGTCTTTGGCACGTAAAGATGTTGAAGCATGTGTTCAGCGTATTGCACAAAAGGCGCGTGCGGCAGGTATTCACCTGGTGATGGCAACCCAGCGACCAGACGCAACCACAATTACAGGGGTTATCAAGGCGAATTTTCCAACACGTATTTCGTTCCAGGCGCGCAGCCGTATCGACAGTGTGACGTGTCTGGGTGAAGGTGGTGCAGAACAGTTGTTGGCCATGGGGGATATGCTGTTTAGTGAGGCTGGACGCGTACCTGTTCGTATTCATGGGGCGTTTATTGATGATAAAGAGTTAACACAAATTGGTAATTTCTTGCGCAGTCAAGGTGAACCAGAATATGCCGAAGGTGTCACAGATGCAGAAGGTGGTGGTGATGTGCCGGGGATGCCGGGCGCAATCCCAGGTGGGGGCAGTGGGGATAAGGATGCAGACCTGTATGAACGCGCCAAAGAATGTGTTATTCGTGATAAAAAGCCAACAATATCTTATATACAACGGCGTTTACAGATTGGGTATAACAAGGCAGCCGGGTTTATGGAACGAATGGAACAAGATGGTATTGTTTCCGCACCAGATGTTAATAATAAAAGGCATATTTTGTAATATGATTCTTGCAGAATTTGTGATATAATATGTGCTAAATAAAAGAGGGGGTTATTATGGCTGTAAAAAAAGATAAGTATGATGTTTTGGCAGACGTTGTTGCTGCATTGCGTGATTTTAATAAAAAGGTTGTGATTGAAACATTGGATGCCCAGGATACCGGGTGGGCTTTCGCATCCTATGGCGATAATGTTCCATATATTCCAACCCGTCGCGCAAAAAATACAATGAATGGGGTGGTGTCATTAGCCAGAATGCATGCAAAATCTATTAAAATAGGACGCGATATTTCAATTAAACGTATTCACCGGAAACCAACATTGGTAAAAACTGAAAAACAAGAGTATGAAGTGGATAATGGTTCATATTATCTTGTTCGTACCCCAAAAGGTGAGGCAAAGTTTGAACGTACTGATGATGATTTTTTGACAGTATGGAATTATGCTTTGTCCATGCATGATGGAACGGCAAACTATATGGAATTTTACAGAAATCTGAGAAATGAAAAGGTAAAGAAAATTGCAGGGGGACCAGCGGTTCTGAAAAATGAAAAGGCAAATAAATTTAACGACTCGATTAAAAGATTAGAAGCGTTGGGAGTGGATCCAAAAGGTTTGGTTGATTATATTCAATCAAAAATGGGCAAGGATATTTAATAAAAAACATCCCAAATCGGGATGTTTTTTATTTCGTTTTTTATTGATTTTACAATTTTTATAATCTAGAATCTGCGTGTTGTGGAAGAAATATGATGATGTGACTGACAACCACGGAGTATTGACCGCATGAAAAGTTATAAATCAGGGTGGCACCGCGCAGCCATTTTGACTTGCGCCCCTGAAAATTAACAGACGGATGGGTGCCGATTTTCCAATTTGATTTTCGATGCCCATAGATAAAAAAAGGGACCAAAATGTTATCTTTGAAATCAAAGTTCAGAACACATACATGTGGTGAACTGAATACAAAAAATGTTGGCGAGACAGTTGTCTTGTCTGGTTGGGTGCATCGTAAACGCGACCATGGGGCGTTGTTGTTTATTGACCTGCGTGATAATTATGGGATTACACAGATTGTTTTTGATGGTGGTAATGAAGAACTGGAAAAGGTTCGTCCGGAATCAGTGATTAAGGTGACGGGTAATGTTGTTGCACGTGATGCAGTCGCGGTTAACGATAAAATTCCAACAGGTGGTATTGAAATTCAGGCGACAAGTTTTGAAGTATTGACCAACTGTGAAGTTTTGCCATTCCAGGTGTTTGGTGATGATGACAGTGTGGCCGAAGATTTGCGTTTAAAGTATCGTTATGTTGATTTGCGTCGTGAATCACTGCATAACAATATTTTGATGCGTAATCGCATTATTAAATTTATGCGTGATAAAATGTGGGATATGGGATTTTCAGAATTCCAGACACCGGTACTGACTGCATCCAGTCCAGAGGGTGCACGTGACTTTATCGTCCCCAGTCGTAATCACCATGGTATGTTCTATGCATTGCCACAGGCACCACAGCAGTTTAAACAGTTGTTGCAGGTTGCTGGGTTTGACCGATATTTCCAGGTCGCACCATGTTTTCGTGATGAAGATTTGCGCGCGGACAGATTGTTGGAGTTTTATCAGTTGGATATGGAAATGTCGTTTGTTGATCTGCCGGATATTCAGGCGGTGGGTGATGAATTGATGCCTGCAATGATACGCAAATTTGTTCCAGATGCGATTGTCGCAGATGAAATTCCGCATATTCCATTTGATGAAGCAATGTTAAAATATGGTTCTGATAAACCTGATTTGCGCAATCCAATTATTATTCATGATGTGACAGAAATTTTCCGTGGATCTGAATTTGGTATCTTTGCGAATGCGGTTGAAAATGGCAGTGTTGTACGCGCAATACCAGCGCCAAATTCTGCAGATAAACCACGTTCTTGGTTTGATAAACTGGGGGATTATGCAGTTAAAGAATTGGGACTGGGTGGTTTGGCGTATGTTGTATTTGGTGATGAAGCCAAAGGACCTGTTGCAAAGAAATTAGATGAAGGTCGTATCGCAAAATTGCATGAAATTGCAGGGGATAATTCATCTTTGTTCTTTGTTTGTGATGCAAAAGATGCCGCAGCCAAGGCGGCTGGCAAGTTGCGCACAAAGTTGGGTGAAGATCTAGGATTGATTAATCCAAAAGAATTTCGTTTGTGCTGGATTGAATCTTTCCCATTCTTTGAAGCGGATGAAGAATCGCCAACAGGGATTGCGTTTACGCATAATCCATTCTCGTTCCCAATGGCAACATTGGAAGAATTGAGTACGAAAAACCCGCTGGAAATCAAGGCTGCTCAATTTGATATGGTGTTAAATGGTGCGGAAATTTGCAGTGGTGGTTTGCGTAACTATAACCCAGATGTTATGGTGAAATGCTTTGAAATCACAGGGTACAGCGAAGATATCGTTAAAGAAAAGTTTGGCGGTATGTATACAGCATTTAAATATGGTGCGCCACCGCACGGTGGATGTGCATTCGGTATTGACCGATTGGTACAGATTATGTTGGGCGAAGAAAACCTGCGTGGTGTTGTTGCGTTCCCAACAAACCAACGTGGTCAAGATCTGATGTTGGGGGCCCCAACAAATGTGACCGAGCAGCAGTTGCGTGAAGTTCACATTCAGGTCAGAAAAAAGAACTGATGTATAAAAATAGCCGTCCAAATGGACGGCTGTTTTTTTGTGAATTCATACCTGGTGTCAAAGATTTTATTCCAGATATAATTTTGTAAAAAATAAGAGGGAATAAAATGAAACAAAAAATAAATTCATTGGCGTATAATTTAAACCTTAGTTCGTATCAATCGAATAAGTTGATGATAAATTACGAACGTTATAATATGTCGCGGTTGGAAAAACGGGGTGGGGTACTGTATGCGCCATACCTGTCCATTGGTGTGTGGGGGTGGATAATGCAAAGATTGTTTGGTGTGCGCGCAGATTTAATTGGCGAAAATAAGACATTGTTGCATGCGCAACGCAATATTAAATTTTGTGCAAATGGTTATCACAGCGTGCGTGTTGGACGATATACGTATTATGCGGATGGGATGGGAAATGTCGTGTCACGTGGTGAGTTTTGTGAAAACACAAATCATTAAAAACGATTGTGTGTTTCCAGAAATGCGCGCATGTAGTTAATATCCATATTCTTGATAATGTCTGATAATGAATATTGGCGACCGCCACCTGGTAATATTCCCAACTGGATTGTTGCGGGGCTGGTTGATGTGCCGCGCATGATTATGTCAAATTCAGCGGTCATCATGCCATCTGTGATTGCCATGCCACCAACAATATCGGCGTGACGGACAGATAGATTTATAGCCTCGGTCGAGATGAAATTGCCGTCAGAGTATGTACCAATCAGATGCATTTCTTTGATTTTTGTTTCGCCACTTGTCATTGCGTGTGATAGGGTACCTTCTGCATTAAGTATCGTCAGATTTTTGGCGGATGCATAAAAATCATCAATCCCCAGTCCAATTATATATCCGTTGTTAAAGATTAAATCAATGTTGCCTGTCATATTATAGTATATGTCATGTGCGATTTGTCCAGATGTCTTCATAACAATTTGACCGGTTATCATGGTGTCGCGAATATTTAAAGGCATTTCGCTGGATAATAAGCCCCCATTAATTACAAAGCGGTTAAGTTGTGCAAATATGTCATAGTTTGTTTTGTCGCGTTCAATGGTTGCCAGCAAATTTCCGCGTTCTGCATCCAGAATGGAAAATGTCTGGGTGTTTGGTTTTAATGCGTACAGGAAGTTATTATATAAATTCCCTTTGTATGACATTATGTTCGCAGATAAGGATATGTTAAGTGGCAGGTTGAATAAACTTAATACTGGTGCATTGGCCAGGAATTCCATTTGTTCTGCATTTGCGGTAAATTCAGGGTTGATGAAGGATTCCAGATTAAGGGTCTGGGTGTTCAATGTTATGTTTTTCCCAGATGCGCTGCCCGAAAATTCATGATCTGCGATTTTGATATTAAGATTTGAAATTTTGTTTTTATCAAAAAATCCGGATATGCTGTATGGCGAGTCTGATAAAAATCGTGTGTCCATGTCGGTGGGCAGCCATGTCTTGAAACTGTTCCCAGTCAGGAAAAAATAATTATCATATGTGGACAGTTGCCATTGCCCATCGTATGGGGTAAATGTCAGCATGCCGTCATTCCATGAAAAATCACCGGCTGCATCGTACATGAATTTTGGTAAAAATGGCATGTCGATATTAAGCCATTTCAATGTTTTGTTTTGGGCGTGAGTGTATGAAGGTGTTATGCCGTCAGGGGTGATTTTGTATGTGCCAGATATGTCAGAAAAACTGAATTTTATTGTTCCATTTGTCCCAAGTTTTTTTACTAAATCCATGATTTGTTTATCTGATGGCATTTTGGTGTTTGATTTTGCGTTTATATAAAATGTGTCGCCATCGACAGATAAACTGCCGGACAGGTTGTTGAATGTAAATTTGCTGCAATCCCATTTTTGTGGCGTTCCTGAAAATATGCACATGGCATCTTTGCCATCGATTGGCATTGTAATCATTAAATTTTTTGCCCCGTCTGCGGTTATTGTGCCGCCAGTAATTGCAATGTTGTCTGCGATAATATGTGATATTTGTAGTGCGTCACGTGTGCCGATGGCATTAATTTTCAGATGGTGGAATTTATATCCCATGAATTTTAAATCACCATAAAAGTCCAAATTTAGATTGGTTTTGTATATCAGGTCACGTGGTTTTAACAAAAATGAAAAGTCAAAATTTAAATCGTTTGATACCAGTTGAACCGTCTTGTCTCCGTTTGGAAATATTTCAATGTTGCCAGAAAAATGGTCGGATTCTATGTTCGTGAATTTATATCCGTTGCCACCATTCCATTCAAAATTCATGCTTAGTTTTACAATGTTTTTAATCTTGGGTGTTTTAAACCCGAACCATTCGTTTATGTTGTCGGTTTCAATGGTTATGTGACCGCGGATTGAACCGTCAGAATACATTTGACCATTGATTTCCAGGTTGTTGTTTTTATTTTTTATGTTAAATTCACTGCCAATGAATTCAATGTCGTATTTATGCTCGCGAGAGCGGATTATGCCGTGAAATTCGTTGTTTGTAAAATCGGCACGTACGATGTGAAATTTGCGCCCCATAAAGTCAAGTGTGCTGTTATATATTTCAATGTTGTGGTTGAATGTGGCAGGTAATAATTTATTGATAGTTATGTCTGCATCATATATAACAACAGGACCGTTTAATTTTGCATTCTTGATATCAAAAAAACTGTGGAATGGAACCGAGAACATTATAGAGCCGATTTTTGCAGTTGGTATAACAACATCATGTGCAACAATTGTTGCGCCACCAATTAAACTGAAATGTATGTCTCCATTTAATTTAGCAGGAACAGTGGTTTGTTCATAAACAGATTTTTCAACCATTGGTTTAAAACTGTTCAGGGTTATCATCGGTGGAATTAAAATTACAGCAATCGCTAATGTGGCGAATGTGCATATAATACTCCAGAATATTCTGCGTTTATGTCTTGGTTTTAAAGCCATGATTCTGCTCCCCCTTGTTTTTTGATTATAATGGATTATACTGAATGTTGTTATAAAAAAATGAAACGCGCGGAATTTTATCTTGAAAGTAAATATCAGCCGATGGGGGATCAGCCAACGGCAATTTCAGAATTGGTAGCGGGGGTTAATGATGGACGGCGTTCCCAGGTTTTGTTGGGGGTGACAGGATCGGGCAAGACATTTACCATGGCGAATGTTATAGCGCAGTTGGGGCGTCCTGCGTTAATTATGGCACCAAATAAAATCTTGGCGGCGCAATTATATACGGAAATGAAATCTTTCTTTCCGCGTAATCATGTAGAATATTTTGTGTCTTATTATGATTATTATCAGCCCGAGGCATATGTGCCAACAACGGATACATATATCGATAAAGATGCATCAATTAATGAACAGTTGGACCGTATGCGACACAGTGCAACCCGTGCAATGCTGGAAGAGCGTGATGTTGTTGTGGTGTCCAGTGTGTCATCAATATATGGTATGGGGTCGCCTGAACAATATGCAGGAATGAAATTGGCGCTGAACGTGGGGGATGTTATATCAATGCGTGATGTAATGCGCGCGTTGGTCGATATTCAGTACAAAAGAAATGATACAGCATTCGCACGTGGGGATTTTCGTGTGCGTGGTGATACATTGGATTTGTTTCCGTCGCATACCATGGACAGGGGGTGGAAATTTTCTTTCTGGGGCGACGAAATCGAAGAAATCTGGGAATTTGATACACTGACTGGTGCGCGATTGCAGAAGTTGGACAGGGTGGTTGTCTATCCGAATACCCACTATGCAACCCCAATGCCAACTGTTTTGCAGGCGATTGCACAAATTCGTGATGATTTAAAAGAGCGACTGGAATACTTTCATGAAAATATGAAGTATATAGAGGAGCAGCGTCTGCGTGAAAGGGTGAATTTTGATATTGAAATGATGGAAAGTACGGGGACGTGTCGCGGAATCGAGAATTATTCGCGATATTTATCTGGACGTGCGCCGGGACAACCGCCACCAACATTGTTTGAATATTTGCCAAAAGATGCGCTGTTGTTTATCGATGAAAGTCATGTGACTGTACCCCAGATTGGGGCGATGTCGCGTGGTGATCGTGCACGTAAAGAGACTTTGTCACAATATGGATTTCGTCTGCCGTCGTGTGTGGATAACCGGCCATTGACATTTGATGAATGGGATAATTTTAGACCACAGACAATATTTGTTTCTGCAACACCGGCGGATTGGGAATTGGAACAATCGGGGGGAATCGTTTCAGAACAGGTTATTAGACCAACGGGATTGTTAGACCCGATATGCGAAGTGCGCCCAACAGAACATCAGGTGGATGATTTGTTAAGTGCCGTTAAGTGTGTGTCTGGTCGTGTGTTGGTGACAACGTTGACCAAGAAAATGGCTGAGCAGTTAACGGATTACCTGAATGAAAATAATGTCAGGGCAAAATATTTGCACAGTGATATAGAAACACTGGAACGTATAGAATTATTGCGTGAATTGCGTATGGGTAAATTTGATGTCTTGGTCGGTATTAATTTGCTGCGCGAAGGATTAGATGTGCCGGAATGTGAATTGGTGGCAATTATGGATGCGGATAAAGAAGGTTTCTTGCGTTCTGAACGGTCGCTGATTCAGACGATTGGACGTGCGGCGCGTAATGCAAAGGGGCGTGTGATTTTATATGCTGATAAGATTACGGATTCTATGAAATCTGCGCTGGACGAGACGGTACGTCGTCGTGAGAAACAAATGGCGTATAATGTGGCGCATGGTATAACACCGACGACTGTGTCCAAGGCAATTTTTGCCGAGGTTGGTGAAAAACAAGAAAAAACTGACAAGTCACGAAAATTCGTTTATGATAAGTCAGGTGGTGTGATGGATGCGGAAAGTATTCGTCGTGAAGTTAAAAAGTTGACCCAACAAATGCATAGGGCCGCCGAAGATTTAGAGTTTGAACACGCAGCGCAGTTGCGTGATATGGTACGAAAACTGGAAGATGATTTGTTATTAGTGGGGTAGGTTATGGCAGAATTTATCTTAAGTAATGTTGAAGAAATGCGTGCGTGGGCGCGCAAGTTTGCAGGGAATTTGTCTGCACCGTGTGTAGTTGCGTTGCATGGTGATTTAGGTATGGGAAAATCTGAGATTGCCAGAACTGTTATTCAGACACTGCGCGGGGCGGATACAGTTGTCCCCAGTCCAACATTTACAATTGTGCAATCGTATGATGGTATTTCGCATTTTGATTTGTATCGTATAGAAGAAGCGGATGAGTTGGTTGAGGTCGGATTGGAACATGCAATGCGAAACGATATTACATTGATTGAATGGCCAGAAATTGCAGAAAATATTCTGCCAGATGATACGGTTCATATTTATATTACGGCGTGTGGTGATGGCCGTAAGGTTGTTGTTTTATAATCTGAAACTTTTCGGATTTTATTTATTTTTTTTTATATGGAAAATATGGTACAATAACTGCAGCTAGTATGGAGGGATTGTGAGAACTAAACTGTTTGTATTGCTTGCCTGTATGGGGTGTTTTGATGCGTTTGCGGCATCGCCGCGTGATGGTCGCAACGTTGTTAATGATAATGCGTATGTGCAAAATGATAAACAAAATCAATATCGTGCAGGTATTAATGTCAAGAACGTTAGTCAGCAGCAGTATGTGCCACAACCAATACCGATGGTTGATACAGCAGCGCCGGTGGCAAATGTTGCAGTGGATGTGACAGATGTGGAGCAACCGGTGGCGCAGCCAATGTTAGAACAAAAAACAGGTGCGCAATTACATATTGAAAAACAGCGTGATATTTGTGTGCGGAATAATATCGGTATTGGTAATACCTTTGTTTGGGCGGCGCGAAATAGCAATGTCGACAGTTATTCAACAATGATAGAAGATGTTAATATGCCAGAAAATAATACGTGTTTTGTTAAGGTGGCAATTAGCAGCATGGACAGTAAAATCAGTGTTTCTGATATTCCAACAAAATATTTTGAAATGGGACGTGTGGTGACATGTGGTTCATGGGTTGATGAAGAGATGTTAGAGAAAAGAATTTTGGAAGCCAAGAAAACCGCACGTGCATGGGGTGTTGTTGGTGCAACAGTCGGCAGTGCCGCCGTTGGTGTTGGTGCAATGGAATTGTTTGGAAATGAAATGATTGGTGGTGCAGTTCAGGGACAGAAAGTACTGGGGGCGCAAGAATTGATTATATCGCAGTTGAAATCATTAAAGAAAGATAATCCAACCGAGTATGAACGTGTTGTTCGTGCAATACGTGATTTGGAAGAGTCTTGTAATGATGTGGCGGTTTGGGAAGGAACAGAAAAACCACACGATTGTAATGTGTCAGAGAATAATTTTTTAGGATTGATAGATAAATTAGATTAATTTTTCTTTTTTTGGGGGTGAGTATGAGAAAACTATTATTATTTTTTGTGTTTTTTTTAGTGCCGTGTTTTGCCTGCACACAGGGTGCGTTAGGGAATGAATGTGATATTGATACAAGTGGTGTATGTAAAAAAAGTGCGGGTAAGTGTTTAGAGGTGCATAATAATACTTTCGAGGTATGTGACCAAGGTTGTAAGGGATCTGAATTCAGGGGAGCGGATGGTATTGTTTTTAACGGTGAAACTTATCCAAGTGGAGGTCTGTTTTATTGTGATGGAAATAAATGGACGGGTCGCAAATTTAAACATAACTTTAATTTGTCGCAAGGGATGCGGATTATGAAATATGGAGATATGAACGAGCAATATTACGTGATTGAAGATGGTAATGAAGTGTTTGTTTCTAAGAGTTTGGGGGTGTATAGTCGTATGTTTGGTGTCGATTATGATGATTTGCGATTTGACAAAATCTATACAACGAAGGATCTTTTTTGCGTGGCGGTAAAGAAAAGCGGACATTCTTTTTACGAAGCGGATATTCCGACGATAAGTAGTGCGACGGGGTATGATACGTATCAGGTTTTTAATGAAATTATGTTATCGGGAGGTGCCAGATTACATGGTTATGCTGACGGCATCATACTTGAGGAGAAACCTGTTTCTTTGCCAATTTGTGATAGCGTTAATAAGAATAATAATCAGAAAACAAAAAATAATTCTAAAAAAAATGGTTGTACACCTGAGGTCTTGGCGGGGCTGAATGCGGCCAAGGGTAAAGAAACCAAGGATGGTGGGTGTGTGGCAAAGGAGTGTAACCCTGGTTATTATTTTGTTTATAAAAATGGTATTTATCAGGGCTGGTGTGTTGGAAATGGGTATTGTAAGAATGGTAAAAAATTGAATATTATTGATGGGGACAAAACAGATTTGAAATGTATTGATACGTCGAAAAAAGACGTTAAGGATACCAAACCATCAGAAAAGGTTGCAGAGAAACCAAAAGAAAATGTTTCTGCAAAAAATGAGAATATTGATGCAGTAAGTAAAGATGAGTTGAATAATCTTATAGATAATCTGAAGAAAGAACTGGACAATGGTAATCTGCAGGATAAACAGAAGGTGGAAGATTTAATCAAGCAGTTAGATAATATCAGAAAATCGCTGGATGGCAAGGTAGATAATAGGCAAGTACAGGAAGCAATTCAAACTGCGTTGGATGGGTTTGCTGCGTCGGTACATAATAGTTCAGATTCACGTTTAGGTGAAATGTATAATGATGTGGTTCGGCAGATAAATGATTATGTTGTGCCTGTTGAAAATCGTTTGACGGATTTAGAGGGGGTTGTTGGTGGGTTGTATGGTGTGACAACCGACCAGGGGGTGGCGATATCTGGCCTGGGGACACGAATTGATGGTGTTAAAGCAGATGTTGATGGTCTGTATGGCAAGAATGCAGAATTAGTAAATTCCCTGTATTCTTTGCAAGGGTTGACTGATGCGCAAAAAAAGCAAATTGCAAATTTATCTGAAATGCTGAAGGGGCAAGATAAAAAGGTTGCGGATGTTGTTCAGTTGGTTCTTGGGACTGCGGAAACGTTAAGTGACGCGCAAAAAAAAGAAGTTCTTAGATTGATTGAAGAATATGTGGCAGGGCAGAATTATATGCAGAGAGATGAGGTAGAGAACCTGATTAAGCAATTTATGAAAGAGCATATGGATTCTGTTAATAAAATTCGCGAGCAAGAGGTTGTGCGTGATAAAATAAATTCGGCTATGTCTGTTCTGAATTCGTTTGCAGCCAGTGCTAAGGTTAGTGTTTGGAAGGATAAAGAGGGTAATTTTAACACTGCGCGCTTGGCATCGGATTCTGTTGCAGGTGTGGTGCTGGGGACGGCTGGTGGATTGATTTCAAATCATCTGATAAAGAAAAGTCAGGTTAAAAATGGTATGGAAGATATTCGTTGTACCGTTGGTGGATTGGTCGTTGCAGAATATGGGGATGAATTTATGGTTGGAATGCAATAGAATAGGGAGAGGTACCTGTTGTATATGGGGGTGGGTTGTTGTAAAGTCTTGGTGTAAGCATTGCACCGAAAAAAAACGAAGGACCATCGCTGTATATGGTTCTGAACCCACATCCCGTCGGGGCATAATGTTTGCATTAATACACCGCTGTTGCGGTGTTTTTTGTTTTTTTAGAAAAAATTGTCTTTTATATATTTGTTTTTTATGTTAAAATCTCTTTTAAGAGAGAATATGCATATCTTAAAGCGAATTTTTGTTTTGTTTTTCTGCGCAATCCCAATGTTTGCGGATGCGAATGTTGCAACAACCGCGGGCAGTAATCTGACCGCCTGGAATGGTGACAGTGGCGCAACCAATAATAATAACTGGAATCAGTTAATGAATAATCGAACCCAGGCAAACGGGGCGGTTGGTATTAAGCCCAAGGCAGATTTTGGAAATTGTAATTCATTGATTTTGCGTTGTGCGCAACCGAAATGTGCCGGGTGTACAACCATGGAAATTGCACGTACGATTGTGTCGGGGTGTGTTAACAGCAATGAAAACTGTAAAAAGCATGGAAATGATTTAATCGATTATATTTCTGCGCAAATTGTTGCAGATGCAAATGCCAAGGTGCAACAGCAACAGTTAGCTGCGCAAAACGCTGCCGCCCAGGCTGCGGCCGCGCAAAGTAGTGCACAAATACAACAAATGCAGCAGCAAATGCAACAGATGCAGTATGAAATGCAGCAACAAAATGCCCAGCAAATGCAACAGATGCAGGCTGCGTTAGAGGAACAGAAAAATGCAGCTGCCCAGGCGCAGGCCCAGGCCGCAGCAGCGGCAACTGCCCAGGCACAGGCAGCGGCGGCAGCGGCAGCAACCGATAATATGGGGTTGAGCCGTGCGCAGATAGAGGCTGCCGAAAAAGGGATTGATCCTGATGTATTGGTGCGTCAACAGATTACGGGTCAGATAAAGTCAAAGATTGAAAATGCAGAAGTAGCACTGAAAACACTGCGCGATACGATGCAGGATACATTTACATACGCGGGTTGTGATACGCGTGGCAATAATTGTGTTGGGCCAAAACGTGTTAAAACATTCCGGCAAAAGGCAATGGGGTTCTTTCAGCCGTATAATGATGTGTTGGATGAATTGTATGATGCACTGATTGTTGCGCAGTCTGTTGGTGTTGATATTACAGATATTTATATGATGTTAAGTGGTGCGTGTAATGTGTGGGGAGAATATCTGTGTTCTGATACCACGCGCAGTGTTTATGATTATGATAATTGTCCAAATAAAAAGTCTGTGTCCAGTACCAGTACAAATGGGGGCAGGGAATGTGTTGTTGGTCAGGTAATCCCGGCCGAAGATTCGCCTGCGTGCGTTTTGCAGAAAACATTGGGAAATGAGCACGATGTTCAGCGTGCGTGGCTGGATTCGGCCGAAGGCAGTTATGATTCATCAATTCGTATTGGATGCGCATCAGCAGTGCTGGAATCATCGGGCTTATTCGCAGGGCGTAAGAAGAGGGCAAATGTTGATATCGAAACATTAGAACGAATTATAGAGCAGGATGCACCAGCGTCGTTGGGGGGGCGTTTTAGTGATAATCAAGGGGTGAAGGATTTATACAAATATTGCGGTGTTGGAGAAACGGTTTACCAGGAACTGCGAAAGGCGGCATCATTGCAGACCCTGCCGAAAACGGTGTGCGTTAAGGATTCTGAGTTGGATGATTTTGCCGGAAGTATGGGGTCGTTTAATTCAACAGACAATCAGGCAGCCCAGAATATCATAACAATGTGTCAGAACAAGGCTACACCATCGGATAAAATGAAATGTCTGTGTGAAAAATCGGGACAATTTGTTATGTGGGAAAATGCTACTTGTAAGTGTCTTGAATATGGATGGGGCGAAGCTTTGCATTTTGATTGGACGACGATGAGGTGTATTACTCAGGCTGAGCATGATAATATGGTGAAGAATCCATCTGCTTGTCAACAATCGGGTGGAAAATGGAATAATGAATATTCGTATTGTGAGTGTCCAGATAAAAAGCATGAGAATGCAGAAGGTGTCTGTGTAAAGAATGAGATGGCAACATTGTGCGAGGATTCTAATGGGCAATGGGTGAATGGTAAATGTCATTGTCCGGATAGCAAACCTGTTGGAAATGATGGAACGTGCTCCTAGGGTAGTTAATATGAAATTTACTAAAAATATCTTTGCTGTATTTATTGTCCTGTTGTCTGTATTTGGAAATGTGGCGGTGGCCAGTGACGGATGTGACCAGGATGAGAATAATCGTATTGTGCCGACATTGGCCATGTGTTCAACGCATGTGTATAATATTGGAATGGGAACCAATCCATCTGGTTCAGATAAAACATTTATGCGCGATGTTATTGCGTTAAAAACAACTGTGATGATGCAACAAATGTACAAGCAGTATGATTACCTGGAAACCATGATAAAGCGATTAAAAACCCAGTTGGAGAAGGCGGTCTTGACAACCAGTTTGCAGGCCAAGGGGGCCGCCAGTGATTCTGGGGCTTCGTCATCTTCGTCTGGTGGGTATAGACAGGAAAATCGCAGTGTATATTTGCAGGCCGGTGTTTCAGATTGTAATACATTGTTATCTACCGCCAAGGTGTTTGAGTGTCTGCATACGAATTGGCAAACAATTTATAATTCATCAAATAACGGTTCGGATTTGTCGGCTGCACTGAAGAAACAGTTGGCACATGATTATGGTGTTATGGCGAAAAATTCAGACCCAAAGATAGAAGATACAAAGATTGATGTTAATGGGAAGATGGTAGATTGTGCAAAATATGAAAGTTTTTCAAATAAAAAGAATTTTCAAGAATGCTTGGATTCTTTAGCCGCGGGGATTAGAAAAGGTAGCGAGGCTGCCCAGCGACAGGCCATGAAGACCCAGTGGCAATATCAAAGACAAAATAATTATTAAGAAAATCCCCAAATTGGGGATTTTTTATGATTTATAATCATGTTTCGTTGTTGATTTTTTTGCGCAACGTGTCCCAGTATTCCAGTCTTTTTTTGATTTCGCGTTCAAAACCGCGTTCAATAGGTTGATAGAATTTCTGGCGTGGCATGGATTCAGGGAAACAATTCTGACCAGAAAATCCAGATGCTGTGTCAGGATCGTAAATATAGCCGGCATTGTATCCTAAATCTTTCATCATTTTTGTTGGTGCGTTCAGAATGTTTTTCGGTGGCATCAGACTGCCGGTTGCACGGGCAGCAGCATACGCAGCCTTTTGTGCGCGATAATTACCAACGCTTTTTGGGGCTGTGCCCAAATATATGACCAGTTGGGTCAGTGCCAGGTCGCCTTCGGGACTGCCCAGTCTTTCGTATGCGGACCAGGCCGCGATTGCAACCTGTAATGCGTTTGGGTCCGCCAATCCCACATCTTCGACTGCAAATCGTGTCAGACGGCGAAATATGTACATTGGATCCTGGCCAGATGTCATCATGCGCGCGGTCCAATACAGGGCCGCATCTGTATCACTGGCACGCAGGGATTTGTGTACAGCGGATATTAAATTATAATGTTCGTCACCATGTTTATCAGACAGGGGGGCGCGTTTCTGTACCGCATTGTCCAGTTCGTCAGGTGTTAGTGGTGTTTTGAAATTGGCATTGAATAAATATTCAACAGTGTTTAATAAAAATCGTGCATCGCCATCTGCCATTTGGGCCAGGTGGGTGCGTGTTTGTTCGGCCAGTGGTAATTTTTGTTTCGTAAAATCTTCGGCGCGTCGCATCAGAATTAATAAATCTTCGCTGGATAATGGTTGCAGTACGCCGATGTGGCAACGCGATAATAATGCGTTGTTTAAATTAAAACTGGGGTTTTCGGTGGTTGCGCCGATAAATACAACCGTACCATCTTCTAGATATGGCAACAGGGTGTCCTGTTGCGTTTTGTTAAAACGATGGATTTCGTCGATAAACAGCAGGGTGTTGCGACCGATGTCACGGTTCATGCGTGCGGCATCCATAGCCTTTTTTATATCAGATGTGCCAGAAAATACTGCAGACATTGGAACAAAATCCATATCAACAGAGTTTGCCAATGCACGTGCAATCGTGGTTTTTCCGCATCCGGGCGGACCCCATAAAATCAGATTTGATAACTTTTTATTATCAACCATGCGACGAACCAGGCCGTTTTCACCCAACAGGTTTATTTGACCGATTACATCGTCAACTGTATTCGGGCGCATCAAATCGGCAAGTGGTCGTGTCATTTTACTTGGCTTTTATTTAAGGTTTATTTGTGATATAATAATCTTATTAAATTATAAAGGAATTGGCAAGTTGGTAAATAAAAATTCTGAATTTGCGTTGGCGGTGGCTAATTTGGCCGCGGCGGCGATTGCGGCGAATCCGTCTTTGACGATGCAAGCGGCGGTTAAAAATGCACGTGAAATTCTGCGTGGGGCTTCTGTCACGCCACAACAGATTGAAGATTCTGTTATGCCAGATAAAATTCAATGCCTGGAAGATGGTACATGGCATGTAATGTTACGCAGGTATATTAAGCGTAGATTTAACCTGACACCGCAACAGTATCGAGAAAAATGGGGATTGCCGGATGATTACCCATTTGTTGCGCCGGCGTATGCGCGTAAACGTTCAAAAATTGCAAAAAAGACAGGGTTGGGAAGGAGATAAGTTATGGCGTATAGAAAGATTACACAGGCGGAAAAGTTTGGGCGTGGACCAAATGCGGCAGCTGATTTTATAAAAAAATTGCGCAAGAATTTAAAAAATATAAAAGTTCCAGATAATGTCCATTTAAAAGATATTAAGAATTGGGAAGGTATGGATGTACTTAGATGGGGGGCGGAATTGTCAGGTCAGGGGGCAAAGTTGTCAGGTGGGGCGCTGTTGTGGCTGACAGAATATATGACACGTGCTTTTAACAAGGTGTTTATTGATAATTCTGTGGTGCGTAAATTGGAACAGGTGGCAGAGGATAGTGCAAAACAAGCTGAAAATTCTGTTGATGAAAAAACAGGAAAAAAGCAGGGCGAAACCCGTATGACCAGATTTGTAAAAAAGAATCCGTGGGTTTTGGGCTATTTGTCATATTGGACAATGTTGGTGGCCAGTTTCGGTGGTGTGGCTGCGGTTGGTGATGCGGTGTTGGCAGATGATAAAGATGCCCCCAAGAAAGAGGTTATTCAAGATACGCGACCAGGATTGGTAATATCGGATGCGGATGGGACTGTGATTGATACAGGTAAACAAATTATTCTGAATCCAGGTGCATCTAATTTTATAGAACAATGTATTGCGCTGGAAAATATAACATGTATCCCAATTATATATACTGAAACATATCGGGCAGAACCAGTCGTTCAGGCAAAAGAAAATGTTTGGACACATGGTTTTGGTATGACATGGTCGCGTGATAAAAATGGTCGCATGAAAATTCGTGATTACACAGATACTAAGGCGAACCGTAGAAATGGTTTTGTGCCACATAAACCATCAAAATCATCGGGTATGGATCAGGATATCGCGGATTCACAACAGTTTTTGATTGATCATATTTATCCAAAAATTAAGGTGTTTATGAAACGACCTATTACAGAAAATGAATTTTATGGATTGTGTGTTGCGGGATATCAGTTACCAGGACATATTGATGAGATTTGTAAAAAATTAAATTCTGCAAAAACCCCACAGGAGATAGCAGATGCGTTTATAACGCCAGGTTATGAAAAATATGGCGGAACACCAAAACGTCGCTGGGTATGTGGAATGTTGGCTGCTGGATATATAACAATGCAGGATATCTTGGATGCTGATGTTGATAATTTTTATGGTGCAAATTTAAATACTGTTGTCAGAAATGGACATTTTGTGACAAATCAGAAGACGATTGAGTATGTCCTAGGATTGGCCGGGCCAGGGAACAAGAAAACACGCACGGTTGTTAATTCTGTTGCAGATGGGCGTTTGGCATTAAGTCAGTTGGGAAATTTTGAGTTGCCAAAGACAATCGCAACAGTTGAAACAGATGAAGATAAATTGATTTCTGAATCTATGGCTTTGGTGGCAAAGGCGGCGGCAGAATATCGCGCCGGCAGGTTGGAACAGGCGGCAGACCTGTATGAACAGGCAATCAAAAAAGATGCTGATAATATGGAGGCGTATAGCAGTCTGGCGCTGATGTATAAAAAGTTAGGCGATAAGAATAAGTCGATTAATTATTATGAGAAGTGTGTTGCAGTTGTTAAAGAGGGTAATGCACGCATGAATGCGAATCGGTCACTGTTGTTGGACCGTGGGGTCAAGGCTTCTTCGTATTATAACGCAGGTCTGGCACGTGAGGAGATGGCAAAAATTTACCAGAAACAAGGAAACGCTGTTGAGGCGCGCCAGAATTATAGTTTGGCAGTTAAGAATTTTGAAACCGCATTGGAAAATGCCCGGGAAGCAGATTTGTCGGCCGCACGCAGACAATCATATCAAGATGCGATTAATCGTGCTACACGGGAAAAGGATTCGTTGGGCAGTGCACGTGATAAGCGTCATGCGATGAATCGTGCAACAACAGAAGTGCGACAGAAAAATGCACGTGCGGATTTGTTGCTGTATGGAACGACACACAAAGGGAATATGGCATAGGGGGAATACGATGAAAGTGTTTGTTGACGTTCATGATGAACGTTGGAATAAATATAAAATAAATTTTGAAAAAATTGCCTGTACGGCGGATTCTGGTGTATACAAAGAATCTGAGGTGTCGATAATATTGGTTGATGATGCGGAAATTTATGAAATAAACAAGACGTATCGTGATGTGGACAGACCAACAAATGTGTTGTCATTTGAATTGGGGGATGATGTTTTGTTGGGGGATATTTATATATCTTTTGATACTGTTATGAGAGAGGCTAAAGAGGCGGGTGTTTCGTTTGAAAATCATGTGGCGCATATGGTGGTGCATGGTTGTTATCATTTAATGGGGTATGACCACATTACAGATGATGAAGCGGCAATTATGGAAATGAAAGAAATCAAAAGTTTGAAAAAATTGGGGATAAAAAATCCGTATTCAGATGAAGATGAATTTGTGTGTTGTGATTCATCATGTTGTCCAGGGGGTCGATTTGTATCATTTTTTAAACGGTTTAAAGTTCGTGAAAATGGCTGGGGGCAATATGCGCTGTACGCATTGTTTGCTGGGGTTGCAGCGTTTGGGTTTGCGCCATTTTATTGTTGGTGGGCGACAGTTTTAGGTGTTGCAGGTGCGTATTGGTTGACGATAAGAAATAAAAATATTGGTGGTTTTTGGTGCAGTTTATTGCGTGTGTCGCCATTTGGTGCGATGTATGCAATTTCGATGTTTTGGTGGACATTGCATTCGATTTATGTTGTGCCAGAATTGACCAGACAGTTTGCAATTTGGACTGTGCCGGCAGTGATTGGTTTGGGAATTGCTGGTGTATTGATTTTTTCATGGCCTTTTGTTGCGATTGCACGTGTCAAGACCGGTGTGGCATCACGTGTATTTTTGTTTGCGTGTGTTTGGACATTGGTTTTATGGGCGCGTGAATGGATGTTTACGGGTTTTCCGTGGAATCCATTGGCAAATATTTCTGTGCCGTGGCCGGCATTGGCGAATTCAATGTCTTTGTGGGGGGCGTTGGGATTGACATTTGTGATTGTTGGATTGACCGCTTCGGTGGTCGAGGTTTTACGTCACCATAATTCGCGTTCTGGTTGGGTTGTGTTTGGTATATTTGCATTGTTGTTCTATATTGGTTTTGGTTATGGTCAGGTGAATATGCTATATGCAGATGTGGGGGTGGATAACGCACGTATTACAATTCGTATTGTTCAGCCGGCTGTTTCACAATCGCAAAAGGCGACGCATAATCGTGAACAGGCATTGAATAATGCGGAACTGAATTTGTACAGAATGGTTTCATTGGCAAATGTTAAGGAAACGCCTGCTGATATTGTTATTTATCCAGAAACATCATATCCATTTGTGATTATGCCAGATGATGATTTTGAATTTGTGCGCCAGATTGGTCGTCCTGTTATTATGGGGGCAAACAGTATCGATGATGATGGTCGTATTCGTAATTCAATGGCGATTATTGGTATGGATGGTAAATTGCAACATATATACAGCAAGTCGCACCTGGTCCCATTTGGTGAATATAGACCGTTGGGATTTTTGCCTGCATCGATTGATTTGGCACCGGGCGATGGTCCAGAAAACC
The DNA here is from genome assembly GCA_045636045.1 of Candidatus Enterousia sp. GTDB lineage: Bacteria > Pseudomonadota > Alphaproteobacteria > Rs-D84 > Rs-D84 > Enterousia. The sequence goes on along the minus strand of JAZTWT010000012.1, from coordinate 2,546 downwards.
TGAATGTTAATGGTTTACATTTTGTGCCGGCAATTTGTTATGAAATTATTTTTTCCGATTCATTAATCCCAGATGGGGCAGGGGTGGTTGATGCGATTGTAAATATTACCAATGATGGATGGTTTGGAAATACGCCGGGTACGTATCAGCATTTGGATATGGTGCGCCGATATGCGATTGAATCAGGTTTGCCGATTGTTCGTGCGAATTATTCGGGTATCAGTGCATTTGTTTCATCTGATGGGGAAATTGTATCCATGTTGCCGGTTGGTGCGACGGGTGTGTTGGACGGCATGGTTTGGGGTGCGCATAAAACGCCATATCGCATAATTGGGCGCGATGGATGGATGATAATAATACTGATGTTTTCTTGTGTATGTGCGATTGTATTTGCGCGCAGGGATGAATTTTGATATAATCAGTCCATTGTTTTGAGAGAATGCTAATTGAAAAAAATAATCACCATATTTTTATTGTGTTTTTTTGTTGTGGTGCCTGGGGCTTTGTTTGCTGAAGCAGCAGAGTATAATGATGGGTGTGGATGTGGGAAGTGTGAATTTCCTAGTGATGATGTTTCATGTTTGGAATTGGTAGAAAATAGATATGGTGAAGAGAAGCAAGCGTCGGGTTGTGATAAAGATTTTGAATCTGGATACTTTGGATTGGATGGGATTAGATTGGCTGCAAAATGTAAAATTGTTGTGGATGAGGAGTGTGGTGTTGTAGAGTATCCATCTGATAAATTTATACTGCCACCGATTGAGAGTCGGTATTATATAGATGCGTTGGCTGAGTATTTTGCTGATAAGAATAGTTTTTGCAAGGCTACAGTTATTGCTACAGAGTGTGTGTCGGGTGCATATATGGTTGTGGATTCAGGTGGAAATGATATGGGGTGGTGTGCAACCAATGAATATTGTAAGGAAAAAGATAATCCTGAGCCAGAAAAGGTGTTAAATATTATTGATGGAACAAAAACAGATTTGCAATGCGTTGATAATGAAGGACAGCAACAACAAAGTACAGTACAGCCGCAGGTTGATGCATGTGCTGATGGTAAAATTGAACAGAATCAAGGCTGCCCTGTAGTATTTTCTGCGGAATTTTCTCAATATGCTGGATTTTCTTATTATGCTGGGGCGAAAAATTGTTATAGAATCTGTGAAAAAGGAAAGTGGGTTTATTTTATTCAGTCGTGTAAAGATGGGTATATGGTATCTTGGGATGATGGGGGGGGTAAGTATTGTAATGCTTGTGAAAATCAGGTAAGTAATTCAATTACACAAGATGAGGATACGTGTTGGGATGTAATAAAAAAAGAATTTTCTTTGGATGAGATGGATCCGGGTTGTGATACACCTTATTGTAATATTCAAAAGATGCTTTCACAACATAAAGATGACATTGAACGTATTATTTCAAAGTGTAGCCTGGAACAAAAAATAATCTGTAACATCAAAGATGCTGCAGATGTTAGTGTCGATGTTCCATATTATTTACGACAGTGGAATTCGTATGATGATAACTCAGAATTTGGTTGGGATTATGAATTTAGTTTGAAGGCGACGGACTGTGAAGAAGGTTATCGTCTGGATGGTAACATGTGTGTTTTGCATGAAGATGTTTCGCAAGAACAAAGCACAGTACAGCCGCAGGATGATGCATGTACTGCTGAGGTCTTGAATGGGCTGAATGCAGTCGAGGGCGAGGCAAACGGGCAAGGTGTGTGTGAGGCAACAAAGTGTAAATCAGGTTATTATTTTGTTTATACTGATAATGTTTATCAGGGATGGTGTGTTGCCGGAACATTTTGTCAGGTGACAAAAGGATTGGGTAAAGAATATGTTTTGAATATTATTGATGGGACAAAAACAGATTTGCAATGTATTAAACAGTCAGAAGATGAATCGGCAGCACCCCAAGAGCATGAAGTTCCACAAGAAGCAGATGTTGTAGATGTACCTGAAGGGGTTGCACCACAAAACCAGGATGGTAATTCATGTGAATCGGGCGATAAAAACGCAAACAGTGCCAAATGGCAAGGTGGCAAATGTGTTATTGATTCGTGTAATGATGGGTATGAAATAAAGTCAAATAAGTGTGTGGAAATTTCTGGGGCATGTGCAACATTGCCGGAAAATGCAAAAACTGCGCATCGTCAGTGGAATGCAACATCAAAAAGCGAAGAATGTGTTATTGATTCGTGTAATGATGGGTATGAATTAAAGTCAGGTAAGTGTGTGGTGATTTCTGGGCCGTGTGCAACATTGCCGGAAAATGCAAAGAATGCGCATCGTCAATGGGATGCGACCAGCAAGAGTGTTGTTTGTATCATAGATGAATGTGTAGAGTTGTATAAAATATCTGATGATGGAAAATCGTGTGTTGTTGATAAGAAAGCAAAATCTAAGAAGAAAATCGACGAACTGGAAAAGAATGCCCAGGCAATGAAAGACAAAGAACAATCGACGGCGAACAAAATGTTGGGTGGTGCAACCATGGCGGCAACGGGTCTGGGGGCGATGCAGGCAATGAGTGCATATTCT